>DATJHN010000075.1:0-10732 GCA_035493915.1 Bordetella sp.
TCGAAAACACGCGATCGCGCGGTTATTCCGTGGTGGGCAACCATGCGGTGCGCGGCGCGCTGGGGGTGGGGTGTGCCCTGCTCGACAGCCAGGGCATGCCGGTGCTGGCGATCAGCGTCACGGCCATCATCGATCGCATGCCGGCGCAGCGGCAACGGGAAATCGCCGGCTGGATCAAGGCCGAACTGGCACGGCTGCGGGTTTGATGTTTATTTACCCGGCGCTGGATCCCGCTCGGCGTTCGTGTAGGTAACTTCCCGCACTGGAACGGGCGGACGCAGGCCGGCGGCGTCCAACGCCAGACGCGTCTTGTGCAGCAGATCCCAACGGAACTCCCAATAGCGCGCGGATTCGGCCCACACACGCACATTGACGATGACCACATTGTCGCGATATTCGAATACCCGCACGTCGGGCACGGGCGACTGTAGCGCCAGCGGATGCGTGGTAACGATGTCGCGCAGCGTGGTGATGGCCAGGTCCAGATCGTCGCCGTAGCGTATGCCCACCGCCATGTCGAAACGGCGGGTCGCGTTGCGGCTGTAGTTGGTGATGGTGGCGTTCCAGATCGTGCTGTTGGGCAGTGTCACATGGATGCCGTCGCCCTGGATCAGCCGGGTCAGGAACAGGCCGACTTCTTCCACCGTGCCTTCGCTGCCGGAACTGAGCGCGATATATTCGCCCGCCCGGATCGGCCGCAGCATCAACAGCATGATGCCGGCGGCAATGTTCTGCAGCGTGCCCTGCAAGGCCAGGCCCACCGCCAGGCCGGCGGCGCCCAGCACCGCGATGATGCTGGCCGTCTGCACGCCGAACTGCGCCAGCACCGCGATCAGCGTAAAAATGCGCACGGCCCAGACCACGGTCGTGCAGAACATGGGGATGACGGTGCGGTCGACACGGTCCGACCGCTGCGCCAGGCGGCGCACCCAGCGGCCCAGCAGGCCGGCCGCCCACCAGCCCAGACCCAGTATCACCACGCCCCAGACCAGGTTCAGGCCGATATCGACCGCGGTGGGAATCATCGCGGCAAAGCCGTCCATAGTGAGGTTCATGCGTGCTCCTGAAAATCCATGGCGGGCGATGCCCACCGCCGAAAACCAGCCGGACTTTATCAGAAGCCTAAGGGTCTATCGCGACCGCCGCGCATGACACGTAAGACCTGGCAAAAAAGAAGACCCGGCCACTGGCGAGACCGGGCCAATGGGATCTGGGCCAATGGCGGAACTGGACCGTTGGCGGCCGGACCATCCGCGGGATCGGGCCGGCGAAATCACGCCTGGCGCGGTGCTTTCAGGAGCCCGCGCGCGGCCGACCGGCTCATTCCTGGATGCAGCCAGCCGTGCAACACGCGACTGATGAAGGGAATCAAAAAGAAGGACAGGATGGGACTCATGATCGACGTCGTCGCAAACACGCGCCAGAAGAGCGACAGCGACATCAGCTGGTTCTGGAAAAGGACGTTGAACAACAGCAGCGATGGGCAATAGACCGCCCAGATCGCGAAAGCCTGCTTCCAGCGCGGGGGCGCGCTCTTCTGCGGACCGAACCAGGCGTCCATGCCGGTTGCCCGATGCACCCGGCTTTCGCGCACCAGTTCGCGTCCGCGTTCCAGCCACATTTTGCGCGGCAGCGAATTTTCCCAGCGCGACAGGCTGCTCTCGTCGTGGAAGCGCAGCACGATCTGGTATTGGTCGCCGCCCTCCGGCGGTTGCAGCACGCCGGAGCCCAGAAACCCGGGAAATCCGGCCGCCAGGATTTCACCCTGGCGCAGCCACGCCAGGAAATCGCTATAGCGGTCGGCGGCGATGTGGCGGGTGATCAGCATGGTGACAGGGGCCGGCACGGATACGGCGGGGGCAGGCATGGCGAATACTCCTCGGTCGGGCCAGAAACAGCGCTGGCTATTTCTGTAGAGCAATACGCGTGCCAATTTTTGCGCCGCAATATGCCCTGTGACATTCGTGCCAAAAGCGGATAGACGCGATAAATGCTGCAACGCAAAATTCACCGTATCAGTGAAAACCCGTATATTTCGCACCATATCGGTGCAGGAAGAGAGGCCACGGTTAGTACATTGCCCTGATACCGGCTCCGGCGTTATCGGGATCGCCGATTGCGTCGCCTTGCCGCTCAGTTGTATTGCGGCTGCTTTTAGCTTGCCGGGCAGCCTCAGTCCCCTACACTGGCTCACACATCATCCGATCAGGGAGCGGAACCATGGATTACCAGATCGCCGTGCTAGTCGGCAGCCTGCGCAAGGCCTCATTCAACCTGCAATTGGCTCATGCGCTGGAAAAACTGATGCCGGCCCATTTCAAGCTGACCCACGCCAACCTGGACTTGCCCTTGTACAACCAGGACCTGGACCAGGCCATGCCGGCTCCCGCCCTGGCGCTTAAAGACCTTATCCGCAAGTCGCACGGCGTGCTGTTCGTGACGCCGGAACATAACCGCTCCATTCCGGCCGCGCTGAAAAACGGCATCGATTGGGCCTCGCGCCCCTACGGGCAGAACGCCTGGACCGGCAAGCCCGGCGGCATCGTCGGTATTTCTCCCAGCAGCGCTGGCACGGCGCTGGCGCAGCAGCACCTGCGCAACATCCTGGCGGCCGAAGGCTTCATGACGCTGACCCTGCCGGAGATTTTCCTGCAGATGAAGGACGGCTTTTTCGATGCCGACGGCGCCATCGCCAATCCCGACACCCGCAAGTTCCTGCAAGGCTGGGTAGACGGGTATGTCGCCTGGGTCGAGAAACTGGCCGCATAAGCAGCCAGTCCGCCTTCCGCCTCGGCCTGCGCCATCGATCATTCCGTGTCCTCGATGCGCATGCCGATCTTCAGGCATACCTGCCAATGCGCCACCTCGCCGTTCTCGATATGGCCGCGGACGCTGGTCACCTCGAACCATTCGATACTGCGCAGCGTCGAGGACGCGCGCTCGATGGCGCGGGAAACAGCGTCGTCGCTGGACGTGGTCGAAGAGCCGACCAGTTCGATCTGCTTGTATACGTGATTGGCCATGTGAGTTCTCCTTGAATGCCGCGCCCGGAGGGACACGGCATGCAGGCTACGCAAATGCCGTGCGCGGAGGATCTCTCACGTAAATACCGTGCACGGCGGCGCGATCATGCGGTGCGCGGCATGGGGTTTGCTGCGCGGGCAGGACACCCATCGGTCCCATCCCGGGCCCGCTTCCAGATGGAGATGACCATGCCCGAACGCAAAACCCTAGCCCGTGCTGAACGCGACAAAAAGCAGGGCAAGTCGGCGTCCACCCAGGCCGGCGAATTCGTCCGCGAACAGATCGAACACGTGCGCGAAGGCAAGCACGGTGTCCGCTCCGCCAAACAGGCGGTGGCCATCGGCTTGTCGGAAGCTCGCCGCTCCGGCGTCAAGGTGCCGACCAAGTCCACCGCATCCAAGGCCACCAAGAAGAAGGCCAGCCAGGACAAAGCCCATGCCAGCAAGGGCGGTGCCAAGTCCGCGACCCGATCGGCGGCCACCACGAAGGCCCTGAAGCGCGAAAGTACCGCGGGTGCATCGCACCGCGCGCTGTCGGGGCAAACGAAGACGGCAGCACGCAAGCGCACGGCATCCGACCGCTCCGCGGCGGCGCGCAAGGCAGCGCAAACCAAGGGCGCCGCGGGCCGTTCCGCCGCCGCCCGCAAGGCCGCACGCACACGGGCCGCCAACCGCCACGCCCAGCATGCGCACTGAGTCCACGCGGAGAACCCCATGGCACCCTCAATGTCGAAAAACGTCTCGCAACTGCTGACCTTTCTAGCGGCCAAACCGGAAATCGGCCCGGCCAATCTGAACGAAACCGAACGCTGGGTTTCCGGCATCGGCGGCGGGGCACTGGTGGTTGCGGGACTGCGGCGGGGCGGTATCGTGGGGGCCCTGTCCGCACTTGCCGGTGGCGCGCTGCTAAGCCGCGGCCTGTCCGGCCGCTGCGCGGTCAAGGCGCGCCTGGCCAAAACACCCCATGAACGCCGGGTCGCCGCGGAGCGCGGCTGGAACACGGCGAGTGCATCCCTGCAGCGCGTGGTGGTCCAACGGCCCATCGACCAGGTCTATGCATTCTGCCGGGAATTCCGCAACCTGCCGCAGTTCATGCAACACCTGCTGCGCGTGGAGGTTGTGGATAGCCGTCACAGTCACTGGGTCATCGAGGCGCCGCTGGGCAAAACCCTGGAATGGGATACCGTCGTGACGGAAGACGTGCCCAATACTCGCATCGCCTGGGAATCGACGCCCGAATCGCCGGTCCGGCACACGGGCTCGCTGACCTTCAGCGATGTGGTGGGGCTGGGCACCGAGGTCCAAGCCGTGATCGCCTATGAACCGCCGGCGGGCGAACTCGGCCGCGTCGTGGCAAAGCTCTGGGGCGACAGCCCCGGCGCCCAGGCGCGCGACGACCTGCTGCGGCTCAAGGTTTTCCTGGAGGCCGGCCAGGACAACCTTAGCGCCAGCGAGGACGGCGACTGAATCAGGCCGGCCGCTTGTGTCCGCTGATATCCGCCCCGGCATCGGCGGGCAGGCGCGCGCTGTCGATAATCGCGACGGCCGCCAGGGCCGCCGATAGCAGCAAGGCGATCCGGAACTGCAAGGGGCCGGGCGCGGCCTGGCCATTCGCGGTCAGCCATTCGGCGGCGCGCAGCGCCACCGCGCCAAAGGCGATGCCCAGGCCCGCGTTCAGTTGCTGGCAGGCGCTGAATAGTGTCGTGGCGCCCGTCATGGAAGGCTTGGGCACGTCCGCGAAGCCCAGCGTGTTCAAGGCGGTGTACTGCATGGACCGGCTCATTCCGGCACAAAACAGCAGCGCCGAGGTCCACCAGGCAGGAGTTCCCGCCGTCAAGGTGGCGCACAGCGCGAAACCCACCGCCACCAGCAGACCGTTGACCACCAGCACGCGGCGAAAGCCCCAGGTTCGCATTACCCAACTGGTCGCCGGCTTCATCGCCAGATTGCCCGCGAACAAGGCCAGCATCAGTGAACCCGCCTGGACGGGTGACAGGCCGAAACCCACCTGGAACATCAGCGGCAACAGGAAAGGCGCACTGCCGATGGAGATCCGGAACAGGGAGCCACCGTACATCGTGACCGCGAAGGTCTGGTGGCGCATGGGCGACAGATCCACCAGCGGATGCGTCGCGCGGCGCAAATGGCGCACGGACAGGACCAGCGACACCACGGCCAGCGCCAGCAGCCCCAGCACTTCGCCCCAATCCACGTCCAGCTTGCCGCACAAATCGACCGCGTACATCAGCACGCTGCAGCCCACGCCGGTCAGCACGAAACCCTGGATATCGAAGGGCCGCGGGCCGCCGGGCGACCCGCGTACCAGGCGCGCGTTGGCGACCAGCGCGGCCAGGCCCAGGGGTACGTTCAGGAAAAATATCCAGTGCCAGCCGAGCGTGGTCGTCACGATGCCGCCCACCAACGGGCCGATCACGGGCGCCGCCAGCCCCGGCCAGGTGATGATGGCGATCGCCTTGACCAGGTCCTGCCTGGGCGTGACGCGCAACACCGCCAGGCGCCCGACGGGCACCATCATCGCGCCGCCCAGGCCCTGGAGTATGCGCGCAGCCGTGAACTGGCCCAGCGACTGCGACAAGCCGCACAGAACGGACGCCACGGTGAACAGGGCCAGCGCGCCGCCGAAGACGCGGCGGGGTCCGTAGCGGTCCGCCACCCAGCCGCTGACGGGGATGAAGACCGCCAGCGCCAACAGGTACGCGCTCATGCCGATGGACATGTCGGCCGGCCGGACGCCGAAGCTGCCGGCCATTTCCGGCAGCGCGGTGGTAATGACGGTGGCATCCAGCATTTCCATGAAGAATGCGCCGGCAACCAGCCATGCCACGCCGCGGCTGCCGCCGGCGGTACCCTCTTCCTTCGCGATGCTCACACTGTCTCCTGCTGGTCGACGCCGTGCCGATGCGCCCGGGATGGCGCCGCGCGGCGATACGCCGGTCGGCCGGAATTGTAAATTCAACGCCGGATGCCGGCGATCCCAGGGTAAAAGCCCAAAATGGCCCGGTAGTCGGCCGCTGATCGGGTGTGCCCGCTGGAACGGGGGATGGCAACATGCCTGCGGGCGTGTCCGACAAGGCACGACCCCGGGCGCCACCCTTGGACGTCACTTTACCCGGCAGACACGCATGACCTTTACTCCCGCCGCGCCTCCCGCGCCCGACGGCTCACTGGATCCCGACGATTGGGCCGATCTGCGCGCGCAGGGCCACCGGATGCTCGACGACATGTTCGACTACCTGGGCACCCTGCGCGACCGCCCCGTCTGGCAGGCCGCGCCGGCCGATGTCCGCGCCGGCTTCCGCGAACCGCTGCCGCGCGCGCCGTCCAGCCTGGAAGCAGCGCATGACCGCTTCATGCGCGAGATCCTGCCCTATGCGGTCGGCAACGCCCACCCGGGTTTCATGGGCTGGGTGCACGGCGGCGGCACCGCCGTCGGCATGCTGGCCGAAACCCTGGCCGCCGGCTTGAATGCCAACCTGGGCGGCCGCAACCAGATTCCCGTCGAAGTCGAACGGCAGATCACGCGCTGGATGCGCGAAGTATTCAGCTTCCCGGAAGCCGCCAGCGGGCTGTTCGTGACCGGCACATCCATGGCCAACCTGGTCGGCATGCTGGTCGCCCGCGCCGCGGCGCTGGGACGTCCGGTGCGGCGCCAGGGTGTGGCGGCGCAGGCGGCGCGGCTGACCGCGTATACCTCGGCCTGCGCACACAACTGTATCGCGCAGGCCATGGACATCACCGGCCTGGGATCCGACGCCTTGCGGCTGATTCCGGTGGATGGCGACTTCCGCATGGACGTGGCGGCACTGCGGGCGGCCATCGCCGCGGACCGCCGCGCCGGCTTCCAACCCTTTCTGATCGCGGGTACCGCGGGCACCGTGGACGTCGGCGCGGTCGATCCGCTCGACGCCCTGGCGGACGTCGCGGCCGACGAAGGGATCTGGTTCCACGTCGACGGCGCCTTTGGCGCGCTGGCGATGCTGTCGCCCACCCTGGCCCCGCTGCTGGCCGGTATCGAGCGCGCCGATTCGATCGCCTTCGATTTTCACAAGTGGGGGCAGGTGCCCTACGATGCCGGCTTCATCCTGGTACGCGACGGCGATACGCATCGCGCGGCCTTCGACGCCAGCGTCGCCTACCTGAGCCGGGAAACCCGCGGCCTGGCGGCGGGTTCGCCCTGGCCTTGCGATTATGGGCCGGATCTGTCGCGCAGCTTTCGCGCCTTGAAAACCTGGTTCACGCTGACCGTTTACGGCGCCGACAAGCTGGGCGCGGCCATCGCGCGCACCTGCGATATCGCGCGGCATCTGGCGCGCCGCGTGCGCACCGAACCCGCGCTCGAACTGCTGGCGCCGGTGGCGCTGAACATCGTGTGCTTCCGTTACCGCGCCGCCGGCAACGACTCGGCCGCCGACGACCGCCTGAACGCGGCCATCGTGCTGGCCGTGCAGGAATCCGGCATCGCGGCGCCATCGACCACGCGCGTCAATGGCGCGCTTGCCATCCGCGCCGCCATCGTCAATCACCGCACCGCGCCCGCCGATACCGATCGTCTGTGCGACGCGGTACTGCGGATCGGCGCCGAACTGGCTGCCACCCCCGCGCTTGAACCCTATTCCACGCCATGAACGACATCTCATCTTCCGCCACCGCGAATAGCGAACGGCCGCCGCTGATCGGCAAGGCCCGCCTTATCACCCTGGCATTCCAGCAGGGCGACCTGGAAGGGTTGCGCCAGCAGTTGCTGACACGCGCCCAGCAGGATCCCGATGACGCCAATGCCGCGCTGGACCTGTCCATGGTGCTGCTGCTGCTGGGCCAGCGCGACACCGCCCTGGCGCTGCAGCAGCATGCGGTGCAGACGCAACCGCTGTATCACATGGCGGCCGCGCGGCCGGCGACGCTGCGCCTGCTGGCGCTGGTTTCCCGCGGCGACTTCCTGGCCAATACACCGCTGGAATTCCTGATCGCCGATTCCGATGTTTCGCTGGACATTCTCTATGTGGGCGAAGGCGTGCCGGCACCCGCCACCCTGCCGGCTCATGACGCGCTGATCGTCGCGATCGGCGAATCGGCCGCCAACCGCCCACTGCTGCAGGCGCTGGCCGAATCAGTGGGGCAATGGCACACGCCGGTGGTGAACCGGCCCGAACATGTATTGAATACATCGCGCGACGGCCTGTCGGCCGCCCTGCGCGGCGCCGACGGCATCGTCGTGCCGGACATCGCCCGGGTCGGCCGCGCCGCCCTATCGGCCATCGCCGGCGGCGGCTCGACGCCCGCGGACATCCTGCCGGGCGTGGACTACCCCGTCCTGGTTCGTCCGCTCGACTCGCACGCCGGCAACGGATTGGCGAAAATCGACCGCGCCGCCGACCTGGCGGAATACCTGGCCGGCAATAATGCGAACGACTTCTACCTGTCGCGCTTCGTCGAATACCGCAGCGCGGACGGCCGCTATCGCAAGTACCGCGTGGTCCTGATCCAGGGCACTCCCTATCTGGGCCATCTGGGTATTTCACCGCGCTGGATGGTGCATTACCTGAATGCCGATATGGCCGAGAGCGCCAGCAACCGCGCGGAAGAAGCCGAACAGATGCGCGCCTTCGACAGCGGTTTCGGCGGCCGGCACGCCGCGGCTTTCCAGGAGATCCACCGGCGCGTGGGCCTGGACTACCTGGTCATGGATTGCGCCGAAACGCCGGACGGCCGCCTGCTGGTCTTCGAAGGCGATACCTGCGGCGTCATCCACGCGATGGATCCGGAAGATCTGTATCCCTACAAACCCGCATATATGCGGCGTATCTTCACCGCGTTCCAGGACATGCTGCGCCGCAAGGCTTTCGGCTGATCGGCCGGACGGACACCTTGCATGGCTGGGCGAAGCGCACGGTAACGTGCGTCGTGTACCCTCTATCACACGCGGAAACACCGACCCGTCCCGGCTGGCGATAGGCCATGCCTATACCCCGGATCGGGAAAATCGAATTCCCCCGATCCCGAAAGGCACATACAGTTTGCTGGTGCCGCCGGGGCCGCCGGCTCCGCCGTGATCGCCACTGCCTTCAGAGGAGCCACACAGTATGAGCAACGATCGCAAGACCCTGACCACCGACTCGGGTGCGCCGGTTCCCGACAACCAGAATGCCTTGACCGCCGGCCCGCGCGGGCCCCTGTTGGTCCAGGATTTCCAGCTGTTCGAAAAGCACGCGCATTTCAATCGCGAACGTATCCCCGAACGCGTGGTGCACGCCAAGGGATCGGCCGCCCACGGCACGCTGACGATCACCCACGATATCAGCCAGTACACCAAGGCCAAGGCGCTGCGCAAGGGTGCGCAAACACCCCTGCTGCTGCGCTTTTCCACCGTGGCGGGCGAACGCGGCGCAGCCGATGCCGAGCGCGACGTGCGCGGCTTCGCCATCAAGTTCTATACGGAAGAAGGCAATTGGGACCTGGTAGGAAACAATACGCCGGTATTCTTCGTGCGCGATCCGTACAAGTTTCCCGACTTTATCCACACGCAGAAGCGCGACCCTCGCACCAATATGCGCAGCGCCACGTCGATGTGGGATTTCTGGTCGCTGTCGCCGGAATCGCTGCACCAGGTCACCATCCTGATGAGCGACCGCGGCCTGCCCTCGTCGCTGCGCAAGATGCACGGTTTCGGCAGCCATACGTACAGCTTCATCAATGCGCGCAATGAGCGCTTCTGGGTCAAGTTCCACCTGAAGACGCAGCAAGGCATCGAGAACTGGACCAACGAGCATGCCGCCAAGGTCATCGGCGAAGACCGCGAGTCGCATCAGCGCGATCTGTACGAGGCCATCGAGCGCAAGGAATTCCCCCGTTGGACCGTGTACGTGCAGATCATGCCCGAAGCCGATGCCGACAAGACGCCGTACAACCCGTTCGATCTGACGAAGGTGTGGCCGCACAAGGACTATCCGCTGATCGAGGTCGGCGTGATGGAATTGAACCGCAATCCGGAAAACTATTTCGCGGAAGTCGAGCAGTCCAGTTTTTCGCCGGCCAATGTGGTACCTGGCATCGGTCACAGCCCGGACAAGATGCTGCAGTTCCGCATCTTCTCGTACGCCGACGCGGCGCGTTATCGGCTGGGGGTCAATCACGACCAGTTGCCCGTTAATCGGCCGCGCTGTCCGGTGCACAATTACGCGCGCGATGGCGAGATGCGGTTCGACGGCAATAGCGGCGGTAGCGTCAACTATGAGCCCAACTCCTTCGGCGGTCCGGTGCAGGACAAATCGGTACAGGAACCGCCGCTGAAGATCACGGGCGATGCCGACCGTTACGACCATCGGGAAGGCAACGACGACTACAAGCAGCCGGGGGATCTGTTCCGCTTGATGAACGACAGCCAGAAACAACAATTGTTCAGCAATATTGCCGCGGCTATGCAGGGTGTGCCTGAGGAAATCGTGCGACGTCAGTTGGGGCATTTTGCCAAGGCGGATCCGGGTTATGCGGCGGGGGTTGCCAAGGCGTTGGGGATTGCTGGTTGATGGTTGCTGTCTAAGGTTGTCTTGCTGGTGGCGTCCGCCGGGTTGCCTTAATCATTGACGCTGGCACGGAATGCGTTCTTGCGCTTCGTGGGTGAAAGGCTCTTCGGGTTGAAAGAGGTGGTGGTGCCCGTGCATAGACGGGTCCGCGGGGACCCGTCTATGCAC
>DATJHN010000076.1:0-4530 GCA_035493915.1 Bordetella sp.
TCTATCCCCTGCGCGAAAGTTCGTCCGCGCAATACATGATCCCTGCCGGAGATCAGCTCGGCGAAGCCGACGCATGTGCGCAGATGCTGTTGGCTGAAGGAAAAACACCCGCGCAAGTCGCGCTGCAACTGGATCGATACCGGCAGCTGCGGCTTCAGTTCCCCCGCACGGGCGATCTGTTCACCGACACCATCAAGCCCTTATGCGTTCAGTTGGGACGAACCGTGGTGACTACTTACATGAACCGTTCAAGCCATCAGGAAACCATCCAGATCATCAAGCAGTTGCTCGCCAAGGACGCTCCCGTCATGCTTGTCAGGAAGGGCAAGACCGTCATACTCGATACCATCGAAACCGACGCGCGAGGCACCTGGCTTACCATCTGGCATCCTGGCACGGGCAGCCAGGTACGCATCCGGGATCACCTTGAATTCTGGAACGGCGATGACCGTACCAGGACCGTGACACCAACGCCGTCCGATCTTATCCTGGAAGACATCCGCCTTATCACGATCGAACATGACCATCGTTTGCGGCATCTGCGAACGATCGCCGCCACCTGACGGCCCTGGGGCCTGGGGGCCATTCCGGAACGGAATATCGTTGGCCCCCCGATTTGAGCTACAAAGCTGCAACGGACCGCGACAGCGCGGGTGACGACTGGAATCCGATCATCCTCCTGGCACGCATGGCATGGCTTGTCCGTTGCCGTCAACAGCAAGACCGGAGTTTCCTTGAGCAAACCATCCTTCGCCCTTGCTCCCGCGCAGGCACGGGCGATCTGGCTGAAAGCACAGTGCCTGGATCGCCCGTTGCCGTTCGGTGCCGGGCCGGACGCCACGCGCCGGGCCATCGAGCACCTGGGTTATGTGCAGATCGATACCATCAATGTGATCGAACGCAGCCATCACCATATCCTGCATACCCGTATCCCGGGATACCAACGCACCGATCTGGAGCAGGCGCAGTCCGTCGATAAATCGGTATTCGAATACTGGACGCACGCGCTGTCCTATGTGCCGACGGCTGACTACCGCTACTTCATGCCGGCGATGGCGCGTCATCGCGAGGCGCCGCGCAACGCGTTTACCACGGTCACCGAAGAGGACTATGCGGCGCTGCTCAAGCGCATCCGCAAAGAAGGGGCGCTGTCGATCCGTGACATCGAAGAAGAGCTCGTCGAGAAGACCCACCCTTGGGACAGCCGCAAACCGTCCAAGCGCGCCTTGCGCCTGGGCTTTCTGGTGGGTGACCTGACCATCAGCAAGCGGGCCGGCATGCTCAAGACCTATGAATTGGCGCAGCGCCATTTTGCCTGGCCGCGCCGTCCGCGGCCGGCCACCGATACGCAATTCGCCGAGTATCTGCTGGACCGCGCGCTGCGCGCGCAGGGCATGGCCAGCCTGGATTCGATCTGCTACGGCAATCTGCCCATGAAAGCCTCTGTCTCCGAATTGATCGCCAGCCGCGTGCGCCGCAAGCGGCTGGTGCCGGTACACATGGACGGCCACGACAGAATCCAGCACTGGGCCGAACCGGCGACGCTGGACACGATTCCGGCGCAAGAAGGCGGCCCGCTGGTCCACATCCTGTCGCCCTTCGATCCGCTGGTCATCCAGCGCAAGCGCCTGCAGCTGTTTTTTGGCTACGAGCACCGCTTCGAGGCCTACGTCACACCCGCCAAGCGCGTGCTCGGCTATTTCGCCTTGCCGGTGTTGGCGGGCGACGAAATCGTCGCCGCGATCGACCTGAAGGCCGACCGCCAGGAACGCAGGCTGATCATGAAACAGTGGACCTGGCTGGCGCAGAAACGCAACGGCACCAAGGCCGCGATCGAGGACGCTCTGGGTCCCTTCGAACGTTTCCAGATGGGGTAAGCAAGATGGCCACAAAACCCATTTCATGCGAGCGCTTGAATGCATTTTCCGACGGTGTGTTCGCGGTCATCATCACCATCATGGTGCTTGATCTGCACGCACCGACCGAAGGCACCTGGTCAGCCCTGGCCGAACTCTGGCCCGTGGCGCTGAGCTATGCGGCAAGCTATCTGTTCGTCGCTATCGTGTGGGTCAATCACCACCACCTGATGCGATTCGCCGAATACGCCACGCCCCGGCTGATCTGGTTCAACTTCGCGCATCTCTTCACGGTTTCGCTATTGCCATTCACCACATCATGGATGGCGGAAACGAGCCTGGCGAGTGTGCCGGTGTTCGCGTACGCGGGAACATTCGCGCTGGTCAACCTTAGCTACATCGCATTGTGTCATGAGGCGGTCGACAGGCCCGACAATCCCGAAGTACCGAAGAGCGCCAGGATCGCCATGCGCAAGCGGTCCTTCCTGACCTTCGCCATTTTCGTGCTTAGCGGGGTCTTGGCGCTATGGCGACCGTACCTGGGCTTTGCTTTGGTGGTCTGCTGCCTGCTGACCTATCTGCGGCCGGATGCCGGAAGGTAGGTGGCAGGCCGGACCCGCATCACGGCTCCTGCGCGGGGCTTCTCAGCGGCAGAGCACCCTGGGCATAGCCCGCATAGCGTGCCAGAACGCTTTCATCGAGATCCACTCCCAGCCCCGGTGTTTCCGGCAATTCGATATACCCGTTGACCGGACGCAGCTGTCCGGGGCATATCTGGTCGGCGAAGTCCGCGAATGGCAGGTAATACTCGGTCAGCGTAAAGTTGGGCATCGTCGCGCCGGCATGCACCGTCGCCGCCAGCGCCACGGTCGTCGAGTTGAAGTTATGCGGCGACACAGCGACGGAATACGGCTCCGCCATGGCAGCGATTTCCTTCATTTCCAGGATGCCGCCCACATTGCAGACGTCCGGATTGATGATATCAACGGCACGCCGTTCGAGCAGGCCGCGGAAGGCCGACTTTCCGTACAGGGTCTCGCCGGACACAATGGGAATCGACACCGCATCGCGCACGTCCGCCAGTGCATCGAAATTCTCCGCGGCGCACGGCTCCTCGTACCAATGCAGCTTGTAGGGCTCCAATGCCTGCCCGAGACGGATGGCACTGGCGGGCGCAAGACGCCGCAAGGCATCGAAAAGGATTTCCACGTCCGGGCCGACCGCATCCCGCACGGCCTTGATGACGGCGACCACATGGTCCTCATGCGCGCGGGGCACATAGGTGCGCCAGGGATTCGGCAGCGGCGACAACTTGATGGCGCTATAGCCGCGCGCAACCGTCTTCTCGGCCGCGCGCGCGTAGTCCGCAGGTACCTTGCAATCGTCGCTCCAGCCGTTGGCGTACACGCGCAGCTTGCCCCTGCATGCGCCGCCCAGCAGGTTGTAGACCGGCTGTCCGCACGCCTTGCCGACGATGTCCCACATGGCATGCTCCAGCGCGCTTTGCGCGCAGTAGAGCTCGAAGGAAGCGCGGCGCTGGGCGTAATCGTCGTGCACGACCTGCGTAAAGTGCTTGATGTCGAAGGGGCTGCGGCCAACCGTGGCCGCGCCCAGTTCGCCCACCAATGCCGCGATGCCCTGATCGCGGCCGCGCAGTGTGTAGACCTCTCCCCAGCCATGCAGTCCCGCATCGGTTTCTATTTTCACGAACAGCCACGTACGGCCGCGAAACCCGGGATCGACCGGAAAGGACTTTATGGATGTGATTTTCATATCGATACGCTCACTGTTCTGCCTTGATGCCCGCGTCCTTGATGACCTCGCTCCAACGCTTCATCTCCGACCGGATATAGGAATCGAATTGCTGCGGCGTGCTGGCGACCACGTCAGCGCCCAGCTGGGTCAGCTTGTCATGGACCTCCTTATCGCCGAGCGCGGCCACGAAGGCCTTGCCGATACGGTCCTTGATGGCGGCCGGCGTCGCCGCCGGCACCACCAGGCCGTACCAGTTCTCAAAGGTCGCGCCGGGATAGCCGGCCTCGGTAACCGTCGGCACATCGGGCAGCAGGGGCGACCGGGCCTTGCCCGTGATGGCCAGGGCCTTCAGCTTGCCGGCCTTCACCTGGGGCAGCAGTACGGGAAAGTCCAATATGCTCATTTGCACCTGGCCGCCCATCAGGTCGGTCATGGCAGGTCCGGCACCCTTGTACGGAACGTGCAGCATATCGATGGACGCCACATGCTTCAACAGTTCGACGGCCATGTGCGGCGGCCCGCCAAAACCCGCCGATGCGAAACTGATGGACCCGGGTGCCGCCTTGGCGCGCGCCACGAAGGTCTTCAGATCATTGGCGGGAAAGGATGGCTGCACGACCACCAGGGCCGGCACGCTGATGGCCAGGGTAATCGGCGCAAAGTCCTTCAGCACGTCGAATCCGGGGTTCGCATACAGGAAGGGATTCATCGACAGCACGCCCGCGGTACTGAAAAACAGGGTGTAGCCGTCGGGCGCCGACTTGGCGACATAGGCCGCGGCAATATTGCCCGACGCCCCGGGCTTGTTTTCGACGATCACCGGTTGGCCCAGGATCAGTGACGCCTTCTCTCCCATCAGCCGCGCCACCGCGTCCGTCGGTCCGCCCGGCGGGAAACCCACCACCAGCTTGATGGGCTT
>DATJHN010000077.1:0-24566 GCA_035493915.1 Bordetella sp.
CACACCAGCACGCCGCCGAGCAGCAGCTGATTCAGGTTGCCGTTGTACAGGCGGATGATCGTGGTGACGATTTCCCAGCCGAGCGCCGCCAGCAGCACCCACGCCAGGATCTTTACCCAGTCTGGCCACGCCTGACCGCTCAAGGGCAGGGGGCCGATTTCCTGCAGCAGCGCGGCAAGCGGAATATAGGATGGCGGCTCGACGGGGCGGTTCATGGAAATGCGCGTCTGCGCCTCCGGCGATGATGATGAATGGCGGTCAGGGGCTGTCGGCGCTGTCTGGCGTCAACCGGCCCTAGGCGGCCCGTTTGGCCGCCACGGCATTGCCCGCGCGGCTTGAAGATTTGCGATGCAGATGGGCGGACATCCACTGTCCGATATCAACTACCGCATCGAAATCGATGCCGGTATCGATATCCAGGCCGCGCAGAAGATACAGCACATCTTCGGTCGCCACATTGCCGGTTGCGCCCTTGGCGTAGGGGCAGCCGCCTAGTCCGGCGACAGAGGTATGGAAAATGGCGATGCCGCTGTCCAGCGCGGCCATGATATTGGCCAGCGCCTGTCCATAGGTGTCGTGGAAATGCCCGGACACCCGCGCGGGATCGGCCACCGCCGTTACGGCATCCATGACCTGGCGCACCCGCCTGGGCGTTCCCACGCCTATTGTGTCGGCTACGTCGATCTCGTCGCAACCCAGCGCCAGGAAACGGCGCGCCACGTCGACTACCGACTCCACCGGCACCTCGCCCTGGTAGGGGCAGCCCAGCGCGCAACTGATGGAACCGCGCAGCCGCACGCCAGCCGCCTTGGCGGCCGCCGCCACCGGCTCGAAGCGCGCGATCGATTCGGCGATCGAGCAGTTGATGTTCTTCTGGGAAAACGCTTCGCTGGCGGCGCCGAAGATCACCACTTCATCGGCTCCGGCGTCGCGCGCCGCCTCGAATCCCTTCATGTTGGGCGTCAGCACCGAATAGATCACACCCGGCGTGCGGGTGATGCCCGCCATGACGTCGACGGCATCGGCCATCTGGGGGACCCATTTGGCCGAAACGAAAGACGTGGCTTCGATATTGGGAAAACCGGCCGCGGCGAGCCGGTTCACCAGCTCGATCTTCACATCGGTCGGGACGAATTCCTTTTCGTTCTGCAGGCCATCGCGCGGGGAAACCTCGACGATCTTGACGCGGGCGGGGGAAGACATGGCGTGATCCTGGACTGAGTACGGCGATATGGCGCGATATTAAATACGACCAGATATAGCAAGATATTAGCCCTTGGCGGCGCGCCGCGCTCCCGCCAAACGCTGGAAGCGACCGCCATCCAGCCGGGCGATCACGCCGGTCAATTCCAGCTCTAGCAGGCGGGCACCCAGCGTGGGGTTGTCCAGGCCCGTGCGCGTCAGCAAGGTATCCAAATGGACGGCGTCGTAGCCCAAGGCGGCGAGCACGGGATCGCCGCCGTCGCCGGGTCCGGTTTGGCTTGCCGCCGATATTTCTTCAATCTTTTGCGGGGCTTCATCCATGTGCTGTCCCGCGGCCGCCGCGCTGCCCAATTCGTCCGTAATGTCGCGCGCCGTCTCCACCAGCTTGGCGCCTTGCCGTATCAGTGCATGGCAACCGCGCGACAGCGGAGAATGGATCGAACCCGGGATGGCGAAAACTTCACGGCCGTTTTCCGCCGCCAGCCGTGCGGTGATCAGCGAACCGCTCTGGCGCGCGGCTTCCACGACCAGGACGCCGTGCGCCAGGCCGGCAACCAGCCGGTTGCGACGGGGAAAGTGGTGGGGCAGGGCGGTGCTGCCCAGGGGCAGTTCCGACACCAGGGCACCCTGCGCCGCGATGCGTTCGGCCAGGCCGGCGTGCCGCGGCGGGTAGATCTGATCGATCCCCGTGCCCATGACGGCCACCGTGCCGGCCCCTTGCGGGCCGGCGTCCAGGGCGCCTTCGTGGGCAGCCGCATCGATACCCTGGGCCAGTCCGCTGACGATGCGCCAGCCGTGCTGGGCCAGGTAGCGCGCGAAGGCGCGGGCGTTTTCCGCGCCGCCGGCGGTCGCGCTGCGTGCGCCAACCACAGCCAGCGCGGGGCCCGCCAGGCGCGCGGGATCGCCCCGCACGTAAAGCAGCAGCGGCGGATCCGCCGTGGCCAGCAGCGCCGACGGGTAGCGCGTATCGGCCAGGGTAATAAGGTGGCGGCCGGCGCCTTGCGCCCATCGCAACGTATCGTCGATCAGCGCCGCCATGTCCGGTGGCGGCCCCGCCGCCAGTTGACGGGCCAGTTCCGACGGCAGATGGCGGCTTAGCGCGCTGGCCCCCATGGCATAGATGTCTTCCGGCGTGCCGGCGGCGCGCAGCAGCCCGATGGCGCCGATCGGCCCAAGCCCGGGCTCCAGGGATAGCCGCAGCCAGGCGGCCAGTTCGTCGTGGTTATGGTCCAGAGGCATGGGGCGCAGTGTCGCACGTCCGCGGGGCGGCGGCGCGGGCCTCAGTGACCGGAACAGCCGATTTGTCCCCTTATTCAGTATCCCTTCGGGGGATGGCCGCGCAACGGTGGCAGGGCCCGCCATCGCGAGCACGTCCGTCCGGTCGCGCACAAGGATGTGCTGATTACCTGGACGCGGTGCGCAGCGGTGTAAGGCTAACCATCATTTAGCCGGAAACTATTAGAAATCAAACTCTTGATGAATTATTATTACGTGCATACCAACCCTTAACGTCGTCTCCCGCCCGCCTGTGCGCGGCCGCGGGATTCCTTGCTTTCCATGGCATTGCTCAACATCCTTCACTATCCGAATCCGCGTTTGCATCTCAAGGCCAAGCCGGTGGCGGAAGTGGACGACCGCATCCGCCGGCTGGTCCGCGACATGGCCGATACCATGTACGACGCGCCGGGTGTCGGCTTGGCCGCCACCCAGGTGGACGTGCACGAACGGGTCGTTGTCATCGACATATCCGAAGAAGGCAATCAACTGCTCGCCCTGATCAATCCGGAAATCACCTGGAAGAGCGACGAACGGCAGACCTACGAAGAAGGCTGCCTGTCCGTGCCGGGCATCTACGACGAAGTCGAGCGCGCGGCGCGCATCCGTTTCAAGGCGCTGGACACGGAAGGCAAGCCCTACGAAATGGAAGCCGAAGGCCTGCTGGCCGTCTGCGTACAGCACGAGCTGGATCACCTGGACGGCAAGGTATTCGTGGAATATCTCTCACCGCTCAAGCAGAACCGCATCAAGACCAAGCTGCGCAAGGCCGAACGCGATACCGAGCGCGCCTGAAATGATGCGCGTCGTTTTTGCCGGCACGCCCGATTTCGCCCGCCTGGCGCTGGAAGCCATCCTGGCTGCCGGCCATACGGTACCCCTGGTCCTGACCCAACCCGATCGTCCCGCCGGGCGTGGCCTCAAGCTCACGCCCAGTCCGGTCAAGCAGGCGGCGCTGGCCGCCGGCATCCCGGTCGACCAGCCGCGCAGCTTGCGCCTGGACGGTCGCTATCCGGAAGAAGCCGCCCAGGCACGCGACCAACTGCAAGCTGCCGCGCCCGATGTCATGGTGGTCGCGGCCTATGGCCTGATCCTGCCGCAGTGGGTTTTGGACCTGCCCTCTCATGGCTGCCTGAACATCCATGCCAGCCTGCTGCCACGCTGGCGCGGCGCCGCTCCCATCCAGCGCGCCATCGAGGCCGGCGACACCGAAACCGGTGTGACGATCATGCAGATGGATGCCGGCCTGGACACCGGCGACATGCTGCTGGTGCGCCGGGTTCCCATCGGCCCAGAGCAAACCGCCGCCACATTGCACGATGACCTGGCCACGGCGGGCGCCGCGGCTATCGTGGAAGCCCTGAATGCGCTGTCGGCCGGCGGCCTGACGCGCGTGCCCCAGCCTGCCGAAGGGGTCACCTACGCGGCCAAGCTGGACAAGGCCGAAGCGCCGCTTGATTTCGCCCTGGCCGCGGACGTGCTCGCGCGGCGTGTGCGGGCGTTCGATCCGGTGCCGGGCGCCACCGTCCGCTTGCCGGGCCTGGACGACCCCGTCAAGGTCTGGCGCGCCCAGGCCTTGCCCGGCGCATCAGCCGTCCCACCCGGTACGGTGTTGCGGGCCTTGCCGGCAGGCATCGATATCGCCGCCGCCGGCGGCATCCTGCGCCTGCTGGAACTGCAGAAGGCCGGCGGCAAGCGCCAGGCCGTCGACGTCTTCGTGCGCGGCTGGCAGCCCCCGGGCTGACTCCGGCGGGAGCCTGGATTTTCGCCGGTCGCGGCAAGGTGGCAAGCCGGGATCAACTGGGCATCAACGCGGCACCAACGCCCGCCGTCAGGCAGATTTAATAAAGCGTTTTCCTGACCCGTTCCGGCAATTCGCGGTCGTACTTGTCGCCATCGAAGTCGGCACCCACCAGATCGCGCAGTATCCGGCCCGCACTGGGCAATGCATCGCGCGACAACTGCGTGGAGGAATCCCACAGCCGGGAGCGCACCACCGCGCGCGAGCATTGAAAGAACACCGTTTCCACGCGCACCACCAGCACTGACCGCGGTGGTTTGCCATCAATCGCCAGCTGTTCCAGCAGGGCCGGGTCGACGGTGATTGCCGCCTGTCCGTTGACGCGCAGCGTTTCGCCGATACCGGGAATCAGGAACAGCAGGGCCACGCGCGGGTCCGCGATGATGTTTCGCAGGCTGTCGACGCGATTGTTGCCGCGGCGGTCGGGAATCAAAAGCGTCTTATCGTCGTGGATAACCACGAAACCGGGCGCGTCACCGCGTGGCGACACATCCAGGCCGTCGGGCCCGCTGGTGGCCAGGGTCACAAAGGGTGCGGCACGTATGAAGGCGCAATAGTTCGGATGCAGCGTGGCGCTTTCCTTCAGCAGGGACGCTCCGCTGGGCCGTCCGTACAGGGCGGTCAGGGTATCCAGGTCGGCGATCCGATGCGCGTCGTCGATGTTCATTGTGTGTTCGTGCCGATAGATGGAACGTCGCGGCTATCGTAGCTCAGATAAGCAGTCGGAGATTTCGCCGTGAACCTTTCCATGGGAATGCGCCGCAAATAGGAATGCGGTGCTGGCAAGACGCAATCGCCTTTTCTACGATGGCTGGTTGCGCCGCGGGCGGTGATGAGCCAGGCGTGGCGAGGTCGGGCCTGGTCGCTTCCGCGCATTCAGGCCAGCCGTCTTCAGGAGAGCATGATGGCGTTGAATGGTTTGGGTCCTGTCGGGAGTGTTTCCCGTTTCTCCGACACTGCCGCGGCGGGCTCCGCCCGGCCCGCCCCGTTCCGCGCGCGGGCCGGGCGCGTCAAGCGGCTGTTGCGCCTGGGTCGGGATCTGCGCGGCACGGGATCCTTGGGCGGCAAGCTCTCGCTGCTTTATGTGCGGCTGCGTACCGACAGCCGCATGCGCGATATCCAGAAATGGTCGGATATCGACCGACGCTCCACGATCACGCAGGACGACATGCGCCAGTTGCTCGAGCGCGTTACCCGCAACTGCCCGCAGCCCGCGCATATGCGTGTCTTCATCGACATCGCGGAAAGGTACTGCGCGCATGCCGAAACCGGGCAACTGGCCGCGCTGCGGGGCACGCTCGGAATCGCCGGGCAAGGTGCCGGCGCATGGATGGCCGGCGTGCCCAGGACCGATGCGTCGCGTAAGGCATGGGAAGCACTGGTCTCCATGGTGGACAGCGAATTGGCACGGCGCACGCTGGTCACGCCCTTAAGGCAGATGGTCCAGGCCTTGCCGGCCGCGGCGGATGCGCATGCGCTGGACCTTGCATGCGCCCGCCTTGCCGCGAATTTGCATCGCATCGGCGACGCCCGAATGGGTCGCGGGCCGCTGGTGGCCGCACTGGGCCAGTTGACGCATGCCGAGGTGCGGACGCTGGCCTTGCATCTGGCTCCGGCCGATACGGCCGCGCCTGGCGACGCGGCGGCGCACTGCCGGATGTCCCGGGCGCTTGGCCGTGTGCGATCCTCGCCGGAACTGTGGCGGCAACGGCTCGATCTGATCGGCGAACTCCGGCGGGCCCTGGTCCCCGCCATCGGTGATCGCATGGATTACTTCATCCATGCCACTTCGCGCTTGATCGGCTTCCAGCTCCAGCAGGGCAAGCCGAGCCAGGCGGTGTACGACCTGGCCGTGGATTCCCTGAAAAAAAGCCTGGATACGTTGCGCTATCCGGGTTGGCCGAATGCCGGCACAGGCGACGCGCTCGTCGCGCGATTGATCGCCGCGGCGCTTGTCGGCAAACCCCTGGAAGACGTGCGAGCCTTCGTAAGCAAGCTGGAAATCAAGGCGCTCAACAACCTGTTCCAGGCCATGGTGGAAAGCAACGATGATTGCGCCGGTGCCGCGTGGCTGATACGCGGCGCGCGCGACGCCCACTTTGGGCTCTATCGAACCAGGGTGGCCGACCGCCTGCATGAACTGAATCGTTGCATCAATGGCGGCGCGCGCTGGCCCGTCGTGCGCGCGCTAAACGAATTGGCCCTGGCGCTCGATGCCTGGGAACGCGATTGTGTACCGCATGCCCTGGAGCTTGCGCCGTCCATCGAACGGGAACTGGGCAGCGCCGTGCAGCGGGCCAGCGGCTTGCTTTCCCGCGGCCCGGTCCAACCTGCCAGCACGCTCGACCAGGCCTCCATCCAGGTCCTGTGCGGGCGCGAGGTAGAGTATCTGCGCAAGAGCGAACCCCACCTGGAAAAATATGGCATGTGCCTGGACAAGGGGGCCTTGAAGCAGGTAGCCGGTGAGCGCGGCATGCCGTATATCGCAATGGGTGTCGAACATGTCATTGCCCTGATCGAAGTCCTTGCACAAAAGGAGCCGGCGTCTGATCGCATCGTACGCGCTGTACGTGAAGCGACCGAATCTCTCGCGATGGCCTACGCCAAGTGCGCCAGCTTCGTGGATGCGACGTCCGATGAGGCTATGCGCCTGAGCATGGACATCGCGGGCGCGGCCTGGCATGGCTACGCCGCCCGGGATCCCGATAGCCTGGCGGACGCCCGCGGCGCCGTGTGCAATGCGGTCCATATTCTTGCCAACGGCTTGAATGACGCGGCATCGTGTCTCGTGAAGGATCTGGACGAAGAATGCACGAACGACGATGAATGGTCGTCCCATCCGGCGTCGCACATGGCATCGCGGCTGCGCCTGGCTTCACAGTTGACGGAAGCCCTGGGCGTCGTTGCCATCGCGGATGGCGAAGAAGCGGTACGCGATGTCTCCGGCGCCACATTCATGGACGACTGGACGCCCGCCTTATGCAAGGCGGTCGCCGAACAATTTGGCGTGCACTACGAACCGGTCAAGGGACAGTCGAGCCTGGTGATGGCGCGCGCGCAGCATGATGCCTTCGCCGCGGAGTTGCTGCGCAAGGAAATGACCGTCCGAGAGTCGATCAAGTACGAAATATCCGGTTCGGCGGGTCCGGCCGTCGTCGAGATAGATGCGCAGTTGCTCCTGGACGGCATAGACCGGCAATTCACGCGGTTCTCCGTCGCCGGCATCGATCGCCTGGGCCGGTATGTTCCTTATATAAGCTCCGACCCCGCGTCGGGCGAAGAAACGCACGTCCCCGGCGTGGAACGCGCGCTCGTGGCCTTGCAGCAGTTGGCCGGACCCGACACGACCGCGCTTTCATCCTATCTGGCGCAAAGCATAGGCGCGGACTTTCTGATTTCGTTGTTCGAGCTGGGTGCGCAGTCGCCGATAAAACTGGCAGACGGCAGCCCCGTACTGCCGGGTGGCGACGCCAGCTCGCATACCGATCTGACACGCCTGGCCGATGGCTCTTACACGCTGCGGATCAACCTGATGTGGGATACGCTCGCAACCGTCACGGAAATCGCGGGCAAGGGCGCGGGAGTAAAGCTGGACGCCAGCCAGAGCTTCGCGTCCCTGGCATGCGAGCTGCGCCTGGCACCGACGCCGGCGGGCGGGTGGCGTCGGCAAGTAACCGGCCCGCTCATGGTTCGCTATCGCCTGGTTCCGCTTGCCACGTGATCAACGCAGCAAGCGCCGCAAATTCTCCAGGCCGGGCAGGGTGGGCATGCCGTCCAGCGCCGCGCGGTCCAGCCAGGGGTAGGGCAATGACGTGATCCATCCGAACACCGCCGGCATCGTGTCGGCGGCCAGCGTTTCCATCGATTCGATGGTGATGGTCAGATGCTTGACGCGATGCGGGTCGGCCTGGAAGCGCCAGTCGTAGCGGCCGCAGCCCACGCGCACCTTGCCGGTGGCCTTTTCGGTCATGGCCACTATCCAGTCGCAGCTGAATTCGTCCAGCACCGCACCCGCTGCCGGACGGTCCAGGTAGAAGGTGTAAACGTTGTCGTAGGTCTGGCCGAATGCACGGACCAGCGTATCGGCGATGGCGGGTTCACCGGTGACCTCGGATGGAAACGCGATGGCCGCTGTCTTCAGTACCATGGTCAGCCTGGCGTCCGGTGCGAAAGTGCGCGCCATGTACCAGGGCCGGTTCTCATCCTTGGCGTGGAAGTAATCGCGCAGCAGATGTTCGGTGGTTCTTTTCATCGTGCTCTTTACCGTGATTACTTCGCCGGGGTGATCCACTTCGATACGGTGGGCGCTTCGTAGGCGGCGAAACGTTCCAGCAGCCGGCCCGGATCGCTTTCCACGGCCAGCATCGCGCGATGCTGTGGCCGCATGAAGGCTTCTTCCACCGTGTGATCGATGAAGGCGGTCAGCTTGTCGAAATAGCCGGCGATATTCAACAGCCCGCAGGGCTTGGCGTGAAAGCCCAGCTGGCCCCAGGTCCAGGTTTCGAAAATCTCTTCCAGCGTGCCCACCCCGCCTGGCAGCGCCACGAAAGCGTCGGCCTTTTCCGCCATCAAGGTCTTGCGTTCGTGCATGGACGCCACGACGTGTTGTTCGGTCAGATTGCGATGGGCCAGTTCTTTCTTGACCAGCGCTTCCGGAATCACCCCGATGGCGCGGCCGCCGTGTTCGAGCACCGCATTCGCCACGACGCCCATGATGCCCGCGCTGGATCCGCCAAACACCAGGCCCAGCCCGCGCTGCGCCAGTTCGCGGCCGAAGGCGTAGGCGGCTTCGGAGTAGACCGGCTGCCGGCCCGGATTCGAGCCGCAATACACACAGATATTTTGGAGTTTCATGTCTTGTATCGCCTGGATCGTGGCGTCTGTCCGCCTTGCGCGCGGGGGGCGCCCGCGGGGCACACCGCCCACCTCTACGTCAGGCGGGCGAGCCCGGGCGCGAAACTTGCGTAAGGACCGGACCGACGACCGAAGCTCGGTAGTTTACGCATATTTCGGCGTGCTACTAAGGCAGCGCTCGCGCGGCGACACGTTTGGACACAGCGCCGCTTTCGTCCCATGCCCAAGACAAAGGAGAGTTCAGATATGGATATGCCTACCAAATCGAAGCCGGCCAATTTTCAAGTCGACGTCAAGGCCATGCGCCAGAAGGCCCGCCAGGGCCTGGAGGACGGCGCCGTGACCGACACGTATCGCGCGGACCGTCCGACCGTTCTGCGCATGCTGAACGAGGCGCTGGCGACCGAACTGGTCTGTGTGCTGCGCTACAAGCGCCATTTCTTTATGGCGCGCGGCATGAACGCCGAACCCGTGGCCGCTGAATTCGCGGAGCACGCCACCGAGGAACAGCAGCACGCGGACAGCATCGCCGAACGGATCGTGCAGCTGGGTGGCGCGCCCGATATGAATCCCGCGAACCTGGCCCAGCGCAGCCATTCGGAATATGTCGAAGCGTCTACGCTGGAAGACATGATCAAGGAAAACCTGGTGGCCGAACGCATTGCCATCGACAGCTATCGCCAGATGATCGATTACATCGGCGAAAACGACCCGACGACACGGCGCCTGCTGGAAGGAATCCTGGCCGTCGAGGAAGAACACGCCGACGATCTGTCGGACTTCCTGTCCTGATGCGCGGCGGCGCGATCGTACTCAGTCTTCGATCGCGTCGGCCCACAGATCGTACTCATCCGCGTCCGTTACGGTGGCGCGGACCAGATCGCCCGGCTTCAGCGGCGTGTCCGAAGCCACGTACACGCTGCCGTCGATCTCCGGCGCGTCGGCGCTGCTGCGCCCGATGGCGCCGTCTTCGTCCACTTCATCGATCAGCACCTCGATCTCGCGTCCCACGCGGGCCTGCAGCCGTTCAGCGGAAATACCCTGCTGGTGCGCCATGAAGCGTTCCCAGCGTTCCTGCTTGACTTCGTCGGGCACCGGATTGTCCAGCGCGTTCGCGGGCGCGCCTTCCACCGGCGAATACTGGAAACAGCCCACGCGATCCAGCTGCGCTTCGCTCATCCAATCCAGCAGGTACTGGAAGTCTTCTTCGGTTTCACCCGGGAAGCCCACGATGAAGGTGGACCGCAGCGTCAGGTCCGGACAGGTCTCGCGCCAGCGCTTGATGCGCGCCAGCGTTTTGTCTTCGAAAGCCGGCCGTTTCATGGCCTTCAGGATGCGCGGGCTGGCATGCTGGAAGGGAATATCCAGATAGGGCAGGATCTTGCCTTCCGCCATCAGCGGAATCACTTCGTCGACGTGCGGATAGGGATACACATAGTGCAGCCGGGTCCACACGCCCAGTTCCGACAGTGCCACGCATAGTTCAGTCATGCGCGTCTTGACCGGGCGGCCGTTCCAGAAGCCGCTGCGGTATTTCAGGTCGACCCCATAGGCGCTGGTGTCCTGGGAGATCACCAGCAATTCCTTGACGCCCGCTTTCACCAGCCGTTCGGCCTCGTTCAGCACGTCGCCCACCGGGCGGCTGACCAGGTCGCCGCGCATGGACGGGATGATGCAGAAGCTGCAGCGGTGATTGCACCCTTCGGATATCTTCAGGTAAGCGTAGTGGCGCGGCGTCAGCTTCACGCCCTGGGGCGGCACCAGGTCCACATAGGGATTGTGGTCGGCGCTGGGCGGCGCGGCCTCGTGCACGGCGCGCACCACCTGTTCGTACTGCTGCGGCCCGGTCACGGCAAGCACGCTGGGGTGCACGCTGCGTATGACGGATTCCTCCACGCCCATGCAGCCGGTGACGATCACCTTGCCGTTCTCGGCCAGCGCCTCGCCGATCGCTTCCAGCGATTCGGCCTTGGCGCTGTCGATGAACCCACAGGTATTGACCACGACGACGTCGGCATCGTCATACGACGGCGTGACTTCGTAGCCTTCGGTACGCAGCTGGGTCAGGATACGCTCGGAATCGACGAGCGCCTTGGGACAGCCCAGGCTGACGAAACCGACTTTGGGGGAAGACATAGGGGGAACCTCGGTGGGCGCGGAGCGCCACGATCGAAAACCCGCAATTTTACCCCGCGGCGGACTTACGCCGCCTTTCGAGATCCTTGATCAGGTATCTCCCGTTCCGGGGGCCGGGCGATAGTGCGCGCGGATATGCTTAAGCACAGGTTTTACTGAGTGGCGTCATGGTTGACCGCAGGGGCGGGGCTGGTCAATTCGATCCTGCCGCCCAGGTCTTCAATCAGGCGCCGGAAGTCGGGCGACTGCAGAATGATTTTTCCCGCCGCGGCGCGCAGCCGGTCGACCTGCTCCGGCTCCAGGTGAAAACTCGTGGGAAGCTCATTCAAATAGGCCCGCTCGTCGTTGTCCTTCAATTGGGCAAACGATACATCGATCGCGTATATCGTCGCCTCGGGCGTGTGCAGCGCGGCCGTGACCGCCTTGTCTTTTTCGGCGGCAAAGGCCGATGATTTCCTGACCAGCCGCATGGCTCGCCATTTCGCCTGCATATCGCGCAGCAACTCCGTCGATTCGTAGGAATAGTGGTCTATCGGTACGCCGGCGGCTTTCACCATGATCTGCAGTGTGCCGGGCGCGCTTTCCGACTTGTCCCAGGTTACCTTCGGTATGGATAAGGAATTGACCACAAACACTATGATGTTTCGAATATGGTCAAGCGGCGTGGTGTAGCCGACGGACTGCAGCGCTTCCATAAGCTCCAGCACGTCCAGTACGCTGCGCATGCCGACGTTGTCCGCGACACCGCCATCCACCAGGTGGATATAAGGTCGATTCGCGCCGTCCGCGAATTCCGCTTCTTCGCGCATATGGCGAATCGCACGCGCGGCCGGCCGTGGCGGGTCGGTGGCGTCGATGAATGGCTGGATCCAACTGGGGGGAACATAGTCGCAGGTTCCCCCATAGTTATTGAGCGTGATGGGCGATAGCACCACCGGCACCGCCGACGAAGCGGCGGCGGCGCGCGAAATGCGTATCGAATCGAGATCCGCGCACAGCACGTCGAAAGTGGTCTGTGTAAAGGGTAGCCGCGCGCCCGTGGTGATGTCGGTCGCCGATGCAATGATCATCGGGCCGTTGCCCCGCTTCAGGTCGCCAAACGTGGCGCCGTTGAACAGAATCTCGTCGTACAGGTCGGCCGCCAGTTCCGAACGCCCCCAGCCTGTGGACCACAGCGATGGCCAGTAACCCGGATTGAGCACGCGGGAAACGATCGCCCCCTGCACGTCCCGCTTGAGAAAGCGTTGTTCGTATTCGTCGAACAGCCTGTCGCCGTAGAGCCCGTACGCCAGCGCGGTAAAGCTGCCGCCCGATACGCCCGTTATGACGCCTACGTGGTCGATCAGGCGTGACTTTTTGCCGTCGGGAGCGACGATCACGGTATCGCGCAGGAATTCCAGGGCGCCATATGAAAACGCGGCCGCCCGGGTGCCGCCGCCCGAGAATGCCAGGATCACCAGGTTTTCGTCTTTCTCTGAAAACTGGGGGCGGGTCAGGTACCGGTAGCCGGTCGCCATATCCGTTTGCGTAATCGGCGGATTGACCGGGCGCGTGGCGCACGCGCTTACGACGAGGCATAACGCAAGTACCAGCCAGCACGAGTGTGGTACCTGAATCATCGAACCTCCGGCCTGTCTATGCGGAAGGGGCGATCAATTGTCGCACTTCCACCCGCTGCCAAGCGCTATCGGCTCATGCGCGCGAAGGCCTAATCCCTTCGCGCACGGCGTTATCGGGATACGGAAGAGTTGGCCGCCGGCGAAAAGGTACCATTAGGGCTTACTGATCTTTTCACGTTGCCATGTCCGATTCCATCTCATCCCCGCCGGCGGGCGCCGCCCCATTGCGCGATTTGCTCGCGGAGAGCGCCGGAGTCGTGCGGGCAGTGCTGGCGGGGCGATCCATGACGGACGCAATCGCCGAGGTTCCCACGCCGCTGCGCGCCGGTACGCAGGCGCTGTCTTTCCACACCATGCGCAGACTGGGCGAGGCGCGAGCGTTGCGCCAGATCCTGGTGCCGCGCAAGCCGCCCGAACCCCTGGCCGAAGCGCTGCTCCTGGTCAGCCTGGCCTTGTTGCTGGCCGCGCCTGCCGGGACCTCGTCGGCGGAGCACGTGCTGCAGTCGCCATTTTCCGTGCCCCCGGAGATCGCTTCGTCCCTCGCGACCGGCGCCGCCACCCCGCCTGTGGCGGGTACCCCGACCTATGCGCCCCATACGATCGTCGATCAGGCGGTGGAGGCCGCCGCCGGGATGCCCACGGTTGCTCCCCTGAAAGGCCTGGTCAATGGCGCGCTGCGGTCCTTCCTGCGCGATAGGGACGCCTTGCTAACCCAGTTGGCCCGCCAGATCGAGGCCCGCTGGAACCATCCGCAGTGGTGGGTGGACAAGCTGCGTTCGGCTTATCCCCAGGAATGGGAATCCATCCTGGGGGCGGCCAATGTGCCGGCACCCCTGACCTTGCGCGTCAACCGCCGCCGCGCCACCCGGGAACAAGTGCTGGCTGCCTTCCAGGCCGCCGGCATCGGCGCCCAGACGGTGGGCGCCGCGGGCATCGTCCTGGACCAGCCGCGCCCGGTGCAGCGCCTGCCGGGCTTTGAAGACGGCTGGTGGTCCGTGCAGGATGCCGGGGCGCAGCTTGCAGCGCCGCTCCTGGACGTGACCGACGGGATGCGCGTGCTGGATGCCTGCGCGGCCCCCGGCGGCAAGACGGCGCACCTGCTTGAATTGGCCGACATCGATCTGCTCGCCCTGGACGCCGACGCCGGCCGGCTGCGGCGCGTGGGCGATAACCTGCGCCGCCTGGGCCTGGACACGCCGCGGGTGGCCCTGCGGGCCGCCGACGCCGCCGATCCCGCCACATGGTGGGACGGGCGGCCGTTCGACGCCGTCCTGGCCGACGTGCCGTGCACCGCCTCGGGCATCGTGCGCCGGCACCCGGACATCCGCTGGCTGCGGCGGCCCGACGACGTGCCGCGTACCGTCAAGCTGCAGGCACGCATCGTCGATGCGCTATGGCGCACCGTGGCGCCGGGCGGGCGCCTGCTGTATGTGACCTGCTCGGTTTTCCCGGACGAATGCGAACGCCAGGCCGTTGCCTTTGCCGCCCGCCATGCCGATGCCCGGCGGCTGGACGCGCCGGGACAACTGCTGCCCGTCGCCTCCGGCGCAACAGAAGCAATGCAACATGATGGCTTTTTCTATGCCTTGTTTGCCAAGGCCAGCTGAATCGCCAAGAATAAAGGGGTTGCAGCGTCGATTTATCGTATGTCCATTTCCACGCGCCTGATCTTGTTGTTGTTGGCCACCGTGCTGTCGCTGCCGTGGGCTGGCGAAGCATATGCGGCCGATCCCAAGGTGGTAAATGTCGACCCCGTCATCCGCGACGGCAAGGTCGAAATCGACGCGGATATCCGCTTCGAACTGAACGATCAACTGCGTGAAGCCGCCGAACGCGGTGTTCCGCTGTACTTTACGGCCGATCTCATCATTACGCGCTCGCGCTGGTGGTGGCTGGACACCACGGTCGCCGATACCAGCATGACCTGGCGCATCGTCTATAACGCCCTGACGCGCCAGTGGCGCGCAGGCGTCGGCGAACTGAGCCTGCCGGTGCAGTCATTGGACGCGGCAATGGACATAGTTAGGCACATACGCGGTTGGGCGGTCGCCGATGCCGGCGATCTGTCCACCGGCGTGCGCTACGACGGCCAATTGCGGCTGCGCCTGGATACTTCGATGCTGGCGCGCCCCTTCCAGGTCAATGCGCTGAACAGCAGTTCGTGGTCGGTGGCCACGCCCTGGAAGAATTTCGATTTCGCGCTCGCCGACCCGTCGGGGGATAAACGATGAGGCGCCTGCTGCGCATCGCCCTGGTCGCGGGCGCGCTCGCCGGCATCCTGCTGCTGGGCCTGCTGGCCTGGTCCACCGGCAATGCCTCGCGCCTGGCCCGCTACTACGATGCGCTGCTGGTGCTGAACGGCGTGGTCGCGCTGGCCCTGTTCGCCTGGGTGGTGGCGCTGACGGTCAAGCTGGTGCGGCAGATCCGCCGGCGCCAGTTCGGCGCGCGGCTCACGGCGCGCTTCGCGCTGGCCTTTACCTTGATCGGCGTGGTGCCGGGTGCCCTGATCTACACCCTATCGGTGCAGTTCCTGTCGCGGTCCATCGAGTCCTGGTTCAACGTGCGGGTCGACAGCGCGCTGGAATCCGGCCTGAACCTGGGGCGCGCGGCACTCGACTCGCTATTGGCGGACCTGGATTCCCGGGCCCGCTCCATGGCCACGGAATTGAATCGCACCTCCGACGGCAATATCGCGCTGGCCTTGACCCGGCTACGCGAATCCAACGGCGTGCAGGAAGCGATGGTGTTCACCGGCGGTGGCCGCATGATCGCCTTTTCCACCAATCAGTACGGCCAGCTGCTGCCCGAACTGCCGCCGTCCACGGTCCTGAACCAATTGCGGCTCTCGCGCGGCTATTCCGCGGCGGAAGCCGACGATCCGCTGGACAGTGGCCAGGGCGGCCTGCATCTGCGGGTCGTCATTCCGCTGATCACGCCCGATCGCTTCGATACGCTGGGCAGCTCGGGCGGCGAGCCGCGCTGGCTGCAGCTGATCCAGCCGGTGCCCGAGCAGATCGCGCACAATGCCAACCGTGTGCAGCAGGGCTATCGCGACTATCAGGAACTGGCGATTTCAAGGCTGGGCCTGCGCAAGCTCTATGGCATCACGCTGACGCTGGCCTTGCTGGTTTCCGTGTTTGCCGCCATTGCCGTGGCCCTGTCGCTGTCCAAGCGCCTGGTGCGTCCGCTCTTGCGCCTGGCGGCCGGTACGCAGGCCGTCGGCGTGGGCGATTACCGGCCCTTGCCCGAACCACCCGAGCGTGACGAAGTCGGCCAGCTCACGCGCTCGTTCAATGCCATGACGCGGCAGCTGGACGAAGCGCGGCGCATGGTGGAAAGCAATCGCCAGCAACTCGAACGTTCCAACGTGTACCTGGAAAGCGTGCTTTCCAACCTGTCTTCCGGCGTGCTGGTGTTCGACGAAAGTTTCCGCGTCACCACGCTCAACCAGGGGGCCCAGACCATTCTGCAGGCCGACCTGCGTTCCGTGATCGGCCGCCCGCTGGAAACCGTCGAAGGCATGTTGCCCTTCGCCCAGATCGTGCGGCAGGCATTCGCCGCGCATACCGCCGTGGGTTCCGAGCGTCTGCACTGGCAGCAGCAGTTCGAAATCCAGCTCGTTCCGGCCGCGAGTCCCCCGGACGCCAGTCCGCAGACCGCCACGCTGCTTGCGCGCGGCACGCATTTGCGCGTCGATGGGCGCGGCAACGGCTATCTTGTCGTGTTCGACGACATCACGGAATTGATGTCGGCCAACCGCGCCGTGGCCTGGGGCGAAGTCGCGCGCCGGCTGGCGCACGAAATCAAGAATCCGCTGACCCCCATCCAGTTGTCGGCCGAACGCCTCGCCATGAAGCTGGCCGACCGCCTGGAACCCAACGATCGGCGCATGCTCGAGCGCTCCACCAACACCATTGTCAACCAGGTGGCGTCCCTCAAGCACATGGTCGATGACTTCCGTGAATTCGCCCGCACGCCGCCGGCCGTCATGAAACGCATCGATTTCAACGAGCTGGTGGCCGACGTTCTATCCCTGTACGGCTGGGATCCCGTCGAAGGCGTGTTGCGCGATCACGTGAATTCGCTCAATCTTGATGTCGAGCTGGAAGCGGGCCTGCCGGCCATCGAAGGCGATCCCACGCAATTGCGCCAGGTGATACACAATCTATTGGCCAATGCGCGCGACGCCATCGCCGATCAGAAAGAAGGTAAGGTGCGCGTGGTCACTCAGCTGACGCGCGCGCGCCATGGCGATGGCGACGAGCAGGTGGCGCTGCGTTTTACGGTGGCCGACACCGGTCCGGGCTTTTCGCCGCAGGTCATGCAGCGGGCCTTTGAACCTTATGTGACCACCAAGGCGCACGGGACTGGGTTAGGATTGGCGATCGTTCGCAAGATCGTTGAAGAGCACGGCGGACGCATCGATCTCGCCAATCGGCGAGAAGGCGGTGCCCGCATTTCGATACTGTTGACCCGTCTGGCGGGCGGGGTCGATACTCTGGACGCAACCGCACAACAACAGGATAATGCGGCTACGCAATAGGTGGACGGGTTTATGGCCAGAATTCTGGTGGTTGATGACGAAGTTGGCATTCGCGAGCTTTTGTCAGAGATCTTGTACGACGAAGGACATACGGTCGAACTGGCCGAGAACGCGGCCCAGGCCCGAGCCGCTCGTCTACGGTCGCGCCCTGACCTCGTGCTTCTGGACATCTGGATGCCGGACACGGACGGTGTAAGCCTGCTCAAGGAATGGGGCTCCCAGGGCTTGCTGGACATGCCCGTCATCATGATGAGCGGCCATGCCACCATCGATACGGCGGTCGAGGCGACCCGCATCGGCGCGCTGGATTTCCTGGAAAAGCCCATTACGCTGCAGCGTTTGTTAAAAACTATTTCTGCGGCGCTGTCCCGTGGCCGTGCGCCGCAACCCGTGCCGGCCGCGGTTTCCATGGCGGCCGTCCCCCTGGAAGACGAGCTGGATGCGGTGCCTTTGCCGGCCAACTCGGTCGAAGTCCCGGCGGGCTCCAACGGTCTGCTGGGCAGCATTTCGCTGGACCAGCCCCTGCGCGAAGCGCGCGACGCCTTCGAACGCATTTATTTTGAATATCACCTGGTGCGCGAAAGCCATAGCATGACCCGTGTGTCCGAAAAGACGGGCCTGGAGCGCACCCACCTGTACCGCAAGCTCAAGCAATTGGGCATTGAGTCCGCGCGCAAGCGCAGTACATGAAAATCCTGATCGTCGGTGCGGGGCGAGTAGGCACCAGCGTGGCCGAAAACCTGGTCTCCGAGCAAAACGACATCACGGTCATCGACACCGACGCACGCAATCTTCTGGATCTGCAGGAACGCTGCGATCTACGCGGCCTGCAAGGCGACGGCACGCAGGTTTCGGTGTTGCGCGATGCGGGGGCCGAGGACGCCGACCTGTTTATCGCCTGCGCCGCCTCGGATGCCGTCAATCTGGTCGCTTGCCGCATCGCGCGCCAGATATTCAATATTCCCCGGCGCATCGCCCGTATTCGCTCGTCCGATGTGGCCGAACACCCCGAACTGATGGGCGACGACGGCTTCTGTGTCGACGCGCTGATCAGCCCCGAACGCAGTGTCACCACCTATCTGCACAGCCTGATCGAATTTCCCGAGGCCCTGCAGGTGGTGGAATTCGCCGGCGGCCGCGTCAGCGTGGTGACCGCCCGCGTGGACCGCGGCAGCGCCATGGCGAATCGATCCCTGGATGCGCTGCCGGAAGTCTGGCCCGATGTCTCGGCGCGAATTGTCGATATCGTGCGTGACGGCCGTCCGCTGCAGGCCACGCGCGGCACGCTTATCCTGCCCGGCGACGAAGTCGTGGTGGTCGCCGATACGCGCCATGCCCGCCGGGCCGTCCGCCAGCTGCGCGCGGCCGAGAAAACCGCGCGGCGCATCATGATCGCCGGCGGCGGCAATATCGGCCTGCGCCTGGCACGGGAGCTGGCCGAGGAAAACTACAGCGTGCGCCTTATCGAGCATGGCGCGGCGCGTTGCCAGTACCTGGCGGAAAAGTTGCCGCCCAATGTCCTGGTCCTGCACGGCAACGCCACCGACGAGGCCCTGCTGGAACGCGAAAATATCCAGGATATGGATACCTGGCTGGCGCTGACCAGCGACGACGAGGACAACATCATGTCCTCGCTGCTGGCCAAGCGCCTGGGCGCACGCCGTGTCATCGCCCTGATCAACCGCCAGGCCTATGGCGAACTGATGCAGGGCAGCCATATCGACGTCGCGGTGTCGCCTTCGCATGCCACGATGAGCGAGCTGCTGCGCCATGTGCGCCGCGGCGATGTGGTGGCCGTGCATCGGCTGCGGCAAGGTGTTATCGAGGCGGTCGAGGCCGTGGCGCACGGCGACCACCGTAGCTCGCGCGTGGTTGGGCGAAAGGTGTGCGAAGTGCGCCTGCCCAAGGGTGCCTGCATCGGGGCGCTGGTGCGGGAAGACGAGATCATCATGCCCGATCCGGACACCGTCATTCAGCAGGACGACCATGTCATCGTGTTCGTCCCGGGCCGCAACCAGATGGCCCGTGTCGAAAAGCTGTTCCAGGTTTCGGCGTCCTTTTTCTGATCGTCCCCCGCTCATGCGACCTTTCCGTCCTATCGCTCCCCTGGGAGGTGGCACGTGAACCGGCTGGCTTCGGTATTGAACCTGCTGGGCGTGATCATGGCGCTGTTTTCCCTGACCATGGTCCTGCCCCTGGGCCTGGCCATCTATACCGGCGACGCGGCGCTGAGCGCCTTCGTCGACGCTGCCCTGATTTCCCTGGCCGCCGGCGGCCTGTTATGGGCGGCCACCCGCCGCCACCGGTCCGAGCTGCGCCCGCGCGACGGTTTCCTGCTGGTCTCCATGGTGTGGACGGTGCTGCCGGCGCTGGCGGCCATTCCGCTGTTCATCTACTTCAACCGCGCCGGGACGCCGCTGTCGTTCACGGACGGCTATTTCGAGGCAATGTCCGGCCTGACCACCACGGGCGCCACCGTGCTGACCGGGCTGGACCGCCTGCCGGCGTCCATCAATCTGTGGCGGGCGACGCTGGTCTGGCTGGGCGGCATGGGCATCCTGGTCCTGGCCGTGGCGATACTGCCGCTGCTGGGGGTGGGCGGCCATCAGGTATTCCGGGCCGAGACGCCGGGGCCCATCAAGGACGAAAAACTGACGCCGCGCATCGCCAGTACCGCCAAGGCGCTGTACGCCGTTTATTTCGGCTTTTCCCTGCTGTGCCTGCTGGCCTACCGGCTGGCCGGCCTGCCATGGTTCGAGGCCTGGTGCCACATGGCCACCACCATGGGGTTGGGCGGATTTTCCACCTGGGACGACGGCTTCGCCCATTTCGATTCCCTGTCCGTCGAAATTGTCGCGATCGTGTTCATGCTGATCGCCGGTATCAACTTCGCCACGCATTTCAGCGCCTGGCAGGCGCGTAGCGCGCGGCCCTACTGGACCTGTCCGCAAACCATTCCCTATCTGGTCGTGACGTTGGGCGCCGCGCTGGCGATCTCGGTTTTCCTGTATGAGGACGGCATCTACCAAACGCCGGGCGAGGCGCTGCGCTACGGCGTTTTCAACGCGGTTTCCGTGATCACCACCACGGGGTACGCCAACGTGGACTACGCCCAATGGCCGTTGTCCGTGACCCTGCTGATGCTGCTGCTGTCCGGAGTGGCGACGTCCGCGGGTTCGACCGGCGGCGGCATCAAGATGATCCGCGCCATTCTGCTGGCCAAGCAGGCGCGCACGGAATTGGTTCTTATGCTGCATCCTCACGCAGTCAACCCGGTGCGGCTGCGGGGCAGGGTGGTGGACAACCGCATAATGGCCTCGGTACTGGCGTTCATGCTGATGTACGGCATGTCCATCGCCGTGCTGACGATTCTGATGCTGATTTCCGGGCTGGACCCGGTGGTCGCCTTTAGCGCCGTGATCGCCAGCGTCAACAACACCGGCCCGGGACTGGGACCCATCGGTCCCATGGGCAGTTTTTCCGTCCTGACGGATTTCCAGGTCTGGCTATGCACGTTCGGCATGCTGATTGGCCGGCTGGAACTGTTCACTGTGTTAATTCTTTTTACGCCAGCTTTCTGGCGTAGGTGACATCACCCGTATATTCCCTAGTAGGTGAGCGCTCGCTTACTTGGCTCCAGGGGAGAAGTGCGCGGGTTACGCGTTGTTGCGCATTAATGTCACGATTTTCACCGTTTTTGACGCAAACAGGCGGCTAAACTGCGGCTTCGCGTCACCTACCAGGCACCCCGGCAAGCTACCGGGCTTCAAGACCGCCTGACGCAATCCCCGACCATAAGATACATAGGAGCAGGAAATGGAACAGATTCCGTTCGTCCCTTCCGCCCCCAACACCCTGGGCATTGAACTCGAACTGCAATTGATCGATCCACGGACGTTCGACCTGACTGCCGCTTCGGACGAATTGCTGGCGCAAATGGCGGATCATCCGATCGCCGACCGGGTCAAGCCGGAAATCACCCGGTCGATGATCGAGCTGAATTCCTCCGTGCACGAGCACCCCATGGGGCTGCTCGCCGAAATGCGCGAAATGCGCTCCGCCCTGTGCGAAGCGGCGGATGCCGTGGGCGTATCCGTCGCCGGCGGCGGCGCCCATCCTTTCATGCGCTGGCAGGAGCGGTCGATTTCCGACACTCCGCGCTTCCAGTACCTGGCCGAGATGTACGGCTATCTGGCCCGGCAGTTCACCGTTTTTGGCCAGCACATCCACCTGGGCGTCAAAAGCGGCGACCAGGCCATCTCGCTGACACGCCAACTATCGGCCTACGTGCCGCACTTTATCGCGCTGTCGGCCTCCTCACCCTATTACGAAGGCGTGGATACGCTGTTTTCATGCTGCCGCCTGAACGCGGTCAACAGCTTCCCGCTGGCCGGCAGCATGCCGCCGGATGTCACGGACTGGTACCGCTTCGAGGCCCATGTGGCGCAGCTGCGCAACCTGGGCCTGGCCGAAAGCATCAAGGACCTGTACTGGGATATCCGCCCCAAACCGGAATTCGGTACCGTGGAAATCCGCGTCTGCGACACGCCGCTGACCGTGGAGCGTGCCTGCCAGCTGGCGGCATTCGCCCAGGCGCTGGCCGTGCTGCTGCAGCGCCAGCCGGAGCCGGAAGGCGGACTCTGGCTGGCCTACCGCAGCAATCATTTCCAGGCCTGCCGCTTCGGCCTGCAGGGCAGCTACGTCAGTGCCGAAGGGAATCGCCTGCGCCTGATCGATCATCTGCGCGGCCTGTTCGTGCGCCTGATGCCGGTCGCCGAGGAGCTGGGCACCACGGACATGCTCACGTCCTTGCGAGACGACGCGCTGCGTGCCGGCAACGATGCGCGCTGGCTGCGCGCCCAGTTCCATCGCTTGCGCGACCTGCCCTCCGTGGTGGAGTCCATGACCGGCGCCTTCCGCGGCGAAAGCGGGCTGGTGGGGATGGCCGGCACGGATCCGACCGCGGTGGTGCGCCGCCGTGTACGGGCCACTTCCGAGCCCCTGGGTGGCGTCGGCGTACAAAGCCTGGCAGAACCGGGGGCGGAGCCGCGGCGCCTGCATTGATGGGCCTTGTCGAATCCGCCGTTACTCGCCGGTCCGGTGCCGGCCGCCTATCGCGCTGATCGACAAGCGGGTTTCTCCCGGTGCCGCCCGCCGGGCAGCCGCCCGCCACGCGTGTCCGTAGGCGACTTCCATCGTCAATGCAATCGTGCCGTCCGGCCGGCGCTGCGCTTCCAGCGCCGCGCATAGCCGGTCGCGCCACGCCCGCGTGGCCAGGGATGCCTTGCGGCGGGCCGCCGGATTGCCGCCCAGCGCGCGCACGTCTTCCAGCAGCCGATCCGGCGTCTGGTAGGTCAGCGTCAGGGTTTCCTGGTCCATCACCGGATCGGCAAAGCCGTTTTCCACCAGCAGATCGCCGAAATCGTGCATATCGACAAAGGACGGCGTGGCCGTCCTCAGGCCCGCGTCTTCCACCGCCTGGCGCAATTCGCGCAGCGTGCCCGGGCCCAGGCAGGAGAACATCGCCAGACCGTCCACCTTGAGTATGCGGCGCCATTCAGCCAGGGCGGCATGGGGACGCGGATGCCAGTGCAGGGCCAGGTTGGACCACACCAGCTCCAGGGATTCCGGCGGCAGGCTGGTATCGGCCAGGTCGGCATGGATAAAACGCGGCGCCGCTGCCTTGTCGCCGCCGCGCGCCAGGCTGGCGGCAAGGCGCCCCAGGCCCAGCAGGCCCGTCCGATTCCGCGGTATATGGCGTTCGCGGGCGATTTCCAGCAGGGGGGCGCAGGCGTCCAGGCCGATGTATCCGGCATCCGGATAGCGCTCGCGCAACAGGGGCAGGCTGGCGCCGGCGCCGCAGCCCGCATCCAGCAGCTGGGCCGGCTGCACCCGGATATAGCGCAGGCGTTCCAGCATGCGCCGGCCGATTTCGCCGTACAGGAACTGGGCGTCCTCCAGATCGCCGCGGCGGGCAAACTGGCGTGCCACGTGGGCGCTGACGATGGGCAGGTCGGGAATGGCGTTGGACATTTCGGTCGCGCCGGGCGCTCGGCCCTGGCACGGATATGGTGAGATAAGCCCTTCATTATTGCGCATGGCGCGGCGCGGCCCCGCGATGGGCCGTGCGGCCGTGCGGGATTTACTACGGGGATGGCCATGCGATGGTGGTGGGCGGCGCGATACCGTATGCGGTCTTTTATCGGCACGGATTGCCCCATGTGCGGTGGGCCGTCCGCGGGTGGCCATCCATGCGGGGCTTGCCTGGGCGATGTGATCGCCACCATGCATCGCGGCCAACCACGCTGCCCGCGTTGCGCCCTGCGGCTGCGTTCGGCGCAAACGCCTTGCCCCGACTGCGCGCGGCGGCCCTCGCCGTTAGCCGCCGTCGCCGCGGGGTTCGATTATGAATCTCCGGGGGATATGCTGATTACCCGGTACAAGATAGAGCTGCGCCATGCGCTGGCGGAGTGCCTGGCGGATCTGATTCTGCAAGCGCCCGGGTTGCCGCGCCGGGCCGACGGCGGGTTGGCGCTGCCGGCGGATACCGTGCTGGTGCCCATACCGTCTTCGCGCTTGTCGCTGCGCCGGCGCGGCTTCAACCCCGCGGCGGAGCTTGCGCGCGCGCTCGCGCATCGCACCGGCCTGCCGGTACGGTTGCGCTGGCTGGCGCGTGGCCGTGAAGGCCCCAAGCAAAGCACCCTGACGCGCGCGGCCCGGCTGCGTATCGCACCGGGTGGCTACGTCTGTCCCGTCGCTGTCCCGGCATGCACGATAGCCCTGGTCGATGACGTCATGACCTCGGGCAGCACGTTGCATGCGGCCGCGCTGGCGCTGCGGGCGGCCGGCGCCAGCCGCATCGTTGGCCCGGTCGCGGCCCGGGCGCCGGCGGACGACGGCGGTGCGCTGGCACAATATCGTCTGCCATAAGCTACCGCACGCACACATGTTCCACGTCATTCTCGTCGCCCCCGAAATTCCGCCTAACACCGGCAATGCGATACGCCTGTGCGCCAAGACCGGCGCGCAATTGCATTTGGTGGAACCGCTGGGATTCAAGCTGGACGACACGCGTCTGCGCCGTGCGGGATTGGACTACCACGAATGGCAGCCGGTGCAGGTGCACGCCAGCCTG
>DATJHN010000078.1:0-14864 GCA_035493915.1 Bordetella sp.
TCGCTCCCCTGATGCGCTTGCGCGAAGCCGCGCATGCCAAATTCAACGCCTGGCCGGCGCTCGCCGGCGGCGCATTTTTCCGAGAGGACACATGAACTCGACGACTTCTTCCCAAGACGCCCGGGGCGCAAAGCTCCAGGCACTGATGGCCGCCCGCGTGGTGCCCGTGCTGCGCTATGGCGACGCCGCCACCGCCGCCTATGCCGCCGAAGTCGCGATCGCGGCGGGCTGCACCACGCTGGAATTGACGTGGACCATTCCGGGCGTCATCGATCTGGTCAAGGCCCTGCGCGATAAGCATGGCGACCGCCTGCTGCTGGGCCTGGGCACGGTATTGACCGAAGCCCAGGCGCGTGACGCGCTGGTCGCCGGCGTCGACTTTCTGGTTTCCCCCGGACTGGTGCCGGAAATGGTGCCGCTGGCGCATGCGGCGTCCGCCCTGTGCCTGCCGGGCGCATTCACGCCATCGGAAGTGATCCAGGCGCGCCGCGCGGGCGCCGACGTCGTCAAGATATTCCCGGCCGAGACCGGCGGCCCGGGCCATCTGGCCGCGCTCAAGTCGGTGTTTCCGGATACCGATTTCTGCCCCACCGGCGGCGTCACCGAGAAAAACATGGGCGACTATTTCAAGGCAGGCGCATCGCTGGTCGGCATCGGCAGCAACCTGTACGACAAGGCCGCCTTCGCCGCGCGCGATACCGCGGCCCTGGTCGCGCAGATTCTTCGCATCCGCGAGGCCGCCCATGGCTGATTTCGACGTCGTCGGCCTGGGCGAACCGCTGGTCGAATTCAACCAGACGCGTCCCGGGCAGCCCGAGTTCCTGCAGGGCTATGGTGGCGATACGTCCAATGCCATCATCGCCGCCGCCCGCCAGGGTGCTCGCTGCGCCTACGTGACGCGTGTCGGCGCCGATGCCTTCGGCGAGCAGCTCATGCAGCTCTGGCGCGAAGAAAACGTCGATATCGGCGGCGTGATGATCGATCCGCACGCGCACACCGGCCTGTATTTCGTCCAGCATGGTCCGCAAGGCCATGTATTCAGCTACATGCGCCATGGTTCCGCGGCCAGCCGCATGAACCCCGAGGACCTGCGGCACGGCGTCGTGGAACGCGCTGCCTTCCTGCATGTGTCCGGCATCAGCCTGGCCATAAGCGCCAGCGCCTGTGACACGGTATTCGCCGCCATCGAGCGCGCCCGGTCCGCCGGCACCCAGGTCTGCCTGGACTCCAATCTGCGCCTGCGGCTCTGGCCAGTCGACCGCGCCCGCGCCACCCTGCGCGAAGCCATGCGGCTGGCGGATATCTTCCTGCCCAGCATGGACGACATGCGGCATCTGACCGGCCACACCGATCCCGCCGCTACCTTGGACTGGATCCGAGCGGCCGGGGCATCCGGTGTGATCGTCCTGAAGCTGGGCGCCGACGGCGCCATCCTGGACGACGGGCAGCGACGCCATACCGTCCCGGGCATGGCCGTGAAGGCCGTCGACGCGACCGGTGCCGGCGATTGCTTTGCCGGCGCGTTGTTGGCGCGCCGCGCACAGGGCGATGCCTGGGACGCTGCAGTGCGCTATGCCAATGCCGCCGCGGCGCTGTCCACCCAGGGGTTCGGCGCGGTCCAGCCCCTGCCGACGCCACCCCAGGTGGAAGCATTCCTTCAGGAAAACGGGTAGAATCTCTGGTTCACCTAATTCGGCGCCACCGGAATCCCCGCGGGGCGCAACCTGCAACCTGTACTGGTTATTTGGAGATTCGTCATGGCTGAACGCAAACGCGTGCGTCGCAACACCCTGGAACGCCGTTGCCTGGGCAAGGCTTTCAAGCGTCTTTTCGTGAACTCGCCCAAGGGCGTTTTCAAGATGCTGGAAAAGATCAAGCGCGCCTGAGCCTGGGCGCGGGAAATCTCCCGCATCGCCATCCCGCTGCCGCCCCCAGGGTTCGTCCGGCGGGCAAGAAAAAACCGCCAGCGAATGGCGGTTTTTTCTTGCCTGGCGGTTTTTTGCCCTTTTATTCGTCGTCGCCGTTCGCGGGCGTCAGCCTGGGCATGATGAAATCCATGAACGCGCGGGTTTTCGCCGGCAGGATCCGCGACGGGAAAACAGCATAGACCGGTAGTGGCGACGCGGCCCACTCGGGCAGCACGCGATGTAGCCGGTGATCCCGTGAAATACGCCCATGTGTCGCCGCATAGACCGGCAGCGGCGCGATCCCCAGGCCCATGCTGGCGAAATCGCTCAACAAGCCCATATTATTCGCCATCAGGCGCACATATACCGGTATCCGTTCGACCACCCCATCGCGGCTCAATATCCAGGTCGAACTCAGCTCGCTGGAACCGCTGCGCAGGCATTCGAAACGGGTCAGGTCGGCGGGCGTCGCGGGTTCGCCGTATTTGGCCACATAGTCTTCCGACGCATACAGGTTGCGCTTCAGCGCCATCAGCTGGCGTACTTCCATGCCTTCGGCGGGTGGCGGTTCGCCAAAGCGCAGCATCACGTCGAACGGCGCCGCGTGCGGGTCGGCCGACCGCAGGCTCAGATCGAGCTCGCATTCGATTTCGGGGTATTCGTCCGTGAATGCCTGCAGCGATTCAGCCATCAACAGCATCGCCAGGCTGTTGGGCAGGCATACGGTCAGCTTGCCTTCAGGGCGCGAAGACCGTGAAAACAACTGCTCGTGAGCGAAGCGCGCTTCGTCCACCAGACCCTGGCAGCGATCGAAATACTGGGCGCCGGCTTCCGTCAGATCCAGCCGGCGCGTATTGCGATTCAACAGCCGCATGCCGACCGCGCGCTCCAGCTCGCTGATGCGCCGCGACAGCGTCGAGGTCGGGATGTTCAGCGCGCGCGCCGCCAGGCTGAAGCTCTTGCGGCGGGCCACTTCTACAAAAAGCGCGATGTCGTTCAGTTGAACCGATGCGGCGTCCATACGCGCTCCGTGCGAATCGGCGGAATGCGCCGTGGGAATGCGCGTGATTTTACATCCGCGCGTTCAGTCGATCGCGCCCAGGTAGGCTTCCATCACCGCCGGATCGCGCTGGATTTCGGCGGGCGCGCCTTCGGCGATTTTCTCGCCGAAATCCATGACGATGACCCGATCCGCCAGGTCCATTACGAAGTCCATATCGTGTTCCACCAGCAGGATCGCCATGCCGCCGGCGCGCAGCCTGGCCAGCAGCGCCGCCAGCTCGCGTCTTTCCTGGTGGCGTAGTCCGGCGGCGGGCTCGTCCAGTAGCAGCAGGCAGGGATCCGCGGCCAGCGCGCGCGCCACTTCCAGGATTCGTTGCCGTCCCAGGGGCAGCGTGCCTGCTTCGTCATGCATGTGCGCGCCCAGCCCCACGCGTTCCACCTGCCTGGCCGACTCGGCCAGCAGACGTGCTTCTTCGCGCCGGTCCGCGCGCCATGCCGATGCCCATATGCCGCGCGTGCCGCGCAGATGGGCGCCCAGCGCGACATTGTCCAGCACGCTCATGCGCGGCAGCAGCCGCACGTGCTGGAAGGTCCGGCTCATGCCCTGCGCGGCGATATGGCGCGCGCCGCGTCCGGCCACGGCTTCGCCCTGGAACAGGATGGAACCGGAAGTCGGTCTATCGATGCCCGACAGCAGGTTGAACAGGGTGCTCTTGCCCGCGCCGTTCGGACCGATCACGGCGACGATCTGGCCGGCTTCCACCTCCAGGCCGATGTTGTCGTTCGCCACCAGTCCGCCGAAGCGCCGCGTCAGGCCGGTGGCTTCCAGCACCACGTCGCCGCGTGGCGGCAGCGGCCGGCGCGGTAGCGGTTCGGCGGACATATTGATACGGCGCGGCGCGCGCGTAAGCGGCAGCCGCCGCGCGATGGCCGGCCACAGGCCGCCGCGCGCCCGATGCAGCACCAGCACCATGCCGAAGCCGAACACGATGATCTCGAAATTGCCGTTCTGGCCGAGCAGGCGCGGCAGCCAATCCTGCAGCCATTGCCTGGCCAGCGTGAAAACCCCCGCGCCGATCAGCGCGCCCCACACGTGCGAGGCGCCGCCGATCACCGTCATGAACAGATAGTCGATTCCCATCTGCAAGCCGAACGGAGTCGGGTTCACGAAGCGCTGCATATGCGCATACAGCCAGCCCGACGCGCATGCCTGCAGCGCCGCGATGACGAAAATCGCGGCCCGCGCGCGCGTCGTGTCCACGCCCATCGCTTCCGCCATCACGCGGCCGCCGCGCAGCGCGCGCATGGCGCGGCCCTGGCGCGAATCCAGCAGATTGCGAGTGGTCCATACCGCCAGCAGCAGAAACAGCCAGATCAGGTAATACATGCCGCGGTCGCCGAGCGCCCACGCGGCGACGCGGATCGGCGGGATATCGCCGATGCCGCTGAAGCCGCCCAGGCCCGGAATGGCCGAGAACGCGAAATACAGGCCCAGGCCCCAGGCAATGGTGCCCAGCGGCAGAAAGTGCCCCGACAGACGCAGGGTGATGGCGCCCAGCAGGCAGGCCAGCACGAAGGCCAGCACCAGTCCCGCCGGCAGCGATAGCCACGGCGTGGCGCCCAGCCATGCCAGCCACGCGGGCAGGGCCGCGGCGCGCGTGGCCAGCAGCGCCGCGGTGTACGCGCCCACGCCGACAAATGCGGCCTGTCCGAAACTGGTCAGGCCGGCCATGCCGGTCAACAGCACCAGGCCCAGCGCCACCAGCGCGTAGAGGCCGATGTAATCGAGCAGGCTGACGTAGAACGATGGCAGCAGCCAGGGCGCGCAGGCCAGCAGCGCCAGGAATATGGCCAGCGCGCGGCCAGGTGTCAGCGCATCGCGCATCGCGGCGTTTCCGGTCCGGTCATTCGGCTTCGTCCTCGATCGGGCTGTGGCGCAGTGAACGCCACAGCAGGAAGGGAATGATCAGCGTAAAGACGATGATTTCCTTGTAGGCGCTGGCCCAGAACGCCGAGAAGGATTCGATCAGGCCCACCCCCAGCGCGCCGGCGACCGCCAGCGGATAGCTGGCCAGGCCGCCGACGATGGCGGCCACGAAGCCCTTCAGGCTGATCAGAAAGCCGGAGTCGTAGTAGAGAGTGGTGGCCGGCCCCACAAGAATGCCGGAGCACGCGCCCAGGGTTGCGGCCAGCAGGAATACCGCGCGGCCCGCGAACGCCGGCGAGATACCGACCAGCCGCGCGCCGGCGCGGTTATCGGCGGCCGCTCGCAAGGCGCGGCCGGCGAAGGTGTGGCCGAAGAATCGGTACAGGGCCAGCATCCACAGCAGCGACACCGCGACGATCCACAGCGTCTGGCTTGCGATGGCGACCGGTCCCAGGGTAAAGCGCGCATCGCTGAACGGCGCCGCGCGCGCGCCTTCCGGACCGAAGGCCAGCAAGCCCAGGCCCACCAGTGCCAGGTGCACCGAGATCGAAACGATCAACAGGATCAGCGTCGATGCGTCGGCGATGGGCTGGTAGAACAGGCGATAGAGCTGCGGCCCCATGGGCGCGACGATGGCCAGCGTCAGCAGGCCTTGCAGCCAGAAGGGCAGGGTCGCCAGCGGCAGTGCCCACAGCACGCCTGCCAGCAGAAAGGGATAGGCGGTTCCGACGATCAGGCGGCGTGGAGATGTCGCCTGTGCTTCGTGGCTGCGCGCCCGGACGTCCGCGATGGCTTGCGCCACGGCGAAGGCGGCCAGCAGCCACACCAATGCGGGTACGCGGCCGCTCTGCATCGCGGCCATGCACAAGGCACCGTAGACGACGAATTCGCCCTGTGGAATCAGCAGCACCCGAGTCACCGAAAAGACCAGCAGGATGCACAGCACCAGCAGCGCATACACCGCACCGTTGGCGATGCCGTCCTGGCCCAGGATCAGGGCGATCTGCGCGTTCATCGGGCTCCTTGAAGGGTTGGCAGGCTTGGGGCTACTTGATGAGCGTCCAGTTGCCGTCCTTGACCGTGATCAGGACCCGGCCGCGTTCGTCGAACCCGCTATGGTCCTGCGGCGTCATCGTGTACACGCCCTGCGTCCCCACCAGGCCACGGGTCTGCTCCAGCGCGTCGCGCAGCGCCGCTCGGAAAGCGGGCGTGCCGGGCGTGCCTGCTTTTTCCGCCGTGGGCACCGCCTGCTGCAACAGCAGCCCGGCGTCATAGACATTGGCGCCGAAGGTTGCCGGCGCCGATCCGTAGCGCTGGCGATAGGCTTCGACATAGTCCGTCGCGACTTTCTTCGACGGGTTGTCGTCGGGGATTTCCGGCAGCACCAGCATGAGTCCGGCGGCCAGGATGGTGCCTTCCACCTTCTTGCCGCCCAGTTTCAGGAAGTCGGGCAGCGCGGCACCGTGCGTCTGGTAGAAGGCGCCGTGATAGCCCAGGTCCACCAAGGTGGTTTCGGGCAGCACGCTGGCGCCGCCCGGCGCCGCGACCAGCACCGCGTCCGGTTTGGCCGCCAGTAGTTTCAGGGCCTGGCCGGTGACCGAACTGTCCGTGCGCAAATAGCGTTCGTTGGCCACGATGGTGATACGGTGCCGCGCGGCCAGATCGGCGAAGACCTTGTACCAGTTCTCGCCATAGGGATCGTTCAGGCCGATAAAGCCCACGGTCTTCACGCCCGCGCCCGCCATGTGATCCACCAGCGCCTGGCCGATGATGTCATCGTTCTGCGTGGTCTTGAATACCCATTTCTTCTGATCGTCCATGGGCAGCACCGCGGCTGCCGTGCCCACGGGAGCCAGCAGGGGCACGCCGGCTTCCGCGACGAACGGCAGGATGGCCATCGTGTTGGGCGAACCCGGCGGCCCGATGATGGCATCGACGTGCTCGTCGTTTATCAGCTTGCGCACGGCCGTGACCGATTGCGTAGTGTCGCTGGCATCGTCCAGCACGATGTATTGCACCGTCAGGTCGCCGATGCTCGTTGGCAGCAGCGGCACGGTGTTTTTTTGCGGGATTCCGACCAGCGCGGTCGGGCCGGTCGACGACGTTACGACACCGATGCGCATTTGCGCGAAGCTCGGCACGGCAAGGCAGGTGGCCAGCAGCGCCAGCACGGCGCGCGGGACTTTGAATGGCATGGTTGGCTCCAGCGGCGGAAGGTACGATCCGGGTGTTGTCCGCTATTGAACCATGGGGACGGCAGGCAGGGCCTAGTGATGCGGCGCGCCGCCACGGCCGTTGCCGGGGATGCCGCCGTTTGCGCCGCCGTCGCCCTCGTCGTCATCGTCATCGTCCTCGTCATCGTCGTCATCTTCGAGCGCGGCGAGTTCTTCGTCGGAAAGGGCAAAGGGTAATACGTCGGCCAGCGTATCCGACCAGGCGGATTCTTCGCCGTCCTGGTCCAGTTTTACAAAGCGTTCGCCTTCGGCCAGTGTGATCTGGATGGCCCACAGGTAAAGGCAGTCGTACGCCTGCTCGTCGGTGGCAGCCAGGCCGCCGCGGCCGCCCAGCAGCCGCGCATCGGGGCCGCCCATCTGCACGCGCACGGGGTCGTGTTCGCCGCCGTCCAGCGCGTCCTCGTCAAGTGGTATACCGAAGGTGACCCATTCCAATCCGTCGTCCGCGGTGCCGACTTCGGCCAGCACGGGTTTGCCTAGATAGGCACTGAGCGCATCCGCGGTTTTCGCCAGCATATCGAGCTCGGCGGCCTGGAAGCGTGAAATGGAATCGGGTGGGGTGGCTGAAGCGGACATAAGCATTCCTGCTGCTACTGGCCGCGTCTCGTCGGACGCATGCTCGGAACCTGTAAGAATATAGAAAGAGTGGCAAAAGGAGAATCGGCCAGCGTGCCGTCCCTGCTTATTTCTTTTTTGTTGTTGATTCCAGTGTGCCGGTGCCGGCGCGGGTTCATCGCCTCGCGGCCCGACACGTCCTACAATCCCTGTTCAACCGGACATTTTTCAAACATCCTCCATGGCCCAATACGTCTACACCATGAATCGCGTCGGCAAGATCGTGCCGCCGAAGCGGCAGATCCTGCGCGATATTTCGCTGTCCTTTTTCCCCGGAGCCAAAATCGGCGTGCTTGGCCTGAATGGTTCGGGCAAATCGACCCTGCTGAAAATCATGGCCGGTGTCGATAAGGATATCGAAGGCGATGCGATTCCCATGCCCGGGCTGAACATCGGCTACCTGCCGCAGGAACCGCAGCTGGATCCCACGCATACCGTGCGCCAAGCCGTCGAAGAAGGCCTGGGTGCCGTTGTCGCCGCGCGCAAGCGGCTGGACGAGGTCTACGCCGCCTACGCCGAACCCGATGCCGATTTCGACAAGCTGGCGGCCGAGCAGGCCGACCTGGAAGCCATCATCGCCGCCGCCGCGAGCAGCGGCGCGGACGATATCGAACACCAGATGGAAATCGCCGCGGATGCACTGCGCCTGCCTGCCTGGGATGCATCGGTCGAGCATCTGTCGGGCGGCGAGAAGCGCCGTGTCGCGCTGTGCCGCTTGCTGCTGTCCAAGCCCGACATGCTGCTGCTGGATGAGCCCACCAACCACCTGGACGCCGAAAGCGTCGAATGGCTGGAACAGTTCCTGCAGAAGTTCCCCGGCACGGTAGTAGGCGTGACCCACGACCGCTATTTCCTGGACAACGCAGCCGAATGGATACTCGAACTGGATCGCGGCTACGGCATCCCCTGGAAGGGCAACTACAGCTCCTGGCTGGAACAGAAAGATGACCGCCTCAAGCAGGAAGAGGCCACCGAATCCGCGCGCCAGAAGACCATCAAGAAAGAACTGGAGTGGGTGCGGCAGAATCCCAAGGGGCGGCAGGCCAAGGCCAAGGCCCGCATGGCGCGCTTCGAGGAACTGTCTTCGTACGAATACCAGAAGCGCAATGAAACGCAGGAAATCTTCATTCCCGTCGGCGAGCGGCTGGGCAACGAAGTGGTGGAATTCAACAATGTCACCAAGGCTTACGGCGATCGCCTGCTGATCGATAATCTCAGTTTCAAGGTGCCGCCGGGCGCCATCGTCGGCATCATCGGCCCCAACGGTGCGGGTAAATCCACGCTGTTCCGCATGCTGGCGGGCCGCGAGCAGCCCGATTCCGGAACGGTCACGCTGGGCCAGACCGTCAAGCTGGCCTACGTCGACCAGTCGCGCGATTCGCTGGCCGATGCGAAGACGGTGTTCGATGCCGTCGCGGACGGCGCCGATGTGCTGACCGTCGGCAAGTTCGAGATGTCGTCGCGCGCCTATCTGGGCCGCTTCAACTTCAAGGGCGGCGACCAGAACAAGATCGTGGGGCAGTTGTCGGGCGGCGAACGCGGCCGGCTGCATCTTGCCAAAACGCTGATTGCCGGCGGCAATTTTCTGCTGCTGGACGAACCGTCGAACGACCTGGACGTGGAAACCCTGCGTGCCCTGGAAGATGCCTTGCTCGAATTCCCGGGCTGCGTCATGGTGATCAGCCACGACCGCTGGTTCCTGGATCGTATCGCCACGCATATCCTGGCGTTCGAGGGCGATTCGCAAGTCGTGTTCTTCGACGGCAATTACCAGGAGTACGAAGCCGACAAGCGCCGCCGTTTGGGTGAGGAAGGCGCCAAGCCCAAGCGTTTGCGCTATAAGCCATTGAAGTAGGTGTAATGCGCGGTCCGCACTGATGTGAATGCGCGCGCGGGCGGATCGCGGCGGCTGTTCCCCGCGATCCGCCCCCGCGCGCATCGGTTGCCGGACTGCAATCCGCCCGCATTCGCGCGCTTGCCGCGAACGGGCATCCCCCTGCGGAGACTGCCATGCCGATTCACGATGCAGCGGATTCCACGGTCTTGATCGTGGACATGCAGAGGCGCCTGATGCCCGTCATCCACGAAGGCCCTGCCGTTCTCGCGGCGGCCGCGAAACTGGCGGCCGGCGCGGCCTTGCTGGACGTGCCCGTCGTTGCCACCGAACATCATCGCGCCGCGCTCGGATCGACCTTGGAAGATGTCGGGCAGCATGTGCGCTCGGTATTCCAGAAGGTGCATTTTTCCGCCGTGGACGAACCTGGCTTCGAAAGCTGGCTGCCCAACGCGCGCGGCACCATCTTCGTGGCCGGCTGCGAAGCGCATATCTGCGTGCTGCAGACCGTGCTGGCCTTGCGGCGCATCCGTCATCGCGTGCGCATGGTGGCCGATGCCTGCGGTTCGCGGCAGCCCACCGATCGCGATATTGCGTTGCAGCGTGCCCGCGCCCATGGCATCGACGTGGTCACGACTGAAATGGCGCTATTCGAGTGGATGGGAAGCTGCGAACATCCGCGCTTCCGCGACGTGTTACGTCTCGTCAAATAAAACGGTCGCGTAGCAACACGCCCTGCGGGTCTTGCGTGGAACTGAACGTCTTGACACAACTCCTGGGCAATCCTCACACCGCCCGGGCGTGGCATTTGCAATGCTGGTTTCGTCGTCCATGACGGCATCGCCGATGGCGATGCGCGGCTTTCCCGGGTTTTCCGCGGCGGCCGCGCGACGCCCTCGATGTCTGGAGGAAAGGAACCATGAAAATCAAAGCCCTATCCAAAATTTGCGCGGTCTCTCTGCTTGCATTGTCCGCCGCGGGATGTTCCAGCTGGGACAGTATGAGCCACAGGCAGAAATCCACGGTGACGGGCGCCGGTATCGGCGGCGTGGCCGGCGCGGTGATCACCAACGGCGGCGTACTGGGCACGGTAGGTGGTGCTGCCATCGGCGGCGTAATCGGCAACCAGGTCGGAAAATAATAGAGGCCCCCCACGCCGCGCCTTTGGCTTGCTGCCCCCCAAGGGGGCGCTTTTTGCCTTGGGGCGGCCCGGCGGAGAAGGTGGCCCCCACGCCGCGCCTTCGGCTTGCTGCCCCCCAAGGGGGCCGTTTTTGCCTTGGGACGGCCCGGCGGCAAAAAATCAGCCACGGCAAAAAGCCCGCCCGGCACTTGTATGCCGGGCGGGCTTTTGGTGTCCTTGCCGATGGGAAGGCGCGGCCGTCAGGCCTGCGGCATCTCGATCTTGACCTCCAGGATTTCCAGGGTGTCCTGGCGCTCCAGGTGCACCTTGATGTCGTCCGGATTGATCTTCACGTATTTCGAAATGACGGCAATCAGCTCCTGCTGCAATTGAGGCAGATAGTCGGGCGAGCCATCGCGTCCCGAGCGTTCATGCGCCAGGATGATCTGCAGTCGTTCCTTGGCGACGCTGGCGGATGATTTTTTCTGGCCGAGGAAAAAGGACAGAAGGGACATCGATTATTTGCCTCCGAATATGCGTTTCAGGAAACCGGGCTTCGCATAGTCGGTAAAACGCAGCGAACGCTCTTCGCCCAGATAGCGTGCCACCACATCCTTGTACGCTTCCGCGACATCGGTGTCTTTCAGGTGGATCGCGGGCAGGCCCTGATTGGACGCTTGCAGCACGGATTCGGATTCGGGAACCACGCCGATCAGTTTGATACGCAGGATGTCTTCAATATCCGTCAGCGACAGCATTTCGCCTTCGGAAACCCGCTTGGGGTTGTAGCGGGTCAGCAGCAGGAATTCCTTGACCGGTTCGTCGCCCTGCACGGCGCGCTTGGACTTGGCCGCAAGGATCCCCAGGATGCGATCAGAGTCCCGCACGGAAGAGACTTCCGGATTGGTGACGACCAGCGCGTCATCGGCGTAGTAGGCAGCCATCAGCGCCCCGGTTTCGATACCGGCGGGCGAATCGCAGACGATGTAGTCGAAACCCATCTCTTTCAATTCGTCGATGACCTTGCCCACGCCTTCCTGCGTCAGTGCATCCTTGTCGCGCGTTTGCGAGGCAGGCAGCACGAACAGATTTTCCAGCTGCTTGTCCTTGATCAGCGCCTGCTTGAGCGAGGCTTCGCCCTGGATGACATTGACGAAGTCGTACACCACGCGACGTTCGCATCCCATGATCAGGTCCAGGTTACGCAGACCGACGTCGAAATCGATCACGGCGGTCTTGTGTCCGCGCATCGCGAGGCCGGAAGAAAAGCTGGCGCTGGTAGTCGTCTTGCCCACCCCGCCCTTGCCGGAAGTGACCACAACAGTACGCGTCATGTCGATAGAACCCTTATCCTGAGCAAATAAATCGCAGTATCGTAAAGCAAAACTGCGGGTTTAGCGCTTATTCAACGCCGCTGGCAACCCTTGGTCACCAAGTCCCCTTGCGGGGTCTGTCACGCTTTCAACGCTTCAATACGTAAAGTGTCGCCATCCAGGCGGATCAGCGCGGGCTGACCGTGCAGGGTCGCATCCAGTTTGTCCTCTACCACGCGGTATACCCCCGCGACCGCCAGCAGTTCGGCGTCCAGGTGAGTGGTGAAAATGCGCGCGGACGTGTCGCCGCGCGCGCCCGCCATGGCCTTGCCGCGCAGCGGGCCATAGACATGGACATTGCCGTCGGCGATGACTTCCGCGCCGGGGCTGACCATGCCGATCACGACCAGATCCGAGTGCCTTGCGTAGACGCGCTGTCCCGAACGCAGCGGCCGGCTGATGACGAGCGCGGATGACGATTGCGGATCGACCGGCGCCGGTGCCGGCGATGAAGTGGTTTCGCGCGCCGCGCGCGCAGGCAGGGGCTCGCGCGGCGCGCCTTGCGCCGGTGCTTGCCGGCCGGTCTTGGCATCCTGCGATGCAGGCGCATCGGCGGGTTTCGCGCCGGCGCCGTTGGTCTTGCCGCCGGCCGTGTCGCCGGTCGGGTTGATTGCCGGGCTTGCGGCGGTGCCGGCTACCGTATCGTCAGCCTTATCGCCGCTTTTGGTGCCGGTCGTGTCCGATGCGTCCTTGGGGGACGATGTCGTGTCCTCGGGGGCAGCACTGGGCGCGGCGTCCATCGTCAATGCCGCGGCGGGCTGGGTCGGCAGAGGCGGGGGCGTGCCGCCGGTGTCGACCGGCGCGGACCGTGCCGGCGGCGTCGACAGTTCGACCGGGGCCAGGCCGGCCGCCTGGGCCGCCCGCAGATTATCGCCTTCGGCGACCACGCCGATAGGCGGCAGATTGTGGCCCCGCAGGGCTTGCAGCAGCGCCGTCCAGTCCACCAGGCCATCGACGCGGCTGGCGTCGATTACCACGGGTTCGTTTTCGAAAAAGCTGCCCGCGTCGGCCATGCGCTTGTCCAGGGCGGCGGTCAGCCGCCCGACATCTGCGCTATGCAATACAACGCGCACGGCGTAAAGCGTCGCGCTTTTGAAGTCCAGGGCAAGGGAATCAGAGCTCATCTTGGCGGCAAAAGGACCGGGGAGAACCCCGGTTAAGGGAACGTCGGGCATGATAACCGAGCATCCGCCCGCTAGAAGCCGTCCTATGGGGCCACCGTGCCGTCCTTGCGACAGATCCCGCCACACGGGCACATGCCTTGCGTGAATCCACCTGACGTCGCGCAGACCCAGAGCGGAGGATTTCCATGCCTGATCAAGCCAAACCCCAGCGTCCGACCGGACTCAGCGGGCAGGAAGAGGAAGAATTGCGCACCCTGGAAAAGGGTTACGACCCCCAGGCCGGCGCCTTGCCCGACCAGGAACTGCCGGTTCACGACGACCGGGACCGCAAACCGGGCGATGGCCCGGTCAACCGGCACGAAGGGGAACCTGGCGCCGGCCCGGACGGAGTCAAACGCCAGCCCTGACGTAGGTCAACCCTGGCCCCAGGAGTCCCTTAGCGTGACGACGCGATTCAGGATAGGCGTGCCGGGCGTCGACGTCGCGCTGTCCATCGTGAAATAACCCAGCCGCTCGAACTGCCAGGTCATGCCCGGAACCAGGTCCGTGCCTGGTTCCAGCCAAGCCTGCACCGTCTGGCGGGAATCGGGATTCAGGGCCGCGACGAAATCCTTGTCGCCGGCATCTGGATGCGGGTCGGAGAACAGGCGGTCGTACAGATGTATGGTCGCGCCGATCGCATGGGCCGCGCTAACCCAGGTGATCGTGCCCTTGACCTTGACGCTGTCCGCGCCCGGCGTTCCGCTGCGGGTTTCCGGCAGGTATTCGGCCTGGACCTCGACGACCTTGCCCTGGTCGTCCTTGACGAACCCAGTACAGCGCACCACGTAGCCGTACTTCAGCCGTACCGTGTTGCCGGGGAACAGGCGGAAATACTTCTTGGGCGGTTCCTCGCGGAAGTCGTCCTGCTCGATCCATAGCGTGCGCGAGAACGGGAATTCGCGCTGTCCCTGTGCCGGGTCGTGCGGGTTGCGCGGCGCGCTGCACATTTCGACGCGATCTTCGGGATAGTTGGTGATGACCAGCTTCAGGGGCTGCAGCACGGCCACGGAACGCGGCGCCACCGGGTCCAGCTCGTCGCGTACCGCGGCTTCCAGCAGGCTGTAGTCGATACGCGAATCCGACTTGGACAGGCTGGTGCGGTCACAGAACAGGCGGATGGCCGACGCCGGATAACCGCGGCGGCGCATGCCGAACAGCGTCGGCATACGGGGATCGTCCCAGCCGTCGACATGGCCGTCGCGCACCAGTTGCAGCAGCTTGCGCTTGCTGGTGACCACGTAGGTCATGTTCAACCGTGCGAACTCGTACTGGTGCGGCAGCGGCCGCGCCAGCAGGCCCAGTTCAGCCAGCCGGTCCAGCGTCCAGTCGTAGAACGGCCGCTGGTCTTCGAATTCCAGCGTGCAGATGCTGTGCGTAATGCCTTCCAGCGCGTCCTCGATGGGATGCGCCCAGGTATACATGGGGTAGATGCACCATTTGTCGCCGGTGCGGTGATGCGTGGCATGGCGGACGCGGTAGATCACCGGGTCGCGCAGGTTGATATTGGGCGAAGCCATGTCGATGCGCGCGCGCAGCACCATGCTGCCTTCCGGGTGCTTGCCGTCGCGCATCTCGCGGAACAGCTCGAGGTTCTCGTCGACGGCGCGGTCGCGGTACGGGCCGGGGGTGCCCGGCTCCGTCAGCGTGCCGCGCGTGGCGCGCATCTCCTCGGCGCTCTGCTGGTCG
>DATJHN010000079.1:0-2720 GCA_035493915.1 Bordetella sp.
CCAGCCTGAACTGGTGCGGCTTCAGCGCGATCCAGGCCTTGCGGCGCACCACGCCGCTGGCCATCCACGGGCACCGCAACGGCATGGCGATGATGTCGCGCCATCCCGCGCTGGGCATCGCCTTTCCGGCCTACCAGGCGCTGTGGCGGCTGGCCGGCGTGGACCAGCTGCATGTGAACGGGTTGGGCGGCAAGTTCTACGAAAGCGACGACAGCGTGATCGAATCGGCGCAGGCCTGCCTGGCGCCCATGGCCGGCGGGGATGCGGTCATGCCGGTGTTTTCGTCGGGACAATGGGCCGGTACCGTGCCGGCCACCTTTGCCGCGCTGTGCAGCGACGACCTGATTTTCCTGTCGGGCGGCGGTATCCTCGGGCATCCCGACGGCGCGGCCGCCGGGGTCCAGAGCATACGCGACGCCTGGGATGCGGCGCGCGCCGGCGTGGCCTTGCCGGAATTCGCGCGCAATCGTCCCGCGCTGGCGCATGCCCTGGAATTCTATGGTTGAGCGGCGGTTCGCTCGCTGCCGCGGTTGGCGATGCGGAGAAGGATGGGGCGGATGACAGGCACGACGATGAGCGGCTCGGCGCATGCCGGCGATCCCGCGCATGACGGCAATGTCCGGCAAGCGGATGCGCGCGCGCGGGGCATACGTCTGGCCTACTACGGCGACGATTTCACCGGATCCACCGATACATTGGCAACCGTGGTATCGGCCGGTTGGCGCGCCGTCCTGTTCCTGGACGTGCCCACCGCCGAGGATCTGGCGCGTTTCGGCCCGCTGGATTGTGTCGGCGTGGCCGGCACGGCGCGCGCGATGGCGCCCGCTGAAATGGACGAAGCGCTGCCACGAATTTTTCGCGGGCTGGCGGCGACGGGCGCGGATGTCGTCCACTACAAGACCTGCTCCACTTTCGACAGTGCGCCGCACATTGGCAGCATCGGGCATGCGGTCGCGCTCGCCTGGCGCGAGCTCGGCACGCGGCCGGCCTATATCATTGGCGGCCAGCCCAATCTGGGCCGCTATTGCAGCTTCGCGCATCTGTACGCGCGCGCCGGCCAGGGCGGACAGGTGTACCGCCTGGACCGCCATCCCACGATGAGCCGTCATCCCGTAACCCCCATGGACGAGGCCGATCTGCGCGTCCATCTGGCGCGGCAGGGGCTGGACGGTATCGTGTCCTTCGACATTGCGATGCTGGAAGACGACGAACTCGCGCGCACGGCGCGGCTGGACGCCTTGGTCGGCGCCGGCGCGTCAGCCGTGTTGTTCGATGTGACGCGGGTCGCGGATCTGCCGCGCATCGGCGCATTGCTGTGGCATCGGCAAGGTGTGGAACCCGGGCCGCTGCTGACCGTGGGTCCGACGGGCGCGGTGCAGGCGCTGTTGGCGGCGGATAGAGGCAGCGCGGCCGGGTCTATTGAATCCGCGGAATCCGCCGCATCGGCCGAATCGACGGCATCGACGGCATCGACACCATCGACAGCCTCCACCGCTTCCGCATCGACCGGGCTGACGGCGCCAGCAGCATCGGCCTCATCAATCACGTCCACCGCACCGCCGCGGGCACGCCCGGTGAATCAGACCTTCATCCTCGCGGGCAGCCGGTCGCCGATCACCGCCGCGCAGATCGACGCGGCTGAACAGACGGGATTTGTCTCCATCGCGCTGGATGCCGCGGCCCTGGCGGACGGCGATTCCAGCTACGCCGAATCGCTGGCGAGCCGCGTCGTCCAAGCCCTGGGCCAAGGCCGCAGCGTCGTCGCGCACAGCACCCTGGGCGACGATAGCGGCGCGGCGCGGCCGGGCTTTACCCGCGCACTGGCAGAAGCCTGCGGCCGCCTGATGGCCGGCGTGCTGGCGCGGCACCCGCTCGCGCGGGCCGGCTTTGCCGGCGGCGATACGTCCAGCATCGCGGTGCAATCCTGGGGCGCACGGGCGCTGACCTTTACATATGCGCCCAGTCCCGGCGTCGCGGTGTGCCGCGTCCATGCGCCAGGGCATCCCGCCGACGGTGTGGAACTGATGCTGAAGGGCGGACAAATGGGCCCGCCCACCTTGTTCGCGGACTTGCTACGCGGGTAGCGTCACTCCAACTGGTTTCCCCTCCGCACAGGCCTGCAGTGCCTGGCGCAACCTGACGATGCCGGCGCGTATCCGCTCCTCGTTCATCGTGGCGAATGACAGTCGCATCGCTTTCATGTCCGCCTGCGCGGGGTCGACGTAGAACGCCTTGCCGGGCACATAGACCACCTCGTGCTCGATGGCATAGGGCAGCAGCCGCGTGCTGTCGATATCGCCGTTCAGCCGCGCCCAGCAGAACATGCCGCCTTGCGGCTTGCGGAAGGTCAGGTGATCGCCCATCTCTTCCGTCAGTGCGCGCGCCAGCGCGTCGGCACGCGCCGCATAGGCGTCGCGGATGCGCGGCACATGCTCGTGGTAGCGGCCGTCCTCGATGTACTGGGCGACGATTTCCTGTATCCAGGCCGACGACGCCATGTCGTCCGCCGCCTTGGCACTGACGCAGCGGCGGCGGACTTCCGCCGGCGCGATCATCCAGCCGATGCGCAGCGCCGGCGCCATGGTCTTGGACATGCTGGAGATATATGCCACCCAGTTGCGCTGCTCGCCTTCGGCCAGGGCCAGCAGCGGCGGAATGGGTTCGCCCTCGAAACGCAGTTCGCCGTAGGGATCGTCTTCCACCAGCAGGAAGCGGTGCCG
>DATJHN010000080.1:0-5315 GCA_035493915.1 Bordetella sp.
CCCCAGCGCAACCGCCCCACTGACCTGCGCGTTGACAATCGCCGGATTCACGATGCTGCCCGGGTCGATTGCCTCCCAGATATCGTGCACCACCACCTGGCCATCCTTGATCGACACCTCTGCGATTGCCGCGGCCTGCGAACCGAAAGGCGACGCCATTGCAATGCCGCGCGCGCGCCGGGTCCCGTCTTCCGCCGTGAAAGGCCCACGCTTCCAGCCGCCGGACATTTCGCCGACCGCCTGCAGCAGCTTGGTCAGGCGGGGATTTCCCTCCAGTAAATGCATGCGCAGCGCATAGGGATCCTGACCGCCCTTGTCGGCCAATTCGTCCAGGAAGGTTTCATAGAAGAAGTCGTTCATGGAATTGCCGACCGACCGCCAGTAGCCGAGCATCATCGGCGTCTTCACATAAAGCTGGGCGATGCGCCGGTTGGGAATCGCATAGGCTTTTCCGGCCAGGCCCTCGACCGCGGCCGGGTCGTACTTTTCGGCCCGCTTGTTGGCTATGCCTTCCGACGGCCCCTCTGTGGCGCTGATGGCCTCCAGGGCGACAGGCATGCCGTTCGCATCCAGGCCGCCGCGAAAGCGCACCGCGGCCATTGGCCGCGCGACATCGCGCAGGAACTCTTCCTCGCGGCTCCAGATAAGCTTGATCGGACGGCCGGTTTCCTTCGCCAGCTGTATCGCCTGTGGATAGGGGCAGGCGGCGTTGTACAGGAAGTGGCGGCCGAAGAATCCGCCCAGCAGGGGCGAATGTATCGTGATCCGCTTCGGATCCAGGCCGGTCTGCTTCGCGATGTCCGCCAGGAAAAGATCGGGCGCCTGATTGGGCAGCCAGACATCCAGGGTGCCATCGGCATTGAACCGCGCCAGTGCCGAAGGTGGCTCCAGCTGCGCATGACGCACATACTGGCTATGGTAGGTCGCGCTGACCACGGTCTTCGCATTCTTCAAGGCATCGGGCACATTGCCCTTGTTCTCCGCGTCGACACCGTCGCCGGTTTCGCTGGCGAGCCGCTCCTGGAACGCCACCGTGGAGAAGTCGGCCGGCATGACCCGCAGCGTCGAATCGGCTGCCGCTTCCCGCCAGTCCACCTGCAGCGCCTCGGCCGCCCGCTTGGCATTCCACCAGCGTTCGGCGACCACCGCGACCGCGCCGGGCAGGCGATGCACCGAGTGAACACCCTTCATCGCCTTGACCTGGTCTTCGTTGCGGAGCGCCCCGACTGTCATGCCCAGACGCGGCGCGTGCTGGACGGCCGCGTGCAGCATGCCGTCCACGTGGGTATCGATCGTGTAGATCGCCTTTCCGGTCGATTTGTCGTGAACGTCGAGCCGGTCGACGGGCTTGCCTATCCAGCGGAACGTGGCCGGGTCCCTGAGCTTCACGCCGCCGGGATCCGGTACGGGCAAGTCCATGGCGTCAGCGGCCAGCTCGCCGTAGGTGATCGATCGGCCCGAGGCCACATGTACCACCCTGCCCGGCTGCGTGTCGAGCTCGGTGGCTGGAATGTCCAGGCGGTTGGCGGCGGCCTGCAGCAGCATGGCGCGCCCCAGCGCTCCCAAGCGGCGCATATTCGCATAGCCGAAGCGCACGGAGGAACTGCCGCCGGTGATACGGCGGCCGCTATCCATGGCGATGTAGTCGCTGCCGGGCGGCGCGTTCTCCACGACGAAGGTCGCCGGATCGGCATCGAGCTCCTCGCCGACGATCTGCGCCATGGCGGTGAAGATGCCCTGCCCGCCTTCGATAAAGGGACTTTGCAGGCGTATGGTGTTGTCCGGGCGGATTTCCAGGAATGCCGGTACCTTGGTCGCCCGGGCCGGCGCCGCGGCTGCCGGCTGGGCGCGGGCGTCTCCCATGGGGAATCCGAATCCTAGTACAAAAGCGCCCGCGGCCGTCCCCGCAGAAGCAAGCAGGAAACGGCGACGCGAAATATTGGTGGGCTGCGCGGCGGAAAAAACATCCTCCGCGGCGGTGGGGCGGCTCAGGTTGTCCATCATGCCCCCTTCACGGCGCCGGCCGTATCGCCGGCGAGTTCGTGGACGGCCGCATTGATGGCGTTGTAGGTGCCGCAGCGGCATAGATTGATCATCGCCGCCGCGATTTCGTCATCGGTGGGATGCTGGACCTGCTTCAGAAGCGCCGTCGCCGCCATCACTTGTCCCGACTGGCAGTAACCGCATTGCGGCACCTGGTGCTTGATCCAGGCCGCGACGACGCGTTTGCCCACGCCGTCGCCCTCGATCGCCTCTATCGTCGTTATCTGCTTCCCGGCCATGCCATCGATGGGGGTTACACAGGACCGCATGGCCACGCCATCGACGATCACCGTACAGGCGCCGCATTGCGCCAGCCCGCAGCCGTACTTCGTGCCCGTCATGCCCAGCTCGTCGCGTATTACCCATAGCAAAGGGGTATCCGCATCGGATTGGATCTGATGGGTCTCGCCGTTGATTTGCAGTTCCATAGTATTCCCTTATCTTTCGACGACGCCTCGCTGCCCGGATATGGAGTCGCGTCCGGTCAATATTCGAATATCACTCTCCAAAGCCTTCAAACCGCTGAACGCGCGTCATGTGGCTGCGCGCAGAATAAATTCGCTGATGACGGCAACCTATTGGGAGATAGGCCGGCGCATCGTCGAATTCGAACAAGGCGGGTCGGACCGCACCGCATATGGAGACGCGTTGATCAAGCGGTTGGGCGAAGACTTGAGCGCGCGCTTCGGCCGTGGCTTCGCATGGCGAAATCTCACTTCCAGATGCGAGCGTTCTACCAGTCATGGCCGGCGGATCGGATTTCGCAGACGTTGTCTGCAAAATCTCTACCCCTCCATACTTCGACTCTGGTCTCAGCCCTCTCTGCCAGCGACATAGTAATCGGTTCGACGGCTCGAAAGATGCCTGACATTTCCTCGCTTGCAGCGCTGTTCCCTCTGCCGTGGTCCGCTTAGTTGGCGGCCGAGTACCAGATGGTCTTGCCGGACGAACAACCGCTGGCCAAGGAACTGGACAAAACTTGACGCTTATTGGAGGAGCGACACGAAGGTTAGGTCGCACAATCAGGTTGCACAAGCGATGCTCGCGAGAACATCTGCCCTGTTCAAAATTCCACATTCTCAAGAGAAGCCCACACGATGGTGATCCTGTCCCCCGTCATGATGTCCGATCAGCCGCTTTCATCCGAGCCATTCATGCGGGATTTGCCCGACGGCCACGCGACCGCCATGGCCGCTGATGCGGCAAGCGGTGGCGCCGGAGAGCGCAATGACTTGCTGGATGCGATGGACCGGATTCCCCAACTGGGGCGGGTGCCGCGAGAGAACCCACAGAGATCCTGGACTCCCATGGCCCCGATCCTTAACCAGGCGCGCTGGAACCAGGTCATGTCGGTCTTGATCCAATATGCCAACAACGGAAAGCGCGGTGAATACCGGGCGGAGGCCTGCCGCCGAGTCGAAAAGGCCCTGACGGAACCAGACAGCGGCGGCAAGCTGGATTTGAGCAATCTGGGTTTGCGGGAAGCACCGCCGATATTGGCGAACGTCGTCGAATTGGATCTATCCGGAAACAGGCTTACCAGCCTGCCTCCCTTGCCCTGCACGATCAAAAAGCTGTTCCTGGCACGCAACCAGCTCAAGACCCTGCCCGCCGAACTGCCTCAAGATCTGTCCGTACTGCACGTTGCCCATAACGATTTATCCGCCTTGCCGGACACGCTCCCGCCGAGTCTGGTAAGCATCCATGCCCAGGGCAATGCCCTGCAAGCACTGCCTGCCAACATGCCGCGTTCGCTCCATATCATGGATGTCTGCTGCAATCGTGGCCCGAATCTGGTATCAGCCGCCGCTGGAATGCTGATCAAGCTGAGCAAGGAACGAACAATGTTCATGCCGATGCGGGCGCTGATCGATCAAGGACACAGGCGCCAGGCCGGCAAGCGCTGCGACCGCGCCATGCAAACGCATCTGCGGCACTTGCTGCCGGACGTTGCGGCCCGTGGAACGTAAGGACGCCCAGGCACGAATAGGCTCAGGCCAATTTCTCGCAAGCGCGCCGCAGGCGATCGCAGCCTTCCTTGATGACGTCCATGGACGCGGCGAATGACAGGCGGAAATACGGCGAGACGCCGTACGCGGCTCCCTGCAAGACCGCGAGATCCACTTCTTCCAGCAGGTACATGATGAAGTCCTCGTCACTGGCCAGTATTTTTCCCTGAGGCGTGCGACGTCCCATCAGCTTCGCGCAGGACGGAAAGGCGTAGAACGCCCCTTCCGGCACATGGCACTGGATGCCCGGGATGCCATTCAGCGTGTCGACAATGAAGTCGCGCCGCCGTTGGAATATCGCCGTGCGCTCCGCGATGAAATCCTGCGGACCGATCAGCGCTTCGCGTGCCGCGGCCTGGCTGATCGACGCGGGATTGGACGTGCTTTGCGACTGCAGCTTGGTCATCGCCTTGATCAGCTCGGCGGGTCCGCCGGCGTAGCCGATGCGCCATCCCGTCATGGCATAGGCCTTGGATACGCCGTTGACCGTCAGGGTGCGAGATTTCATTTCCGGCTCGACCTGCGCCATGGTGCTGAAGCGGCGGCCGTCGTACAGAATGTGCTCGTACATGTCGTCCGTAAGGAGCCAGACCTGCGGATGGCGCAGCAGCACCTGCGCCAGTGCCTTCAACTCCTGCGAAGAATAGGTCGCGCCGCTGGGATTGTTGGGCGCGTTCAGGATCAGCCAGCGCGTGCGCGGCGTGATCGCGCGTTCCAGCTCGTCGGGACGCAGTTTGAATCCGTCTTCCACGTGCGTGACCGCAAAGACCGGCGTGGCTCCCGCGAGCTGCGCAATATCGGGATAGGACACCCAGTATGGCGCTGGCACGAGCACCTCGTCGCCCTTGCCGACCGTGCTCATCAAAGCGTTGAAGATCACCTGCTTGCCGCCGGTGCCGGCGATGATTTCTTCTTTCCTGTATTCCAGTCCGTTCTCGCGCTTGAACTTGTCGGCGATGGCCGCCTTCAGTTCGGGCGTACCGCCCACATCGGTGTACTTGGTGCGCGATTGCGCCATGGCGCGGGTGGCGGCCTCGATAACGTTCTCCGGCGTATCGAAATCGGGCTCGCCGGTGGTAAGGCTCAGAATGTCGCGTCCGCTCGCGCGCAATTCACGCGCGCGTAACCCTGCCATCGAGCTGGGAGAAGGCTTGATGCGATTGACCCGGTCTGCGATTAAGCCCATGTCGTTGTCCTTTGCGATCCGCGGCGGCTGGCGCCGGCTGGGGCGTCCCGGAAGGGGACGATGGCGGACAATTCTAG
>DATJHN010000081.1:0-6867 GCA_035493915.1 Bordetella sp.
GATGACCGCGTGCGATTCCGGCGTGGCCCGGTAATGCGGCATGGCGCCGTTGGCGTTGTAGGCGGCGATGGTGCCGAAGCTGAGCGAGACGAAGCCCGGGCGCCGCGCGCGGGCCGCGGACAGTTTTTCGTCGATGGTCAGTTCGGTGATGCGTTCGCGTCCCGACGTCGCCTGGAACCAGGCGAAGAATTCGCACAGGGCGGCGCCATCCTGTTCCATGACGGCGCGGACGTGGGCCAGCTCGTCGTCGGTCTTGCGGGACTTGGCCAGGGTGCTGGGATTGATGGCTTCCACGCGGCGGGCCTGCGCGGGCAACGCCGCCAGGACGCCGACGGTGGTGCGCGCCGGGTCCACCAGGACGGTGGTGTCCGCCGGCAGGGCGGCCAGCGCGGTGGCGCAGGCTTCGTAGGGACGTATCGCTACGCCGTCGGCCGCCAGTCGCGCAGCCAGCGCCGCATCGATCTTGCCCGCGCTGATGAACAATTCGGCCCGGTCGGCCAGGACCAGTGCGTGGGCCACGAACACCGGGTTGTAGTCGACGTCGGCGCCGCGCAGATTGAGGAGCCAGGCAATGTCATCCAGCGAGCTGATCAGGTGGGCGGCCGCGCCCTTGGCTTTCATGGTTTCGCGCACGCGTGCCAGCTTATCGGCGCGCGACACACAGGCGTATGGGGCCAGGTGTTCGCGCACTGGCGCGGTGGGCAGGCCAGGGCGGTCGGGCCAGACTTCGGCCAGCAGGTCGTGGGTGATGTCCAACTGGCAGCCTGCCGCGGTCAGCGCCTCGGATAAGGCCTTGTGTGCGGCCAGGGACAGCACCTGGCCGTCCGCGCCGACAGTGGCGCCGCGGTTCGCGCCGAAGGTGGCGCCCTCGACGGGCGCCCCGATGGGCGTGCCGCCTTGGGCTGAAACGGCCCCGCCGCGCGACAGCCGGGTTGCGCAGTGATCGCGCAGCCATTCCGGGTGCGCGGGCACGCCGGGATCGCCCAATTTCATCAGGGTGACGCAGGTACCCGCCAGTTGGGCTTGAGCCTGCACCCAATATCTGCTGTCCACCCACACGCCGGCGAAATCCGCGGTCACGACCAGCGTGCCGACCGAGCCGGTAAAACCGGACAGCCATTGCCGTCCCTGCCAGCGCGCCGGCAGGTATTCGGACAGGTGGGGATCGGCGGATGGCACGACATAGGCGGACAGGCCGTGCGCGGCCATGGCCTGGCGCAGCGCGGCGATACGGGCGTCGGTATGCGACATGGGTATCCTTGGCGCTTTCTCAGCGCAGCATGAATGACATGGCGGCCAGACTGTTCAGCGTGCGGATGGCGGCCTGCATGCTGTCGGTGGTGAAGCGCAGCGTCACGCCGTCCACGCGCTCCAGCGCGGGCCAGGTGCAGAACAGATCGGCCAGCGCCGAACTCTGCGTCTGCAGCACGCATTCTATAGGCGGTTCGATGCGCCAGGGCTTGAGGGTGCCGACATTGTCCATGGCCTGCCGCGCGGCCTCGCGGATGGCTGCGCGCGACGCGGCCGGCGACAGCGATACGCCGCTGCCCTGCCCTCGCGCGATCTTGGTCTGTACCCAGACGGCGCCCGGAAACATCTCGCGCGTTTCTCCAATGAACACATCGTCGCCGCTGGCCATGGCCACGGGTACGCCCAGTTCGCCCGCCAGCGCGCCGTACAGGCCGGCTTCGCCCAATTCCATGCCGTTGATGCGCACCTTGGCGAAGGAGAAGCCGTTGATCGTGTGCGCCAGCACGCCGCGCCCCTGTGCGCGCGAGTGATAGCCGATCATGAAGACGGCATCGCAAGGTTCCTCCAGGCCGCCGACCATGCCCAGATAGCGCGGCTTGCCCAGTACCAGGCGGGCACGCTCGTCGATGCCGTCGGGCAACAGGTTGCGGTAGCCGCCGTGGGAATCGTTGACCAGGACGTCATCGGCGCCGCCTTCGAAAGCGCCTGCAACGGCGGCGTTGGCCTCGCCCGTCATCCAGGCGCGGGCGCGCTCGTACTCCGGATTGCCGGCCGTGACCTGCTGGGAATGGAAGACGCCGGCGACGCCTTCGATGTCGGTGGAGATAAGGATGCGCATGGGATCGGGGAGGAAGAGAGAGTTTCAGGGACCGGTTCAAGGACTGTTCAAGGACTGTTCAAGGACCGTTCATGGCCCGCCATCCAGCCACTGCCGCCACGCCGGAATGGCGTCGCGGATGGCAAGGCGTTCATGGCCGTCGCGGCCGGTCACGCTTTCGGCGTGCCAGAGCGCGTGCAGGATGGCCTGTTCGATAGCTTCAGCGGCGGCTTCGAACAGCGGATCGATGCGGGTTTCGTGCAGCATGGCGACGGCCGGCATGGGGCGGTCGGCCAGGTGCGGCACCGTGTAGGCGGTGGAAAACGCCAGCGCGATATCGCCGCTGCCGTGGCCGAATACCGAGCCGGTTCGGGCCAGGCCGGCGCCCGCGCGCAGGGACAGTCGGCGCAGTTGCCGCGCATCCAGGGGCGCATCGGTGGCCAGCAGCAGGATGATCGAGCCTTTTTCCGGGCTGGAGTCCGCCTCGCGACTATCGCCGGGCGTCTGTTCGAGCCAGCGGCCGAAAGGCCGGCCCGCCACGGTCAGCAGCGGCTGGCGGCCGAAATTGGCCAGGACCAGGGCGCCCACCGTCCAGGAGCGCCCATCCTTTGCCGGCGCCAGCCGCGATGCGCTACCAATGCCGCCCTTGAAGCCGAAACAGGACATGCCCCGCCCGGCGCCCACGGCACCCTGCGCGCACTGCAGACCGGCGTTGGCGTTGGCATCGGCTTCGGCGTGCGCAGCCATGTAGTCAGCTTCAGTAACGGCCATCGCCTGGATGTCGTTCAGATAGCCGTCGTTGCACTCGAACACCAGCGGATTGACCGTGGGCAAGGTGCGGCCGATTTCCGGATTGGCCGCTACGGCCTGGTGGATCTGGGCGTTGGCCACGGTGCCGACCGAGAAAGTATTGGTCAGCGCGATCGGCGTTTCCAGCACACCCAGTTCGTCCACTTGCACCAGCCCGACGCTCTTGCCGAAACCATTCAACACGGTGGCGGCCGCGGGGACCTTGTCGCGATAGATGTCGCCGCCATGCGGCCGTACGACGGTCACGCCGGTCTGCGTGGCGCCGCGCGCCAGCGTGGCATGGCCGACCGTGACACCCGCCACATCGCATATGGAATCGAACGGCCCCGAAGCCAGCCTGCCGATGCGCGGAAAATCCATGGTCACACCTACCGCCGGTCGATCTTCGGATCCAGCGCGTCGCGCAGGCCGTCGCCCAGCAGGTTGAACGCCAGCACGGTCAGGAAAATCGCCAGCGCCGGGAACACGGCGATATGCGGCGAAGTCACCATGTCCGCACGCGCTTCGTTGAGCATCGCGCCCCATTCCGGCGTGGGCGGCTGCGCGCCCATGCCCAGGAAGGACAGGCTGGCCGCCGTGATGATGGACGTGCCGATGCGCATGGTGCCGTAGACCACGATGGGCGAAATCGTGCCGGGCAGGATGTGACGCATGATGATGGTCCAATCCGAGGCGCCGATGCTGCGCACCGCTTCCACATAGGTCATGTGCTTGATGGCCAGCGTATTGCCGCGCACCAGGCGGGCGAAGGCCGGCACGCTGAAGACTGCCACTGCCACCACCACGTTGACCATGCTGGAGCCCAGGATGGCCACCACGCCAATGGCCAGCAGCATGCCCGGGAACGCCAGCAGCACGTCGGATATCCGCATGCTGATACGTTCCCACCAGCCCTCGTAATAGCCCGCCATCAGGCCCAGGAAGGTGCCGACGACGGCGCCCAGCGCGACGGAAACGAAACCGGCGACCAGCGAAATACGCGATCCCATCAGGATGCGGCTGAAAATATCGCGGCCCAACGCGTCCACGCCCAGCCAGTGCGTCAGCGAAGGACCCGCGTTCAGATTGTCGTAGTCGAAATAGTTCTCCGCATCAAACGGCACGATCCAGGGCGCGATTGCCGCGACCAGGACCAGCAGCAGCACGAAGATGCCGGCCGCGACCGCCAGATGCTGTTTCTTGAATTTGCGCCAGAACTCGGTGAAAGGCGTGCGTACATCGCCGGCGGTACCGGCGGGCGTCACGGCCGCCGTGGCGGTCGTCGCGCCCGCGGCGGCGGTGTTGTCGAGTTGCGTCATGGCCGCCTCACTTGTACCGGATACTGGGATTGATGACGCCATACAGCACATCCACCACCAGGTTGATCAGAATGAATTCCAGGGAAAACAGCAGCACCAGGCCCTGGATGACCGGATAGTCGCGCTGCGTCACGGCATCCACCAGCAGCGCGCCCAGGCCGGGCCAGCTGAACACCGTTTCGACCACGATGGAGCCACCCAGCAGGAAACCGAATTGCAGCCCCATCATCGTGACGACGGGAATCAATGCATTGCGCAACGCATGCTTGGCCACGACCAGGGATTCGGGCAAGCCCTTGGCCCGCGCGGTGCGCACGAAATCTTCCTGGACCACTTCGATAAAGGACGCACGCGTAAAGCGTGCCATCACGGCGGCCACCGCCGCGCCCAGCGTAATGGAGGGCAGGATGTAGTTTCTCCAGCCGCCCGCGCCTATGGTCGGCAGCCAGCCCAGTTGAACCGAAAACACCTGCATCAGCATCATCCCCAGCGCGAAGGCGGGGAAGGAAATACCCGATACGGCCAGCGTCATGCCCAGCCGGTCCGGCCAGCGGTTGCGCCAGACGGCGGACGCCACGCCGATGATCATGCCGAACAGCACCGACCACACCATGCTGGTCACGGTCAGAAGCAGCGTGGGCATGAAACGATCGGCGATCTCGGTACTGACCGGCCGTCTGCTGCGCAGTGAAACGCCCAGGTCGCCATGCAGCATGTGCGTGAAATAGCGCACGAACTGCTCCGGCAGGGGCAGGTCCAGACCCAGCTCCTGGCGCACCAGTTGGACGGTTTGCTCGTCGGCCTCCTGGCCGGCAGCCAGCCGCGCGGGGTCACCCGGCAGCACATGCACGAACATGAACACCACCGCGATCACCAGCACCAGCGTGGGAATCATGCCCAGAAGGCGTTTGACGATATAGGTAAACATAAAAAATTCCTGCGCGCGAATGCGCGGGCATCCGCGCGGTCATGCGATGGAACGGGCGGCACGCCAACGCGCGCCGCCCGGCCTAACGCCTATTACTTCAGGTCGACGTCGCCGAACCAGAAGTTGGTATCGGGCATCACATATACGCCGCTCAGGTTCTTCGACTTGATATAAACGTTGCCCTGGGTGACCAGGAAGGCCCATGGCGCATCGTTCCAGATGGTCTGCTGGGCATCCTTGTACAGCGTAGCCTTCTCACCCTTGTCGGTGATGGTCAGGGCCTTCTTGATGTCATCGTCCACCTTGGGATTCGAGTAGTACGCGGTGTTGTTCAACTGCGGCGGGAACGCGTCGGTCGCCAGCAGCGGACGCAGGCCCCAATCGGCTTCGCCGGTGGACGACGACCAGCCCGCGTAGTACAGGCGGACCTTGGCATCCTCGGGCTTCTGCACCTGCTGCACGCGTTGCACGCGCTGGCCGGATTCCAGCACTTCAACCGACACCTTGATGCCGACCTGGGCCAGTTGCTGCTGCAGGAACTGGACGATCTTCTGCGACGTGCCGTCGTTATAGGCCGACCACAGCGTGCTTTCGAAACCGTTGGGGTAGCCGGCTTCCTTCAGCAGTTCGCGCGCCTTCTTGGGATCGTAGGGCCAGCCGGACTTGTCGATCTCGTAGGCATATTCGACGCCTTGCGGGATGACGCCGGTCGACACATTGGCATAGCCGGCGTAGGCCACCTTGATCAGCGCCTGCTTGTTGATCGCGTAGTTGATCGCCTGGCGCACCTTGATATTGTCGAAGGGCTTCTGCTGGACGTTCATCGACACATAGCGCGCCATGATCGAATTCTTCAGGTCAACCACTTCGATCTTGTCGTTCTTGGCCAGCGACGCTGCCTGCTCGTACGGCACCGGGAAAGCGAACTGCGCCTCGCCCGTCTGCACCACGGCCGCGCGGGTGTTGTTGTCCGTGACGGTGCGGAAGGTCAGCGTGTCGACCTTGGGATAGCCCTTGCGCCAGTAACCGTCGAATTTCTTGACCTTCAGATATTCGGCGGGCTTCCATTCGACGAATTCAAAGGGGCCGGTGCCGACAGGATGGAATCCGATGTCCTTGTTGCCCCACTTTTTCAGCGCGGCAGGCGAAATCATCATCGCGGCCGGGTGCGCCAGGGCATTGATGAAGGCCGAGAACGGACGCTTCAGCGTGATGCGCACGGTGTAGGGATCGACGACTTCGGTTTTGTCCACCTGGTTGAACTGCGTGTAGCGCGTCAGGCGGTTTTCCGGATTGGACACGCGGTCAAAGTTAACCTTGACGGCTTCGGCCGTGAAATCCGTGCCGTCCTGGAACTTGACGCCCTGGCGCAGCTTGATCGTGTAGACCAGGCCATCCGGGCTGACTTCATAACCGGTAGCCAGCAGCGGCTGGATCTTCAGGTCCTTGTCGAACTCGAACAGGCCTTCGTAGTAGGCCTTGCCGGCGGCCTGGTTCAGCGTGCTGTTGGTGTTGTAGGGATCCAGCGTTTCCAGCGCGATGGCGACCGCGAAGGTCACGTCCTTGGCCGCATGAGCCAGCGGCGTCGCGGCGATGCCGAAGGCCAGCGCGGCGGCGGCCATCAGACGGGTGGGGCGCAATGTTTTCATGTGATGCACTCCTGATGATTGAAGGAGGGTTGGTGGAGGAACGGCAAGGATGCGGCGCGAACCGGCGGCTTCAGGGATGCGGCTTCAATACAGGCCGCCGACGGCATGCCGCGC
>DATJHN010000082.1:0-12140 GCA_035493915.1 Bordetella sp.
ACTCGACCTTTTCAAGCAAGTCTCGCAAGACGAGCAGTTCGATGCCATCAAGATCGGCATCGCCTCGCCGGAGAAAATCCGTTCGTGGTCTTACGGCGAAGTCCGCAAGCCCGAAACCATCAACTACCGCACGTTCAAGCCGGAACGCGATGGCCTGTTCTGCTCGAAAATCTTCGGGCCGATCAAGGACTACGAGTGCCTGTGCGGCAAGTACAAGCGCCTGAAGCACCGTGGCGTGATCTGCGAAAAGTGCGGCGTCGAAGTCACAGTCGCCAAGGTACGCCGCGAGCGCATGGGCCATATCGAACTGGCCAGCCCCGTCGCGCACATCTGGTTCCTGAAGAGCCTGCCGTCGCGCCTGGGCATGGTGCTGGACATGACGCTGCGCGATATCGAACGCGTCCTGTACTTCGAAGCCTGGTGCGTGATCGAGCCCGGCATGACGCCGCTCAAGCGCGGCCAGATCATGTCGGACGACGATTTCCTGGCCAAGACCGAGGAATACGGCGATGACTTCCGCGCGCTGATGGGCGCGGAAGCCGTGCGCGAACTGCTGCGCACCATCGACATCGATCGCGAAGTGGAAACGCTGCGCGGCGAGCTCAAGGCCACCGGTTCGGAAGCCAAGATCAAGAAGATCTCCAAGCGCCTGAAGGTGCTGGAAGGCTTCCAGAAGTCGGGCATCAAGGCCGAGTGGATGGTCATGGAAGTGCTGCCCGTGCTGCCGCCGGACCTGCGTCCGCTGGTGCCGCTGGACGGCGGCCGCTTCGCGACCTCCGACCTGAACGACCTGTATCGCCGCGTTATCAACCGGAACAACCGCCTGAAGCGCCTGCTGGAATTGAAGGCGCCTGAAATCATTCTGCGCAACGAAAAGCGCATGCTGCAGGAAGCTGTCGACTCGCTGCTCGACAACGGCCGCCGCGGCAAGGCCATGACGGGCGCCAACAAGCGCCAGCTGAAGTCCCTGGCCGACATGATCAAGGGCAAGAGCGGTCGTTTCCGCCAGAACCTGCTGGGCAAGCGCGTGGACTACTCGGGCCGTTCGGTCATCGTGGTGGGTCCGCAGCTCAAGCTGCATCAGTGCGGCCTGCCCAAGCTGATGGCGCTGGAACTGTTCAAGCCGTTTATCTTCAACCGCCTGGAAATGATGGGTCTGGCTACGACCATCAAGGCGGCGAAGAAGCTCGTCGAAAGCCAGGAACCGGTGGTGTGGGACATCCTCGAAGAGGTGATCCGCGAACATCCGGTCATGCTGAACCGCGCGCCGACGCTGCACCGCCTGGGTATCCAGGCATTTGAACCGGTGCTGATCGAAGGCAAGGCGATCCAGCTGCATCCGCTGGTCTGCGCGGCCTTCAACGCCGACTTCGACGGTGACCAGATGGCCGTGCACGTTCCGCTGTCGCTCGAAGCGCAGCTGGAAGCGCGCACCCTGATGCTGGCGTCGAACAACGTTCTGTTCCCCGCCAACGGCGAACCGTCCATCGTGCCGTCCCAGGATATCGTGCTGGGTCTGTACTACACGACGCGCGAACGCATCAACGGACGCGGCGAAGGCATCTTCTTCACCGACGTGGCGGAAGTGCAGCGCGCCTATGACAACGGCGAAGTCGAGCTGCAGACCCGCATCACCGTGCGCCTGAAGGAGTTCGACAAGGACGAACAGGGCGAATGGCAGCCCGTCGTGCGCCGCTACGAGACCACGGTCGGCCGGGCGCTGCTGTCGGAAATCCTGCCGCGCGGCCTGCCCTTCACGGTCTTGAACAAGGCCCTGAAGAAGAAGGAAATCTCGCGCCTGATCAACCAGTCGTTCCGTCGTTGCGGCCTGCGCGACACGGTGATCTTTGCCGACAAGCTGATGCAGTCGGGCTTCCGCCTGGCTACGCGCGGCGGTATCTCGATCGCCATGAACGACATGCTGATTCCTTTGGCCAAGGAAGGCATCCTTGCCGAAGCCAGCAAGGAAGTGAAGGAAATCGACAAGCAGTATTCGTCGGGTCTGGTCACGTCCCAGGAACGCTACAACAACGTAGTGGACATCTGGGGCAAGGCCGGCGACAAGGTCGGCAAGGCGATGATGGAACAACTGGCGACCGAGCCCGTGACCAACCGTCATGGCGAAGAAGTGCGCCAGGAATCCTTCAATTCCATCTACATGATGGCCGACTCCGGCGCCCGCGGTTCGGCAGCCCAGATCCGCCAGCTGGCGGGTATGCGCGGCCTGATGGCCAAGCCGGACGGCTCCATCATCGAAACGCCGATCACCGCGAACTTCCGCGAAGGCCTGAACGTACTGCAGTACTTCATTTCGACGCACGGTGCGCGTAAGGGCCTGGCCGATACCGCGCTGAAGACCGCGAACTCGGGTTACCTGACCCGCCGTCTGGTCGACGTGACGCAGGATCTGGTCATCATCGAAAACGACTGCGGCACCTCGCAGGGCTATTCGATGAAGGCGTTGGTCGAAGGCGGCGAAGTCATCGAACCGCTGCGCGACCGTATCCTGGGCCGCGTGGCCGCGATCGATATCGTCAACCCCGATACGCAGGAAACGGCGATCGAGGCAGGCACGCTGCTGGACGAAGATCTGGTCGACCTGATCGACCGCATCGGCGTCGACGAAGTCAAGGTCCGCACGCCGCTGACCTGCGAAACGCGTCACGGCCTGTGCGCCCATTGCTATGGCCGCGACCTGGGCCGCGGCTACATGGTCAACGTCGGCGAAGCTGTCGGTGTCATCGCGGCGCAGTCGATCGGTGAGCCGGGTACGCAGCTTACGATGCGTACGTTCCACATCGGTGGCGCGGCTTCGCGTTCGGCGCTGGCCAGCGCGGTGGAAACCAAGTCCAACGGTACCGTGGGCTTTGCCAGCACGATGCGTTACGTGACCAACGCCAAGGGCGAACGCGTGGCCATCTCTCGTTCGGGCGAAATCGTCATTCATGACGACAACGGCCGCGAGCGTGAACGCCACAAGATCCCGTACGGCGCGACGGTGCTGGTCGGCGACGGCGAAACCGTCAAGGCCGGTGCGCGTCTGGCGAGCTGGGATCCGCTCACCCGCCCCATCGTGTCCGAGTACGCCGGCCAGGTGCGCTTCGAGAACATCGAGGAAGGCGTTACGGTCGCCAAGCAGGTGGACGAGGTTACGGGCCTGTCGACGCTGGTTGTCATCACGCCCAAGACCCGCGGCGGCAAGATCGTCATGCGTCCGCAGATCAAGCTGGTCAACGAATCCGGCGAAGAGGTCAAGATCGCCGGCACCGATCACTCGGTGAACATTTCGTTCCCGGTGGGCGCACTGATCACCGTGCGCGACGGCCAGCAGGTAACGGTCGGCGAAGTGCTGGCGCGTATTCCGCAGGAATCGCAGAAGACCCGCGACATTACCGGCGGTCTGCCGCGCGTGGCCGAGCTGTTCGAAGCCCGTTCGCCCAAGGATGCCGGCATGCTCGCCGACGTTACCGGCACGGTCTCGTTCGGCAAGGACACCAAGGGCAAGCAGCGTCTGGTCATCACCGACCTGGAAGGCGTCAGCCACGAGTTCCTGATTCCGAAGGAAAAGCAGGTACTGGTGCACGACGGCCAGGTGGTGAACAAGGGCGAAATGATCGTGGACGGTCCGGCGGATCCGCACGATATCCTGCGCCTGCAGGGTATCGAAAAGCTGGCCACCTACATCGTCGATGAAGTGCAGGACGTGTACCGTCTGCAAGGCGTGAAGATCAACGACAAGCATATCGAGGTGATCGTTCGCCAGATGCTGCGTCGCGTGAATATCGTCGATGCGGGCGATGCCGAGTTCATCCCTGGTGAACAGGTCGAGCGCTCCGAGCTGCTGAACGAGAACGATCGCGTGGTCGCCGCCGACAAGCGTCCGGCCATTTACGACAACGTTCTGCTGGGTATCACCAAGGCGTCGCTGTCGACGGATTCCTTCATCTCGGCTGCTTCGTTCCAGGAAACCACGCGGGTCCTGACCGAAGCCGCCATCATGGGCAAGCGCGACGATTTGCGCGGCTTGAAGGAAAACGTGATCGTGGGTCGTCTGATTCCGGCCGGTACCGGCCTGGCGTATCACCTTGCCCGCAAGGACAAGGAAGCGCTGGAAGCGGCGGAACGCGAAGCGGCACGCCAGCTGGCGAATCCTTTCGAGGAACCGCCGGTTACCATCGGTGCGGACAACGAAGGCGAACCAGCGCCGGAAGCCGGCCACGAGCCGACGGGCGAATAAGGCCGGCAAAGCCGCCCGGACACGGTTCACAGCCTTGTCCGGGATCGGCGTAATCCAGGCTTCGTTCGCGCGAACCAACCCTCAGGGTTTGGACATATTGTCCGGCCCTGGGGGTTTTTTTTATCGAGTCTGACGGAATGAGCCGTGCAGCGGCCTGAAATCGGGCGCGATGCGGCTCTTGTAGATCAGCGAGACCGCCTCGTCGCCGCGCTGGGGCGCAAGATTGGCCGTTACCGAGACTTCGTAGTCGCCATTGGTGCGCGCGGTCACGTCGAAGGACATGCGGGTAAGGGCGTCGGCGGAGGGTGCAGGATCGCGATCGGGGCCGGGCCGGTCCGACGCGGCCTGGCGGCGCAAGTCCAGCTGTACGCGCGCGAACAGCCGCGCCAGTATGGGTGTGGCTTGCATCCCTACCCGTCCCATCGTCCGCGAAAACAAACGCCCCGCCGGTTTCTCACCCGTTCGCGCGGACGGATCGCCGTCGCCGCGCCGGCGGCGTTCGTGCTCGATGATCTGCAGCACGGCCTTGCGCCGTGGCGCCGGCAGGAAGGGAAGATGACGTTCGAAGACGCGCAGCGTGGCGTCGGACATGCCAGCGATATACCGTTGCACGTCCATGCCATCCGCACCGACCAGCGCCTTGGCCAGCAGCGTCGTGATCTGGGCATCGCGCTGGCCATGCGTGAGCGGTGCGTCGCCATTCATGGCGGCGACGCCATGCGCCAGCACGTCGGATACCGTCCGCAGGACCTGCGATGCGGCGCGGTCTTCGTCGGCACCCTGCTTAAGGAGCAGACGAGCACGGACGATCAGGCGTGAGCGCATGCATTGGTCCAGCGCATTTTTCAAGACCCGCGCGCAGGTCTTCACGCCGCCGTCGTAGGTGGAGATCGTCAGCCTGGCGTGCGTGCCTGGAAGCGATGCCGTGTCGAATGCGGCCCGCAAAGGCTTCGACGCCAGCGCGGCCGCCGCGTTCTCGAGTTCATCGTTGTTCCGGCTATCGGCCAGGTCGCTCAGGAATCGGATAGGACTTTCCCCGCGCCGTTCGCGGCCGCTTACCATGGCCGCCAGGGCGCGTAGCGGGTCATGCAGATCTTCCGGGCCGGCCGTGCCCTGCGCCAGAATGCACAAAACCGCCGAGAAAGACTGTTCGCGGGTAGCTATTTCCCGGTCGACCGCGCTGCAGCTGTGTTCGATGACTAGACGCCCGCACGGGCCCGGCGCCACTTTGTCAGGACCGTACATGGACACGCGGGGCAGGTATTCGCGCAACAACAAGAGCTCCGTGAACGCATATGCGGCCAGCGGGAGACTATATGGCGCGGCCACGCCCGCGGTGTTCATCCCGGTGCCTGCCTGGCTGGCCTGGTTGGCATTGTTGGCGTGGGGCCCTGCCATCTGGCCTCCGGCGGCGATGTAGGCCGCTTCGTTGGCCAGCGTCTCGGCCAATGCGAAGGCCATGCGCGGGCCGTGCGGTTCGGCACCGCTAAGCAGCGTCTTGAGCAAGCATTCATACGCGGCATCCAGACTGAGCCGCGCCTGCCGCAAGGGGCTGCCGGCGCGCGGCAACGAGCCTTGCATCGCGGCGCGCAGAAGCCGCCGCACGCCGCGCAGCACGCCGCCCTTCGCATGCGCGCTGGTCAGGGCGGCAAGGCGCTGCCCTCCTTCGGGCTGGGCGGTAAAGCGTTTGTCGCCCACCTTGCCGATCGGGGCGGGCTGGCGTGTCGCAGGGGTACCGGCGCCACGACTCTTGATTGAGAGGTCTGTCATCGTCGGGATGGACCGCGGCGCCATGTCGCCCGTATCCGGCCGGCGACACGCGCCGCCAGGATCGGCGGGAGTTTGCTGGGAATAGGCCGAGTCTATGTGCGACTGCTGTCGTGGTCTGTCGGTGCGATGCCTGTTCAGCCCGTCGGCATGATGCTCACGCGCGTCGGAATATTCCGCGCGCGCATCGCCCGATCACGCTCGCGAATCTGATCCGCGCGGATCAGCTCAAAGATCGGTGGTGCCTGGAATCACCACAGCCTGCCCTCGCACGATACCGGTGTCATCGCGCAACTCCCACAGCGTGGCCTGCTCGATCAAAAAGCGCTTGCCGGACTTGGCGATACGGATGCCGCGATAGCCGGTCTCGAAACCCGTCCGCCGCACACGCTCCAGAAAACGTTCGCGCTCTTCCCGGTTCGGGGCTTCGGCGGACAGCCGCGAAGGCAGCCGGGTGATCTCGTCCCAGCTGTATTCGAAGCGCCGCTGCGCGGCCTTGTTGCCATAGATAAAGTGCGGATCGGCATTGGTGTTGTGCGCGAGGACGGCGAACGGCGCGTCCTCGTACAACCAGCGGGCCGCCGCCTGCGCCGGCATGGGCTGGGACAGCAACGGCCGCCCCAGCAGTCGTTCATAGCTGTCGGCCAGCAGCTGAAAAAAGGCCGGGTCGGCATACAGGGGCAAATCCACTACGTGTTCCTTCTGGTGTCAGCCGCCTTGCGCGGCTTGTGCACGCTTGAAGGCGGGACCCCATATGGGATGGCCGACCTCCGCCGGGCTGAGCTCGAATTTCGGGTCCAGTTCCAGGATGCGCTTGAAGTCATCCTCGCACAGCACGCGATAGCCTGTCACGCAGTAGCTGAACGCTTGCAGCTTGAGCGATTCCACCCGCATATCGGTCGGCGCCGTTGCCAGCACGTCGGAAGTGGCGACCGTGCGGATCACTTCACCGTAGGCGCCCGCCTGATAGCGGTCGCGAACCTGCGCCAGCGCATCGACAGCGGCCTGGCTGGGCGGCGCCGGCGGGATGGGCTTGGGAGCAGGGGCGGAACAGGCGGCGAGCATCGTCGCCAGACAGAGCAAAGCGAAACGAACAGGGTTGTTCATGTCGGAAAGCCTAGTGTTTTTTACGGGCCCGCCGACCGGATGGCCGAGGGATGTGTAAAGCGCGACATATTGTGTCTTGACGCCATGACAAGAAACAAGCCGCCGGACGGATGACATTTTTCTGACATTTACCGGGTGGCGTACTCGGTGCCGTAGCGACGACCGCAACTCTACCTAATGCGGCACTGCGGAATCAGCGGGGGAAAAGTAAAACATGATAGAGAATGTTAATGACACATGACCGACATTGGCGCCTTCTAGCATCTTTATCCCGGCCAACGTCCATGCGGACTATCCGGGTATCGCGTTTTTCGGCTTCATGCCGCTTTGCTGGGAGTTCGAATGGACCGTATCGTCACGGCGCACACGCCTTTGCCGCCCGACACCTTCATGTTCCGTGCGATAAACGGATCGGAAGGCCTGTCGATGCTCTTCGAGTTCGAGATCGAATTGCTGTCCGAATCGTATGCGCTCGACCTGCGTCAATTGCTCGGCAAGCCATTGACATTGGAGATCGCGACCGGCATGGGCGCGATACGGTACCTGAGCGGCCAGATCACGCGTTGCACCCTGGTCGGACGCGAGAACGCCACGTCGCGGCTTTATATCTATCGCGCGACCGTCAGGCCCTGGCTGTGGTACCTGACGCAGACGTCCGACAACAAGATCTTTCAGAACAAGAGCGCGCCGGACATCATCAGGGAACTGCTGGCCGACTATCCCTTCCCCGTCGAATGGCGGTTGTCGGGTACCTACCGCAGCTGGGAATATGGCGTGCAGTACCAGGAAACCGATTTCGACTTCATCAGCCGCCTGATGGAGCATGAGGGCATCTATTACTGGTTCCGTCATGAGCAGGGCAAGCACACGCTGGTGCTGACCGACGACATTACGCAGCAGGATACCTGCCCCGACTGCGGCTCGCTGCCCTACTACGGCCCCGATCGCGTGGCCGTGCCGCGCGAGGAATACGTCAATGCGTGGGAGCCGGCCGAGCAGATGACGCCCAGCGGCTTCGCCACCACCGATTTCGACTTCAGGCATCCGGGCACGAGCATGGACGCGCGGCGCACCAACCCGACGCCCTATGACGACGGCAAGCTCGAAATCTACGAATGGCTGGGAGGCTATACCGATCCCGAACAGGGCGATCATTACTCGCGCGTCCGCCTGGAGGGCCTGCAATGCCGCCAGGAACTGGTATCGGGCGCTTGCAATGCCCATGGCTTCGCGCCGGGCTACCGCTTCAATCTGGTCAACCATCCGCGCAGTGCCGAGAACCGCGAATACCTGATCATCGCCGCGCACTATCACATTCGCGAAGGCGGCTATGCCACCGGAGTCTCCGACCCGATGGTCATCGACGTCGGCTTTACCGCGCTGCCTTCCAGCGTGCAATTCCGGCCGCCGCGCGTTACGCCGCTGTCCTACACGCATGGCCCGCAAACGGCGACCGTCGTGGGCAAGGACGGCCAGCAGATATGGACCGACGAATACGGCCGCATCAAGGTCCAGTTCCACTGGGACCGTATCGGCCAGCGCAACGAAAACAGTTCATGCTGGGTACGCGTATCCAGCCCCTGGGCCAGCGGCGGCTTCGGCGGCATCCAGTTGCCGCGGCGCGGGGATGAGGTTGTCGTCGATTTCATTGGCGGTCATCCCGACCGCCCCATCGTGATCGGCCGCGTCTACAACGGCTCCAATATGCCGCCGTGGAATCTGCCGGCCAATGCGACGCAAAGCGGTTTCCTGTCCCGTACGCAGGATGGAACGCCACGCACCGCCAACGCATTCATGTTCGAGGACAAGCCCGGACAGGAGGAAATATGGCTGCATGCGGAACGCAATATGCGCACCGAGGTCGAAGCGGACGAACACCGCAGTGTCGACGGTTCGCGAACCACCACCATCGGCGGCGACGACACGACTACGATCGTCGGGGCCCGCACCATCCATGTCCAGGGCACCGACGCCTTGACTGTCGGCCAGGCCCGTTCGGTCACTGTTACGGATGACGAAACCTATACCGTCAACGGCGCGCGCACGGTGCACGTCTCCGGCGGCATGACCACCGAGAACTTCGACCAGGGCCTGACGACCACCGTCGCCGCCGATGGCGAAACGCGCACGGTCACGGGGCTTTTCAAGGAAACGCTGAACACCGGCCAGGAAGTGCACGTCACGTCCGGCAACGCGCTGCACGACGTGCAGGCGGGAACGTTGACCAGCCAGGCGCAGAACCAGGTCACCGTGCAGTCCTTCACCAGCGGCATGACACTGCTGTCGAAGGGCCAGATGCATATCGAATCGCAGAGCGCCGGCATGGATGCGAAGGCCGCGCAGAAGATCACGGTCACGTCGACCGGCGCGGGTATCGACATGACCGCGCCGGACAAGATTACGTTGACCAGCAGCACCGACGTCGTGCTCAACGGCAAACAGGTCAAGGACCTGTCGACCAAGAGCTGGCTCAAGGCCACGCCATTCGGCCTGAACCTGACCATCGCGCAGGCCACGTTCGGCCTGGGTAACGCGGCGGTGTGGCGCTCGAATGTAGGCGTGACCGTATCCAAGGCCGACGTCAGCGCCATCAAGACGGACATATTCGGCATGTCGAGCAAGATCGGCGCGACCGAATACAAGAACAGCGGTTTGGCCTCCGAAAGCGCGGCGGCGAAGAACCTGCTGGCCGGGTTGTTCACCATCATCTGACGGCGACGCGGTTTATCGCGAGGACGAAACGAGGAGCAGGGATCATGGAAGGGTTGGGGTTGCCGGACTGGGCGGGATGGACCTCGTTGGTCTTGCTGATCATCGTCGCGGAAGGCGGCATGGCGCTGTACATGGTCAAGCGCCGGCAACAGCGCCGGCTAGCGCTGGCGCGCACGCAAGAGACCATACAACGCACCGGCCATCAGTCGACCGCACGTATTTTGCAGACGATGGATACGGGCACGCGCCTGGGCGCGGACCAGTTCTTTGTCTGGCGCCTGACACTGGCTGTGGAGCATGCCGTGCACGGCCCTTTCGAAACGGAAATCCGTGTGCCGATTTCGCCTGTCCGTTTCGGCGATTTCGCGGAAGGGCGCAGCATCCGCGTGCGTGTCGATACGCATACCCGCGAGGTGGTCGTGGACCAGCGTACCGAATGAGCGCCGCGATTCCGATTCGGCGCCCGCGCGTGCCGGCAGGGAGGCGTGCATGCGCGTGGTGAAACCTACCCGCTTGAGCGTGCTGACCCGGCCCTATCGCTGGCGCGGCGCCGATATGCTGGGCACGGCCGTGATGGCCATGGCGACCCTGGACGACCGCCGTGCCCTGATGTCCGAACAGGAATTGTGGCGCGTGGGGTCGGCGGAAGCGGGCGGCCTGCTGGATCTGGGCATACCCAAGGCGGACGCGGAATTCCTGGTCAGCGGCGCGGCCTATACGCGGCACCAGGACGACAAAACCGCCTGCGCCGTCCAGGTTCGCGTCGGCGATCTCGAGAAGTCCTTGCTCGTATTCGGCGATCGTTACTGGGTGGATGGCCGTGCCACCGCGCCCGCCGCCTTCGATGCGATGCGCGTGGACTGGGCGCACGCCTACGGCGGCGCGGATCACCCCGCCAATCCGCTGGGTCTGGGCACGCAGGCGCGGCGGGTCAACGGCGTGGACGCGATCCCGCTGCCCAATGTGGAGCATACGCAGGGCCGCATCTCGCGGCCGGGACAGGCTGTCCCGCCTGCCGGCTTCGACGCCATCGCGCCCGACAATCCCGCGCGCTTCGCACGTATGGGCACGCAATACGGCCAGCAGTGGCTGGAACGGGATTTCCCGGGCTTTGCCGCGGATATGGACTGGCATTACTTCAATGCGGCGCCGCAAGACCAGTGGTGGAACGGCCGAACCGAAGTGCCCGCCGGCGCGGAATACGAAATCTGGAATATGCATCCGGACCGCGCGGTGCAGCGCGGGCACCTGCCCGATTGGCGCGTGCGTTGTTTCGCCGACCGTCACGGATCGGTGGGCGAACTGCGGGAAATCGCCATGCGGCTGACGACGGCATGGTTCTTTCCGCACCATGAACGCGTGTTGCTGATCTGGCACGGCGCGACTGAAATTACCGAAAGCGATGCGGCCGACATCGCGCACGTGATATCTGCGATCGAGTTGCCCGGCGCCGAACGCGGGATCGACCACTACCGCGAAGTGCTGCGGCGTCGCACCGATCTTCGCGAGGGTGCCATCCATGCCTTGCGCGATAGCGACCTGGCCGCCGCCGCGCTCTATGCCGACGCGCCCGATCCGCCGCTGCCCGACGTCGCCGCGCGGCCCCTGGCCCGCAATCTGTATGCGGGAGCCGCGCGCCGGCACGAGTCGTATCGGCAAACACTGGCGGCGGAAGGGCTGAATCCCGACGATTTCCTGGCGCCGCCGATGACGCCGCCAGCGCGCCTGAAGATCGACGATCTGCCCGCACTGCTCGAACGTGCCGAAGAGGAGCGTAGAAAAGGCGAGGATCTGCTGGCGCATGCGCGCGACACGATGTTGAACGATCCCGACTTGCGGCGCTTCAGCGCAACCACCGGCATGGATATCGATAGCCTGGTTCGCCCGGATGCGGGTGGCGTTGCGGGAGGCCGCCTCGATCCCCAGGCGCTCAAACGGCAGTTGCGCGAGTTCGACGGACAGTTTCCCGCGGCATCATCGGAAACGCCGCCGGTATCGTCCGCATCGTCGGCCCTTGAAGCCGCATCGCCATCCTCCGGCTTGCCTCCGCGTCCCGGCTTGAGTGTGCAGTTCGGCGCGCAAGTGGACCAGCTTTATCTGCATACCGCGCACATCGGCGCCGGGCCCGACGCCATGTCTCCGCATCGCGCGCAGCGTACGCGGCGGCGCGTCGCGTCCATCCATCAGCGCGGCCGCGATTTCACCGGCATACATCTCGCCGGCGCCGATCTCTCCGGTATGGATCTGCGAGGCAGCTGCTTTCGCGGCGCGTCGCTGGAAGGAGCGAAGCTGGATGGCGCTTGCCTGGACGACTGCG
>DATJHN010000083.1:0-4262 GCA_035493915.1 Bordetella sp.
TCGGCAGCGTAACGGTCGATGCGGAATGCATCAATGGGAATTTCGGTGCGGCCGGTGGCGGCCAGGTCGGCCAGGATCTCGCCCGCGGCGGGGCCGATCTGGAAACCCGCCCCGGAGAATCCGAAGGCATGGAACAGCCCCGGCGTGGTGCGGCTGGGGCCCAGCACAGGATTGTGATCGGGCATGCTGCCTTCCACGCCGGACCAGAAGCGGATGATGTGCGCGCCACGCAGCGTGGGCAGCAGATCGGCTGTTTTCTCCAGCAGCGTCCCGATCTGCGCGCGGCCCGGCCGCGCGAAGTCCGGGCTGGCCGATACGCCGCGGCCGCCGCCGATCACGCAATTGCCGCGCTCCACCTGGCGCGCGTAAATGCCGCCGCCCTGCACGCCCAGGCTGGCGGTCATGAAGCGCGGCAGCGGTTCGGTCACCATCATCAGCGGATGGATGGACGTTTCCGGCACCGGTTCGCCGAACGCCGCCGCGAAGCGGTTGGCCCAGGCACCCGCACAATTCAGCAGGGCACGCGCGCGCACTTCCAGCGCGTCGCCCGCGCGCAGCACGAAGCGCGTGCCGTCATGGATGGCGCTGTCCACGCTGACCTGCTCGCGCACGCAAGCACCGGCGCGGCGCGCGGCCTGGGCGAAGGCAGGCGAGACCAGGCGCGGATTGGCATGGCCGTCGTCGGGGCAGAAAGAGCCGCCGACGACATTGTTTCCCAGCCAGGCGAAACGGCTGTCCAGCGCCGCGCGATCCAGCATCTGCAATCCCATGCCGTAGCCGCGCGTGCTTGCGCGATAACGCTCGAGCTCGGCCAGATCGGCTTCGGTATAGGCCAGCTTCAGGTGACCGGAGCGCTGGTATTCGCCATCGGTGCCGATCAAGCCGGGCAGGTCGCCCCATAGCGCATGCGCGCGCTGCGTCAACGGCATCTGCGCCAGGGGGCGCCCCTGGCGGCGCACGCCGCCGTAGTTGACGCCGCTGGCCTTGGCGCCGCAGGCGGCCGCTTCCAGCAAGACCACCGGCACGCCGCGCCGCCGCAAGAAAAGCGCGGCGCTGGCGCCGACGATGCCGCCGCCGATGATGGCGGCCTCGGTATCGATTATTTCCATCAGCGCCTGCCCCGCGCGGCCAGCGTCATGCCCGCTTCATCCGGCGCATCGCCGGAAAACAGGTGGACGGGTATGGGCTTGATGGGCGGCTGCGTGCGCAGCCATCCTACTTGCGGCAGCGCCACGCCGCTGGCGCGCGCCAGCACCTCGGCGGCCGCGGCGCCGCACATGCGGCCCTGGCAGCGCCCCATGCCGACGCGGGTCAGCGCCTTGATGCGGTTGATCTCGCGCGCGCCGTCGACTTCCGCCGAGGCGCGCAGGGTGCCCACGGTGATCTCCTCGCAGCGGCACAGGACGACATCGTCGTCCAGCGACGCCGCCCAATCCGCCGGGAAGGGAAACGCCCGTTCCAGCGTATTGCGCACCTGTTCCTGGCGCTCCAGCTTGCGCTGCAGCGCGGTCGCGCGCGCCGTGTCCACGCGCATGCCCAGGTCTTCCAGCAAGGCCAGGGCGGCGCGCTCGCCGGCCAGTTCCGCCGCGTCCGCGCCGGCGATGCCTGCGCCATCGCCCGCCAGGTACACACCCGCCACCGAGGCCCTGCCCGCCTTGTCGCGTTCCGGCAACCACGCTCTATCACGTTCGTGATAATCGAAACGGCAACCCGCCACCGCCGCCAACTGTGTTTCGGCGCGCAGGCCCAGGCCGTAGGCCAGGGCGTCGCAGGCGATGCGCAGCTGCTTGCCATCGGTGCCGTCGCCCTGCCGGCACACCACGCCGGATACGCGGTCGTAGCCGATGACGTGATCTGGCCGCACGCCGCTGTACAGCGGAATGCCGTGCAGGCGCAGCCAGCCCATGGTGTACAGGCCCTTGGCCGCCAGTCCCGGCGCGCGCATCATGCCCGGCACCGCGGCCAGGCGATCGGTGGTGTTCGACGTATCCAGCACCGCGGCGACTTCAGCGCCGGCCTTGGCGTATTGATACGCCACCAGGTAAAGCAGCGGGCCGGTCCCCATGAAGGCCACCCGCCGCCCGACGCCGCAGCCCTGGTATTTCAGCGCGACCTGCGCACCGCCAAGGGTGTACACGCCCGGCAGTGTCCAGCCCGGAAACGGCAGCACGCGGTCCGTGGCGCCGGTGGCCAGGATCAGGTGCGTATAGTTGACCGTCTCGTTTTTGCCGTCGCGCAGCACGTCCAGGATGCCGTCCTCGCAGTTCCACACCATCGAGCCCGGGCGGTAATCGATCGCGGATAGCAAGGCCCGCATCGTGCCGTGCAGGTGCGCCGCCTTGCGATGTTCGAAACCGTAGAGGTCGCGGCCGGAACGATGAAAGCCCGGCGGCGGCTGCCGGTAGATCTGGCCGCCGGCACGCTGGGCCTCGTCCAGGACGATGGGGCGCAACCCGGCGGCGACCAGCGCCTGCGCGGCACGTATGCCAGCCGGTCCGGCCCCGACGATGACGGGATGTACCTCAGCCATGGCTGTCCTCCTTGTGCGCGTACGACAACAGGCGCATGCCCGGCGCGATGAAGGTGGAGCAGGCACGCAGCCGGGTGCCGTCTTCCAGCCGCATCCAGCAATCCTGGCAGGCGCCCATCATGCAAAAGCCGGCGCGCGGCGCGCCGCTGAATTCGGTTTCACGCAAGCGGCCGGCGTGCGTCAGCACGGCGGTCAGCACCGTATCGCCTTCCAGGGCGCGCGCGGGCTTGCCGTCCAGCACGAAATCCACCGGCGCGCGGTCCTGCGCGGCCAGGCGCGTCAGCAACGATGGCCGGGATGTATCGTTCATCGTTGTCCCACCAGTACGCGATCCAGGCCGTATATCCGGTCCAGCAGCAGCATGGCGACCGCGGTCAGCGCGATCACGGTTGCCGACACGGCGGCCATCATGGGGTCGATGGATTCGGTGGCGTACATATACATGCGCACCGGCAGCGTTATCGTGGCCGGCGCGGTAATGAACACCGACATCGTCAATTCATCGAAACTGTTGATAAAGGCCAGCAACCAGCCGCCGAAGACTCCCGGCACGATCAGCGGCAGCGTGATCCTGAAGAACACCGTCCAGCGATTGGCGCTGAGCGACAGCGCCGCGTGTTCGATGGAACGGTCGAAGCCCGTCAGCGAGCCCACCAGCAGGCGCAACACATAGGGTGTAACGATGATGATGTGGCTGGCCACCAGCCAGGCAAAGCTGCCGCTGCTGCCCATCAGCGCGAAAAAGCGCATCAGCGCCACGCCCAGCACCAGATGGGGAATCATCAGGGGCGACAGCAGCAGCCCGTTCAGCAGGTCGCGGCCGGGGAAGCGGTAACGAGTGATGGCGCTGGCCGCGGGCAGCGCCAGGCACACCGCCAGCGTCGCGGATAAAGTCGCCAGCACCAGGCTGTTGCGGAAGGACTGCATGAAATCCGCGTGCGCGAACAGCGCGCGGAACCAGCGCAGCGAGAAATCCTGGGTGGGAATGCTCAGCGTCGATGCCGGCGTAAAGGCTACCAGGCAGACGACGACCAGCGGCGCCAGCACGAAGGCCACCACCAGGGCATTGAAGGCGAGCGCGACAGGGCCGTTCTTAAGCATGAAGGACTCTTCCGGCGGCCATACAGGCGTCCCGTCGGGGCCCGCCTGGGCTGAATCGCGCTGTTTGCGTGTTCCTTCGCGTATTCATGCGGCGCTCCCTCCAGCTAGCCCAGGCTGCGGCGATACGACCGCTCGATGACGCGGTTGTAGGCCATCATGATGATGACGTTGGCCAGCAGCAGCAGGATCGCCAGCGTGGCGCCCAGCGGCCAGTTCAGTTCGGTCAGGAATTCGTCGTACACCACGGTGGCCACCATCTTCAGGCGGCGGCCGCCCAGCAGCGCCGGAATGGCGAAGGAACTGGCGCTCAGGCCGAATACGATCAGGCTGCCGGACAGCACGCCGGGCATGCATTGCGGCAGCACGACGCGCAACAGCGTCTGCAGGCGCGAGGCGTTCAGCGAATACGCCGCATGCTCCACCGACGGATCGAGTTTCTGCAGCGACGTCCACACCGGAATGATCATGAAAGGCAGCATGATGTGCACCAGGCCGATCACGATGGCGGCGGGGGTGTACAGCAGCGGTCCCCAGCCGAGTGCCCGCGCGGCCTGGCCGATCAATCCCGCCGGGCCCAGCAGCATGCTCCAGCCGAAGGCGCGCACCACCAGCGATATCAGCAGCGGCGACA
>DATJHN010000084.1:0-2353 GCA_035493915.1 Bordetella sp.
ATCGTCCACCATGCGGATTTCCAGGGTGGCGGTGCGGCCCAGCAGTTCCTTGGCCTTGGCCACGTCCTGCACGCCCGGCAACTGCACCACGATGCGGTCGTTGCCCTGTTGCTGGATGACCGGTTCAGCCACGCCCAGTTCATTGATCCGGTTGTGCAGGGTGCTCATGTTCTGGTTGAGCGCGTTTTCCTGCACACGGGTGATGGTGGCCGGGCTGAGCGTGCCCAGCAATTGCGGTTTACCGCCGTCGTTCTGGTCGACGAATTGCAGGTCCGGCACGCGCGTGCGCAGCGCGGAAACGGCCTTGTCGCGGGCATCGTCGTTGGGGAACGTGGCCGTGACGGCTTGTCCCGTGCGTTCCACATTGGCGCCGGCGATATCCTGGTCGCGCAGCACGCTGCGCACATCGGCGGCCAGGGAGTCGTAGCGGGACGTCAGGGCACCCTGCATGTCGATCTGCAGCAGGAAATACACGCCCCCGCGCAGGTCCAGGCCCAGATACATGGGCTTGGGTTCGAAAAAGCCCAGTCCGCGCATCCATTCAGGCGACGCCGGCAGCAGGTTCAGCGCCACCGTATAGTGCGGGTCGCCGGGAACCGTGTTCAGGGTCTTGTCGATCAGGTCGCGCGCCTGCAGTTGCTGGTCGGTGGACGAGAAGCGCGCGCGGATGGTGCCCAGCGGGCCGTTCTGTTCGTAATAGGCGCCGGTGGTGGGAAGCTTGGCCTGGTTCAGGATCTGTTCCACCGAGCCGAGCAGCGCGTTGTCGACCTTGACCGTTGCCTTGGCGCTGGAAATCTGTACCGCGGGGGATTCGCCGTAGAAATTGGGCAGCGTGTAGAGCAGGCCGATGACGACCGCGATCAGGACCGTAAGGTACTTCCAGAGAGGATAGCGGTTCATGGCCGACTACTTACTTGTGACGAATGACGGTTGAGGCGAAAAGCCGGGACGCTGCGGGAGGCCGCGGCGGCATTCGCACCGCGCGGCCCAGCCCCTGGGACGCTTACAGCGCCTTGATGGTTCCCTTGGGCAGGACGGTCGAGACGGCCGACTTCTGGACGACGATTTCGACCGGCTTGTCCGCGGTTTCGGCGATTTCCACCGTGATATAGGTTTCCGTGACGCGGGTGACCTTGCCCAGCACGCCGCCGGCGGTGACGACTTCGTCGCCCTTGCTCAGCGCGGCCAGCAGATTGCGATGTTCCTTCTGGCGCTTCATCTGGGGCCGGATCATCAGGAAATACAGGATGACGAACATCAAAACGATAGGCAGGATGTTCATCAGCGCGCCTTCCGGAATGGCTTGGGCAACGACGACGCCTAGGGTGTCGGTAACGGACATCGAATTCTCCATGGGATCCGTCGGCGGATCCGGTTATTGGGTTTTTGGTCTGGTTATGGGTTTTTCGCGAGCCTGCGCATATAGGGCAGCCCGCTATTGTAGCGAAGCTGTACTTCCGGGAAAGCTTCGCCTCCCCGGGCCCTCGCCTGGTGTCCCCGGGAGCCGCGGCTAATCCACCCCGCGCGCCCGGTCCGCGGCGAATTGCGCGCGCCAGGCATCGAAGCGGCCGGCGGCGATCGCCTCGCGCATTTCGCCCATCAGCGTCAGGTAGAAATGCAGGTTGTGCAGGGTATTCAGCCGTGCGCCAGTAATTTCGTTGGCGCGTTGCAGATGGTGCAGGTAGGCCCGGGTGAAATGGCGGCAGGTGTGGCAGGCGCAGGTCGGATCCAGCGGCCGCGTATCGTCGCGGTAGCGCGCATTGCGGATCTTGATGTCGCCGTAGCGGGTGAACAGCCAGCCGTTGCGTGCATTACGGGTCGGCATGACGCAGTCGAACATATCGACGCCCTGGGCGACCCCGGCCACCAGGTCTTCCGGCGTTCCCACTCCCATCAAATAGCGCGGCGCCTGGGCGGGCAGGCGCGGCGCCACGTGGCCCAGGATGCGCATCATGTCTTCCTTGGGCTCGCCCACGGAAAGACCGCCGATCGCATAGCCGTGAAAGCCGATGTCCAGCAGGCCGGCCAGCGACTCGTCGCGCAGCCGCTCGTACATGCCGCCCTGGACGATACCGAACAGGGCGTTGGGATTGCCCAACTGATCGAAGGCGTCGCGCGAGCGTTGCGCCCAGCGCAGCGACATGCGCATCGAGCGCGCGGCTTCTTCCTCGGTGGCGGCGCGGCCGTCGATTTCGTAGGGCGTGCACTCGTCGAACACCATGACGATGTCGGAATTGAGCGAACGCTGGATGCGCATGGACTCCTCGGGCGTCAGGAACAGGCGCGCGCCGTCGATCGGCGAGGCGAATCGCACGCCTTCTTCCGTGATCTTGCGCATGCCTTGCAGGCTGAA
>DATJHN010000085.1:0-18860 GCA_035493915.1 Bordetella sp.
TCGGCATTGACGCCGGCATTGACGCCGGCCTTTGCCCCGACCGTGCCGCCGGGGCCCCGACCCCGGGCTTTAACCCGGAATGCGCACCCAGCCTTCCATCAGCACGCGCGCGCTGCGGCTCATGACGGCCTTGGTCACCACCCAGGCGCCGTCGACCATCTTGGCTTCCGCGCCTACCCGCAAGCTGCCGGACGGGTGGCCGAAGCGTACGGAACCCCGATCGCCGCCGCCGGCCGCCAGGTTCACCAAGGTGCCGTGAATGGCGGCGGCGGTCCCGATCGCGACGGCAGCCGTGCCCATCATCGCGTGATGCAGTTTCCCCATCGACATGGCGCGCACCAGCAGGTCGACATCCTTCGTGCCGATCTGCTTGCCGTTTGATGCGGTATAGGCGGCCGGGCGCGCCACGAACGCGACCTTCGGCGTATGCTGGCGCGTCGCGATCTCGTCCAGCGACTTGATCAGTCCCATGCGGACCGCGCCATGCGCGCGTATCTTTTCCAGCCGCGCCATCGCCTTCTCGTCGCCGTTGACCGCTTCCTGCAGCTCGGTGCCCTGGTAGCCGATGGCCTGCGCATCGACAAAAATCGTGGGTATGCCGGCGTTGATCATCGTCGCCTTCAGCGTGCCGATTCCGGGCACTTCAAGATCGTCGACGACATTGCCGGTGGGAAATAGCGCGCCGCCCCCGCCCTCTTCTTCCGCGGCCGGATCCATGAATTCGAGCTGGACTTCGGCGGCGGGGAAAGTGACGCCGTCGAGTTCGAAATCGCCCGTTTCCTGCACCGCGCCATCTGTGATCGGCACGTGGGAAATAATCGTCTTGCCGATGTTGGCCTGCCAGATGCGCACAGTCGCCACGCCGTTGCGCGGGATGCGCGATGCGTCGATCAGGCCGGCACTGATCGCGAAGGGCCCGACAGCGGCAGACAGATTGCCGCAATTACCGCTCCAGTCGACGAAGGCCTTATCGATGGACACCTGCCCGAACAGATAATCGACATCGTGATCGGGTTTCGTGCTGCGCGAAATAATCACGGTCTTGCTGGTGCTGGACGTCGCGCCACCCATGCCGTCGATCTGCTTGCCGTAGGGATCCGGGCTGCCGATCACACGCATCAGCAAGGCATCGCGCGCCTTGCCCGGAACCTGCGCGGCTTCCGGCAGGTCCTGCAGACGGAAAAAGACGCCTTTGCTGGTGCCCCCGCGCATGTAGACGGCGGGAATCCTGATTTGCGGTGCATGGGTCATTTCGATGCTGTCCTTTAGGTTCGAATACTTCCCGGGGCCGCCTTACGCCGCGCGGCACCGGCCATGGATATGCGCCCGGGCTGCCTACGCGGCGGCCCGCGACGATTTCAGAAAATCCTGCGCGAAGCGCTGCAGCACGCCGCCCGCTTCGTAGATCGATACCTCTTCCGCCGTATCGAGCCGGCACGTTACCGGCGCTTCGACCGTCGAGCCGTCGCGGCGATGGATGACCAGCGTCAGGTCCGCGCGCGGCGTGCGCCGCCCGATGACGTCGAAGGTTTCGCCGCCGTCGATACCGAGTGTCTTGCGGGTGGTGCCCGGCTTGAATTCCAGCGGCAGTACGCCCATGCCTATCAGGTTGGTGCGATGGATGCGCTCGAAGCCTTCCGCCGCGATCGCCTCGACGCCCGCGAGACGCACGCCCTTGGCCGCCCAGTCGCGCGACGATCCCTGCCCGTAGTCCGCGCCGGCAATGATGATCAGCGGCTGCCCGCGCGTCATATAGGTTTCGATTGCTTCCCACATCCGGGTGACCTTGCCTTCCGGTTCGATGCGCGCAAGCGATCCCCGTTTCGGCTGGCCATCGACGACGGCCATTTCGTTCACCAGCGTCGGGTTGGCGAAGGTGGCGCGCAGCGCGGTCAAGTGATCGCCGCGATGGGTGGCATAGGAATTGAAGTCCTCTTCCGGCAGCCCCATCTTGGCCAGGTATTCACCCGCGGCGCTGTCGGGCAGGATCGCGTTCGACGGGGAAAGGTGATCCGTGGTGATGTTGTCGCCCAGGACGGCCAGCGGACGCATGCCGGAAAGCGTTCGTTCCTTGGCGAGCGCGCCTTCCCAGTACGGCGGGCGGCGGATATACGTGCTTTGCTCGCGCCAGGCGTACAGGGGCTTGGCCGGCGCGCCGGTGTCGGCCTGCACCGCGAACATCGGCTCGTAGACCTTGCGGAACTGCTCGGGCTTTACGCTGCGCGCGACGATCGCGTCGATCTCGGCATCGTCCGGCCAGATGTCTTTCAAATACACGGGTTTGCCGTCCTTGCCGGTGCCCAGGACATCACGTTCGATGTCGAACCGGATGGTTCCGGCGATCGCATACGCGACGACCAGCGGCGGCGATGCCAGGAAGGCCTGCTTGGCATAGGGGTGGATGCGGCCGTCGAAATTTCGATTGCCGGACAGCACCGCGGTGGAATACAGCCCGCGGTCGATGATTTCCTGCTGGATCGCGGGATCCAGGGCGCCCGACATGCCATTGCACGTCGTACAGGCAAACGCGACGATGCCGAAGCCCAGCGCCTGCAGGTCCGGCAAAAGACCTGCTTCTTGCAGGTACAGTTCGACGGTCCTGGACCCGGGGGCCAGGGAAGACTTTACCCACGGCTTGCGCGTCAGGCCTTTTGCGTTCGCATTGCGCGCCAGGAGGCCGGCCGCGATCACGTTGCGCGGATTGCTGGTGTTCGTGCAGCTCGTGATGGCGGCGATGATGACGGCGCCGTCAGGCATCTGGCCAGGCACTTCTTCCCATGCGCCGGCGATGCCCTGCGCGGCCAGTTCCGCGGTCGGCAGGCGCTTGTGCGGATTCGAGGGACCGGCCATATTGCGCACGACGGTCGACAGATCGAAATGCAGTACGCGTTCGTATTGGGCATTGCTCAGCGTATCTGCCCACAGGCCCATGGTTTTCGCATACGTTTCGACAAGCTTGACCTGCGCGTCCTCGCGGCCCGTCAGGCGCAGGTAATCGATGGTCTGTTCGTCGATGAAGAACATCGCGGCGGTGGCGCCGTATTCGGGCGCCATGTTGGAGATCGTCGCGCGATCGCCCAGCGTCAGGCTGGATGCCCCTGCTCCACGAAACTCCAGATAAGCGCCGACCACTTTTTGCTTGCGCAGGAATTCCGTCAGGGCAAGAACGATGTCGGTCGCGGTAATGCCGGGCTGCCGCCGCCCCGTCAGCTCCACGCCGACGATGTCGGGGAACCGCATCCACGACGCGCGGCCGAGCATGACGTTTTCCGCTTCAAGGCCGCCGACGCCGACCGCGATGACACCCAGCGCGTCGACGTGGGGGGTATGGCTGTCCGTTCCGACCAGGGTATCGGGATAGGCAACGCCATCGATCGCATGCACCACCGGGGACATCCGTTCCAGGTTGATCTGGTGCATGATGCCGTTGCCGGGCGGAACGACGTCCACATTGCGGAACGCCCGCTTGGTCCAATCGATGAAATCGAAACGGTCCTCGTTGCGGCGGTCTTCAATGGCGCGGTTCTTCGCGAATGCGTCCGGGTCGAAACCGCCGCACTCCACCGCCAGCGAATGGTCGACGATCAGCTGGACCGGGACCACGGGATTGACCTTGGCCGGATCGCCACCCTGGTCGGCTATCGCATCGCGCAGGCCCGCCAGATCGACCAGCGCCGTCTGCCCCAGGATGTCGTGGCAGACGACGCGCGCGGGAAACCAGGGGAAATCGAGATCCCGCTTGCGCTCGATCAGTTGCATCAGCGACGCATCGACCGTGGCGGGATCGCATCTGCGGACGATGTTCTCGGCGAGTACACGGGATGTGTAGGGCATCTCGTCCCAGGCGCCCGGCCGCAGGTTGTCCACGGCGGCACGGGTGTCGAAGTAGTCCAGGCTGGTGCCCGGCAACGGCTTGCGGTGTGCGGTGTTCATACGGTCAATTGCGTGCGCGAGATACGCAGTGTTTAATCGGAAAAGGCAAGTTTAACAAGCCGTTGTTGGCTCACCCGTTCACGAGAGGCCGCATATGCTGATGTCGTCCCGCGACTACGAAGAATCGCTGCGCCGGTACCGCCCCAAGGTTTTCGTCGACGGCCGCCTGGTCGAATCCGTGGCGGATGAGCCCTCGCTGCGACCCGGCATCAACGCCGTGGGGCTGACTTACGACTATGCGCTCCGGCCCGAATACCAGCCGCTGATGACCGCGATGCAGGCCAGCACGGGCAAGACGGTCAACCGGCTGCTGCATATAAATACCAGCAGCGGCGACCTGCTGAACAAGCTGGAGGCGGTACGCCTGGTATGCCAGGAAACCGGCTGTGCCCAGCGCTATTTGACGCATGACGCACTGAACGCGATACACCAGGTCTCGGCTCGCATCGACGACGCCAGGGGCACCACGGAGCACCGCGACCGGTTCGCCGCGTATCTGCACGATGTACAGGACCGGGACCTGACCCTGGGTATCGCGATGACCGACGCCAAGGGCGATCGCAGCAAACGCCCCCATCAACAGGGCAATGCCGACACGTATGTGCACGTTGTGCATCGCGACGGCAAGGGTGTGCGGATTTCCGGCACCAAGGCCATCGTGACCGGCGCGCCGTACATGCACGAACTGCTGGTTATGCCGTGCCGCAACATGAGCAGGGAAGACGCGGATTTCGCCATATGCTGTGCGGTGCCTCTCGATGCCGATGGCGTAACGATCGTCGCGCGCCCGGCTGGCCGCCCGGGAGAAAAGGCCGCCTTGTTTTCGAACAAGTATGGGCAGTCGACCGGCGTCGTGATGTTCCAGGACGTATTCGTGCCGTGGGACCGCGTGTTCTACGCGAACGAGTGGGAACACAGCGGCTATATGACATACAACTACGCCACCCATCATCGCCACAGCTGCATCGCGGCCCGCGCGGGCTTCGGCGACCTGCTGATCGGCGCGGGCGCGCTGATGTGCGAGGCCAATGGATTCGACCCGGGAGACGAAAACCATCTGCGCGACCAGATGGTCGAGCTCATCAAGATCACCGAAGGTTTTTATGCCTGCGGCGTGGCCGCGTCGGTGTACGCCAAGCAGGATCCAGCGGCACAAAGCTTTGTGCCGGACCCGGTGTTTTCCAATATAGGCAAGCTGTTGCTGGCGACGCAGATCTATGACATGCACAAGATCGCGCACTACGTTTCGGGCGGACTCGTCGTCGCGCTGCCCGGACCGGACGAAGACCACAATCCGCTTACAGCCGCCGCGCTGCAGGACGTACTGCGCGCCAATCCGGACGTCCCCTACGACAAGCGCATCCAGACGGCCCGTTTCATCGAGGACCTGACGGCCTCGTATCAGGGGGGCTGGTACTCGATTATCAGCCTGCACGGCGGCGGCTCGCCGGAGGCGATGAAGCGCGAGATCTATCGCAACTATCCGATCGGCTCCAAGGTGCAGCTCGTCGAACGCCTGCTGAATCGCGGGCTGACGGCTGATCCGAACCGCGCCATCACGGGCAATAGCCAACCCGGCAAATGCTGTTCACAGGGCTGCACAGTTCCCGGCGCGCCCATCATGGTCGATCTGCCGGAATTGCCGTCCGCGGGAAGCTGAAGCGCGGATGAGGGCGCCCGAGGACGATGGGGAGCCTTCAATGTTCAATCTTCAATTTTCAATCAATAGCAAGCAAACGGAGAGCCGGATGCACCGCGAAGCACGAATCCGGCTCCGCGATCTGTTGAGCACAGCCAGTGTAAGCGCGTTGCGTAGGGGTTTGACATCCCGGAGCGACACCGCATCCATCACCATCGAGAACTCGAAGCGGGCAGTCCAGGCATCCGCCCGACACACCGCTGTCACGTGTGGAGGGCAATGGTCCAACGGCCATATACGCAGTTCGATATTACCGCTCTTCCAAAGCATAAAAACCCCATGTTGTTGGGTTTATTGCACTACCCGATCGCCCCCCAAAGGCAACGTGGCGCCTTCCACGCAGGCCACCAGCGTATCGCCCTGCCCCGCGTCCATCGCATGGCCGCCGGTGAAATCGGAAAATGCCGGCAACACGGTGATGCCTTGCCTTAGCCAGAAGGCCGGCCAGGCGCGCGGCACCCCCGGTACGCGAACCTTGGGGTGCACATGGCCCGCGATCACGTGGCGGCCTTGTGGGTCCGGATAAGGCATATGACGAAACAGGAATGGCCCGTCGTCCTGGGCTTCTCCCAATTGGCGTATCCCCAGCGCCGCGCCGCCCAGGGCACGGTCGTGATTGCCTGTCAATGCCGCCACGTCCAAGTCCGCATGATCCCGCCGCCATTGCGTCCAGGTTTCGCGCCAGCCGGCGTGGGAGGCCGGCCCATGCAGAACGTCACCCACGATCCAGAGTTCGCGCGCGGCCGTCATCGCCGCCAGATTCGACAAGCGCCGCAAGTCGTCCTGCGTGGCGCCGCGCGGAACGGCAATGCCGGCCCGACGGAATACATTGCCCTTGCCCAGATGCAGGTCGGCAATGATCAGCCTGTTCCGCGCGGGCCAGAGCATGGCACGCGCGCCAAGCAGGACCATGGGTTCGCCGGCGAGCGTCACGGGCAGCGCGTCATCATGCGATACCGGCATAACGCTTCTCCAATTGCGCGGCAGCCCGCTGGACGCGGGCTTGCCAGGTTTCGGTGCTCAACTGGCCGCGCAGGCTTTCGGTCCACAAGGGAAACGACAAGGGACTGAGCGCGCGGGATACGCTAAACGCCAGTGTGCGGGCTTCGCAATCGCGCAACGCCGCCATCAGCCGGGGCGCCTCCAGCTGGAATTCGAAGACTTCGCGTTCGGCTTGCGCAAGCAACAGGTGATCGGGATCGTAGCGCCGCAGCACATCGTAGAGCAGGCCGCTGGACGCCTGCACCTGGCGTAGCGAACGCAATTCCCTGCCGGGGAACGATGGAGTCAACAAGCCGGCCACGCGCGCGATTTCGCGGAACTGCCGGCGCGCCAGTTCGCCCAGGTTGACGCCGTCGCGCAGATCGTCCGCCATGCCGTCCGCTGCGAGCAGCTGCCGCAGCAAGGCTTCGTCTACGCTGGCCGGTTCGGCCAAGGTCAGCATCAGGCCATAGTCGTTGACGGTATAGGAGAACGTGTTGGCCTGCAGCCTGCCCCATCGCAGCGCGATCATCGCCGCCATCCCTTCGTGGACGGCGCGTCCCGCGAAAGGATAGATGAACAGGTGCATGCCGCGCCGCGTAGCGACGCGTTCGGCTACCAGGCGGCCGCGGTCCGGTAGAACGCCTATCCGCCGCAGAATGCGCAACAGCGGTTCGACGGCGCGCATTTCCGGATGCGTGCCGGGATGCGCATAGAGGCTTTCCACTTCCCGCGCCAACTCGGTCGACAAAGGCATGCGACCGCCCAGCCACGTCGCGACCGGACCGTTGCCGTCCTTGGCGCGCCGCACGTAGGCCGTCATGCCTTCCAGCCGCACGAGCTGCAATGTACGGCCCGCGAACTGGAAGCGGTCGCCTGGGCGCAGACGCGCCAGGAAACCTTCTTCGACCGAACCCAGCCCGCCTCCACGCAAGTACTTCACAGCGACGGCGCCGTCGGCGGTGATGGTGCCGATCGACAGCCGATGGCGCAGGGCGATACGGCGGTCATGCACGCGATACCTGCCGTCATCGTCCAGGATGACGCGGCGAAACTCGGGGTAGTTTCCCAAGGCTCGGCCGCCCTGCACGATGAAATCCAGCACAGCCTGCCAGGTCGCGCGGTCCAGCGCGGCATAGGCATGGGTGCCGCGGACTTCGCGGTATAGCTCGTCCGCATCGAAGCCGCCGCCCAGCGCCAGCGTCACCGCATGCTGAGCCAGCACGTCCAGGCTGCCGCGCAGAGGCTGGCGCGATTCGATTTCCCCGCGCGCGATCGCCTGGCGGGCGGCGGCATATTCGATCAGCTCCAGCGCCTGCGCGGGCACGCAGATGACATGGCCGGATTCGCCGGGACGGTGCCTGGCGCGGCCTGCGCGTTGCAGCAGGCGGGCAACGCCCTTGGGACTGCCGATCTGCAGGACCTGGTCCACCGCGGGAAAATCCACGCCCAGGTCCAGGCTGGAAGTGGCCACTACGCAGCGGATACTTCCATCACGCAATCCCTGTTCGGCCGCCGCCCGCAATCTGGGATCGAGCGAACCATGATGCAGCGCCAGCGTGGCAGGATCTTCGGGCCAGATCGATTCCAGCGCGCGATGCCATAGTTCCGCCTGGGCGCGCGTATTCGTGAACAAAAGGCTGGCCCGCACATCGAACAAACGCTTGAACACGCGCGGCAACTGCGACAGGCCCAGGTGCCCGGCCCACGGCAGCGCGCCATTGCGTTCCGGCAACAGGGTCGAGACGGTTATCTTGCGAGGCCGTGCGCCCGCCACCAAAGGACTATCCGTCGCATGGGGCAATAGCACCGCGCGCGCTTCTTCCAGATTGCCGAGCGTCGCCGACAAACCCCATGTGCGCACGCCGGGGGACAGGAGCCGCAGCCGTGCCAGGCACAGTTGCAGCAGCACGCCCCGCTTATTCCCCAGCAACTCGTGCCATTCGTCCACCACGACACAGCGCAAGGCACGGAAACGCGGTGCCGTATCCGCGTACGACAGCAGCAACGCCAGGGACTCGGGTGTGATCACCAGGACATCCGCCTTGCCCTGGCGGGCCAGCCGCTTGTCGCGCGCGCTTGCGTCGCCCGTGCGTAGCGCGACAGTCCAGGCCACGCCCAGGTCCTGCGCTATCTGCGCCACGGCGCGGGCGGTGTCGACGGCCAGGGCACGCAGCGGGGTGACCCACAGTACGCGTGGCCCCTCGCCCGTCGCTGGACGTGCCGCGGCGGGATCCGCGAGTGCTTCCAGCAGGGGGCCGCCGAATGCGGCCAGGGTTTTACCGCTGCCGGTCGGCGTGTGCAACAGGCCGGAATCACCCGCCAGGTACCGGCGCCAGGTCTCGCGCTGGAACGCGGCAGGCTTCCAGCCACGCGCCCCGAACCAGGCGGCCAGCGGTGCGTCCCAGGCGGTCGGCGCGGCGTTTTTCATAATGGCCGGCGGCGACGCAAACCCCGTACCCGGCGTCGCCGGGCTTGCGGAATCCAGGCGTTTCCCTCGCCTGAGGATCGGCATGCGCATACGCGGCGCCGACATCAGTCATCTGAAGCACTTGATGGCCTACAAGTCCCGCATCGAGGCGCGTCCCTCGGTCGTCAAGGCTTTGGAAGACGAAGCCGCGCTGGTCGAGCGGCACGAGACTCGTCTCGCGGCGTCTCGCTAGAACCCCGACAGCACAACCTTGCCAATCCCACGCCCGCTTTCGACCATGGCGTGAGCACGCCTGAGATTGGCCGCGTTGATGGCGCCACAATCTTCCCGTAGCGTCGTGCGCAGCACGCCGCTATCCACCAGCGCGGACACTTCGCTCAAGATGCGCTGCTGCTCTCCCATATCGCGCGTGCAATACAGGGAGCGCGTAAACATCAGCTCCCAATGGATGCTTAGACATTTACGCTTGAACGGGACGATGTCAAAAGTCTTGGGGTCGTCGATCATCGCGAGCGATCCTTGCGGAGCAAGACATTCCACTATCGCCTTTTGATGCGTGTCCGTCGCCGCCAGGCCCGCCACATAGCGGACGTCGGATATTCCGAGCTCCCTCAGGCCATCATTCAGTGGCCGGTGATGGTCGATCACATGATGGGCTCCCATTTTTGTGCACCAGTCGGCCGTTTCGGGGCGCGATGCCGTGGCGATCACCGTCAATCCCGTCAGGCGACGCGCGAGCTGTGTCAGGATCGACCCCACACCGCCAGCCCCACCGACGATCAATATCGCGTCGTGGGCGATCTTGCGGCCATATGGAATGCCCAGCCTGTCAAAGAGTAATTCCCAGGCCGTCAGCGCGGTGAGCGGTAGCGCCGCCGCTTGCGCGGCGGTCAACGTCACGGGCTTGGGCCCGACAATTCGTTCATCCACCACATGAAATTCGCTGTTCGCGCCTGGACGATCGATCGCCCCGGCGTAAAAGACAGCATCGCCCAGTTTGAACAGCCGAGCCTCGGAGCCAATCGCCTCCACCACGCCGACCGCGTCATAACCAAGGATGCGGGGCACTCCCGGCACGGCGTCCTCGCTGACGCGCAGCTTTACATCCACCGGGTTGACCGAAATCGCCTCGATCCGCACCAGGATATCGCGAGGCTTCAACTGAGGAACCGGACAATCGATATCGACCAGCGACTCCGGGTCGTCGATGGGAAGAGGACGATAAGCGCCAACGGCCTTCATGCGGATTCTCCGGGCCGATCGCAATGCCTGGAAAGGCTGGCCGCGGCGTGATTGCCGGGCCTCGTCGTACGCTCAAGCCATTTTTGAAATTTATTTGTTTAGGCGAGCGGAGGATTGAACGAAAGAAACGCGGTTGGAACGATTCTGACGTCTTACATGACTTGTTTTATCCCAGGCGATCGCGCCTCCACGCCGCCGGGCTCGTACCGACCATACGGCGAAACACCCGCGTAAAGTGGCTCTGGTCGGCGAAGCCGCACGCCAATGCGATATCGCTGATGGCGATATTGGGCTGATCGAGAAGCGACTTCGTCCGCTCGATGATTCGCTGAAGACGCCACTGGTGCGGCGGCAATCCCGTTGAATTGCGGAATGCGCGCGCGAAATGGCCGACGGAAAGATCGCAAGCCGCTGCGAGCTCCGCCAGCGACAGCTCACGCCGAAAATCGGATTGCAGCAGTTCCATGGCCAGGCGCTCTTGCCGGGGCGACAGTCTTCCCGGCAGCGGCGCGCGGCGCTGCCGCAGGCCGCCGACGGTACCAACCAGGTGCAGGACGACCGCATTGAACACGTGGTCGGCAAACAGGCTGTTTGTCTCCGCTGGGCGTTCCAACGCCGGAAGCAGGGCTTTCGACAGGTGGTACATGACCTCGTCCCGCCCGGACAAGAACGGCTCGCTTAAATCGGGAGCGCCGGAATGCCCCAATTCACGGGCCTTGGCGTCTAGGGCGCTTTGCGACACACGAAAGCTGACTGCGTCGAAAGCCTCCGGAATATGAACCGTATACGAAGACTTCAACGAATAAATCAGAAGTCCCGTTTCGGGCACTGACACCGATGCCGCTGCCACCTTCCCTTCCGCTTGGACTTCGGCAAGATGAGTTGGCCGCAGGCAGCTGGTGACAATAAAGCCGTCATCGATCGGACTGGGATTCGACCAACCTCCGCCGGCGGTATGCCGCGCATGCCGGATGATGTTGAGTTCAGACCTGACCAGATCGCGGCTATAAATGGATTGATCCACATCAACCCTGCCGCGCCAGGCCCTGCCCGGCCACTCTCCAACCGTTTCTTTACCCGTACCGGGGTTTACCGGCTCTCTTTTCAGCATCGTGCTTCCCTGCATCTTCGACTGATGGGATCAACATTGCAGTTCTCCCATTTCCTGGACGGAAGCCAGCCATGCACCATCGATAGCGAGCGCATCCGCCATTCTGATCAAGTCCGCGAGCGACTTGGCGCCCATTTTCTTCATCACATTGCCTCGATGCACTTTGACAGTGATCTCGCTCACGCTCAGTGTCTCGGCGACCGACTTGTTCGTCATTCCGGAGGTGACCAGCGCCATCACCTGGCGTTCCCTGCGGGTTAGATAGTGATAGGACCCGCGCAGTTTGCCCTGGATATTTTCCGCCTCGTGCCGTGCGCGATCACGGCCAAGCGCCAAGGCAATCGCATCGAGCATGTCCTGATCGCGGAACGGCTTTGCCAGGAAGTCAATCGCGCCTGCCTTCATCGCCCGGACCGTCATCGGAATATCACCGAATCCGGTCATGTATATGATCGGCATATTGAATCGCGCGCGCTTGAGTTCGGCCTGAAGATCAAGTCCGCACATGCCTGGCAACCGCACATCCAGCAGCAGGCAACTTACGTGAACCACGGGACCGCGCCTCAAGAGCGCCGCGGCCGAATCGAATACCTCGGCGTTCAATCCAACCGACGCCAGCAGCCGCCGCAGGGCTTGCCCGAAAGAGATGTCATCGTCCAGAACAAATACCGTCGGCGCGGGAGAATGCGGTTCGCTCATGACACCGGACACCCCCGCTGGGAAACCTGGCATGGAGATTGAAGCACCGGCCATATCGAAACTCCTCGCGACCGGCAGATAATATCTGCATTCCGAAAGCTACGCCAAGAAGGCCCGCTTGCTTCGCCGAAAGCATGGGCAGGCCTATACCAAGGTATTAATCGCACCCCAATTTCCATAGCCGGCGAACACATGCCTTCCGAAAAACCAACGATGGATCCAGCCGCCTGCCAGATCGATATCGACACGGTCATCCGCGCTTCCCAGGCCATATCGAGCGAGATTCGCCTGGATCGTCTCATCGGCACATTGATGACCCTCGTGCTGGAACACGCGGGTGCCGACGCCGGGGCGCTGATACTCTGCCGTAACGGCAGGATGCAGGTTACGGCCTTGGCCCACACGTCGTTGGGCATGGTCGACGTTGTGCTGCAAAAGGAAACCACCCACCCTTTGAATGCGCCGGAATCCGTTCTGAATTTGGTCGCGCAGGCCCGGAAAACCCTGGTCCTGGATGCCCCGCAAATGCTCGCCGGCCTGAAAGACGACCCTTATTTCAAGACCCGGCATCCCAGGACGCTTCTTTGCCTGCCCCTGCTGAAGCAGGCCGAAATGATCGGCTTGATCTATCTGGAAAATACCCTGGTCACCGATTCGTTCACACCGCGCCGCAAAGCGGTGCTCGAACTCATCGCCTCCCAGGCCGCGGTCTCGCTTGAGAATGCGCGTTTGTTCGAAGAAGTCACGGAGGAAAACCGGGAACGGCGGAAAGTGGAAGCCGCGCTTCGAGAGAGCGAATCCGCGTTGGCCGCTGCCCAGCGCATAAGCCGCACCGGCAGCTGGCTTCTGGACGTGCGACGGAATACCGTCAACGGCTCCGCCGAGCACTTCCGCATATTTGGATTCGATCCCGATTTCGCCGAACTACCGATGGAAGCCTATATGGATCGCGTGCATCCGGAAGATCGCTTTGCCGTAAGGAAAAAACTCGAAGCGGCCATCGCCAGGCCGACCACCTTTACGTCTTCCCATCGCCTGAGGCTGCCCGACGGCACGGTTCGCTTCCTGGAAGTGATTGGCGGCCCCAGGATCGGCGACGAAGAAAAGCCCTTATTTTTCGGCACCACCGCCGACGTGACAGAGCGGAAGTACGCCGAGCAGGCACTGAAATCGGCGCAGTCCGAGCTCGCGCGCGTTTCCCGCCTGAGCATGATGGGAGAGCTCGCCGGGTCCATCATCCATGAAATAAATCAACCTCTCGCGGCCATCGTAACCAACGCCGAAGCATCGCTTAGATTATTGGCCCGGGAGGTACCCGACCTGGACGAGACACGTGCAGCCATCGCCGATCTGGCGCGCGACGGCAGGCGGATATCCGAGGTGGTCATGGGCCTGCGTTCGCTCGCGCGTAAGTCCGGCCTGCAGGTGGCACGGGTCGACATCGATGATGCAATCAGCGAAGTACTCATCTTTACCCAGAGCGAACTGGAGCGGGAGAACATCCATGTACGGACCCACCTGAGCATCACGGGTCAATTTGTCCTTGGAGACCGGATCCAGCTGCAGCAAGTCATCCTGAATCTGATCCGAAACAGCGTCGAAGCGATGAGCGCCGTCAGCGGCCATAGGCGCGATCTCGTCATCTCGTCTGGAGCAACCCGGGCTGGCGAGATCGCCGTCGCGATCGAAGACAGCGGTCCCGGCCTGGAAACGGCGACTTCCGAACGGATATTCGATCCTTTGTTCACGACCAAAGCGAACGGCATGGGCCTGGGCCTGTCCATCTGCCGCTCTATCGTGGAAGCGCACGGCGGGCGGATCTCGGCCGCCCCGCGCTTGCCCCGTGGAACGGCTTTTCGTTTCACGCTAAGAGCCGATAGCCAGAAGTAGATTCGGACCAGCGCTCGCGCCGTGCGCCGCTATCGCGCAAGCAGGGCCGGCTCAAGAAATCCGACCTATCTCTTCGTATACGTTTTCGATACGACAGCACAATTTTTTCGATGAAAGTCCTGAATTAATCTGGGCCACGATGACGATCCATCACCGGATCGCCTGGCTCGACTCCGATTACTTCCAGTGGACGTTCATCCCATGCCTGAGCAAAATTTCACTCTGAAATCCCTTACGGTGCGGGCGGTGTCGGTGCCGCTGCGACGCCCCGTCATCGCCGGCATCGGCCGGTTCGATCAATGGCCGCTTGTGCTCGTGGATATCGAGACTTCGACCGGCGTGGTCGGCCATAGCTACGTGGCTCCCTACCGCGCCGCGGCAGTCCCCGCGATCGCCGCGGAGCTGCGCGATCTGGCGACGTCCTTGCGCGGCAAGCCCATCGCACCTTGCGAAACTTTCGACTCGGCCATGAAGTCGATCAACGTCGTCGGGGTTACCGGCGTCACAACGATCGCGGCTTCAGCGATCGACATGGCGCTCTGGGACGCGCTCGCCAAGGAAAGCGGGGTTCCCCTCACCCGCCTTCTGGGCGGGACGATCGGTCCGCTTCGCGCCTACAACAGCAATGGCTTGTGGCGCCATGAACCGTCCACGCTCGCGGCCGAAGCGCGCGAGCTTGCCGACGAAGGCGGCTTTACCGCAATGAAGCTGCGCATCGGCTACGAACATTTGAAGGATGATCTGGCGGCGATCGACGCGGTGCGGCAGGGCACGGGCCGTGATATCGATCTTATGGTCGACTTCAACCAGGCCTTGGGGACGGGGGATGCCATCCGCCGTTGCCACGAGCTCGACGAGCAAGGGTTGTATTGGTTCGAGGAGCCCATCGCCTATGACAACGTGCGCGGCTACGCCCAGCTTGCCCAGAAAGTACGCACGCCGCTGCAGATGGGGGAAAACTACTACGGCCCGCGTGATCTGTTCACGTTCCTGAGTTCCGGCGCGGTCCACTACGCCATGGCCGACCTGATGCGCATCGGCGGTGTTACGGGCTGGCTGCGAGCCACTGGTATCGCGTCCGCCGCCGGGGTGCAGTTCTCGAACCACCTGTATCCGGAGTTCTCCGCGCATTTGCTGCGCGTTACGCCCACCGCGCATTGGCTCGAGTGGGTGGATTGGGCCTGCCCGATACTCGCCACGCCGCTGGAACCCAGGAACGGCGTGATCGAACCCGCGAATCGCCCCGGCGCCGGGATCGATTGGGACGAACGCGCGATCTCCAAATACGCCGTCAAAGTCTGATCGACGGCCGTTTACCCACACTGCTTTCCGCGCAACCCGTCACCACGAGAATTGACTATGGCTTATCAAACCATCAACCCAGCCACCGGCGAAGTCGTAAGGACATTCGCCGAGATTTCCGACTCCGAACTCGAAACATCGCTGTCGAAAGCCCAGATCTGTTACGCGAATGATTGGCGCCACCGATCGATCGAGGAACGGGCGCGGATTATCCGGGCCGCCGCCGCCGTCATGCGCCAGAAAGAGGAATATCTCGCTGGCCTGCTTACGCTTGAAATGGGCAAATTGATCGCGGAAGCAAAAGGGGAAGTCCGGCTGTCAGCGGACATTCTCGACTACTACGCTGATCGGGCCGGCAGTTATCTGCGACCCCAGCCTATTCCTGAATCGCCCGGATCCATCGTCGAGGTACACCCACTGGGCGTGATCCTCGGCGTTGAACCATGGAATTTTCCCTATTACCAACTTGCGCGCGTGGCCGGGCCGCAACTGATGGTGGGAAACGTCGTGATGATCAAGCACGCGGGAAGCGTTCCGCAGTCCGCTCTTGCATTCGCCAGGATTTTTGACGAAGTCGGCGCACCCGCGGGGATCTACACCAACATCTTCGCCAGCTTCGATCAGGTCGGCAGGCTTATAGACGACAAGCGTGTGCGTGGCGTGACGGTGACGGGCAGCGAACGTGCCGGTGCCGCCGTGGCGGAGCGTGCCGGGCGCAATCTTAAGAAGTCGGTAATGGAGCTCGGCGGCAGCGATCCTTTTATCGTGCTTGAGGACGCGCCGCTGGAGGCGACGCTCGACAACGCGCTATGGGGGCGCATGAACAATACGGGCCAGAGTTGCGTGGCGGCCAAGCGATTCATAGTCATCGGCAAAGAGCGCGGAAAGATCTTCCTGGATGGCTTGGTCGCCCGCATGGGAGCATTGCGCGCGGGTGATCCGACCGATCCTCTTACAACTCTCGGGCCGGTTTCCTCCGAGAACGCAATGAAGGGGCTGCTGCGCCAGATCGAGCTTGCCATCAAGGCGGGAGCGCGGGCGGCCCTGGGCGGCGGCCGCGTCGACCGTCCAGGCTTCTACGTCGAAGCAACCATCCTTACGGGCATCGCCAAGGACAATCCTGTCTACACGCAGGAACTATTCGGTCCCGTTGCAAGCTTTTATGTCGTGGACACCGAAGAAGAAGCGATTGAATTGGCCAACGCCACGCCTTTCGGCCTGGGCGGTTCGGTCTTTACTGCTGATCTGGAACGAGGCAAACGCGTGGCCGCGCGGATCGAGAGCGGCATGGTGTTCGTCAATCATCCAACCTGGACGGCACCCGAGCTTCCATTCGGGGGGATCAAGAACTCCGGCTATGGCCGTGAACTGTCTGAGCTCGGATTCGGCGAATTCGTCAACCGCCGCCTGCTCAGCATTTCCCCCGTCGGCGCCCCCCCGCCCGGTGTGAATCAAGCCGGTTAACCGACTTCCCCCGCTACTTGGAAATCAGAAGATGAGCACAGTTCAAAGCGTTTTTTTCGAGGTCGCGCGTCGCCTTGGCCTTACCACGATCTTCGGCAACCCAGGCTCCACAGAGGAGACACTGCTGAAGAACTTCCCAGCCGACTTCCGCTACGTGCTTGCGCTGCAGGAAGCCCCCGCGGTCGCCATGGCGGATGCGTACGCGCAGGCGACCGGCGAAGCTGTATTGGTCAATCTGCACACCGCGGCGGGCATGGGAAATGCCCTGGGGAACATCGAGAGTGCATGGTACAACCGCGCCCCGCTGATCATCACCGCGGGTCAACAAACGCGCGAGATGCTATTGCTCGAACCCTACCTTACCAATACGCAGCCGCTCGAAATACCAAAGCCTTATGTGAAATGGGCCTACGAGCCGGCGCGGGCAGAGGACGTTCCAGGTGCATTGATGCGCGCATACGCCATGGCGGTACAGCCTCCCGCGGGTCCGGTCTTCCTGTCCATTCCCATGGACGATATCGACAAGCCTTGCCCGCAACCGCCGGAAATCCGCACTATCGGCCGGCGCCTTGGGGCTGACCCCATGTATCTGGCTCCAGTCATCGAAGCCTTGTCCCATGCACGGTCTCCGGTGCTCGTGCTGGGCGGAGCGGTCGATCAAAGCGACGGCTGGCACGATGCGGTGCGTCTTGCCGAACGGCTGCGATGCAAGGTATGGGCGGCTCCCGGTGAAGGCCGCCCCGGCTTCCCTGAAACGCATCCTCTTTATCAGGGCGTGCTGGTCGGGGCAATCGGCCCGCTTTGCAAACAGCTGGAAGGCCACGACGTGATCGTCGTCATCGGCGCGCCGGTTTTCCGGTACTACCCCTATGTGCCAGGCAACTATATCCCGCCCGGATCACGGCTCTTCCACATCACAGACGACCCCGGCGAAGCCGGCCGCGCGCCGGTCGGAGAAAGCATACTGGCGGATCCCGGCCGCGCCTGCACGATCCTCGCCGAACACGTCGAGGCATCGGGCCGCGCACGGCCGCCGGCACGCGCGGCGCTGCCCGCGCCGGAAGCGGGGACGCGAATTACCGCTGATTTCCTCTATCACGCAATAGACGAGGCCAGGCCCGACGACAGCGTGATAGTGCAGGAGTCGCTGTCCACATTGAAAACGCTGCGCCAGCGCCTGCCGACGCATAGTCCCCGTTCCTTCTTCTCGATGTCCGGAGGAGTCCTGGGCTACGGCCTGCCGGCTGCGGTGGGAGTGGCTTTGGCGGAACATGACAAGGGAACCCACCGCAAGATCATCAGCATCGTCGGCGACGGCGCCGCCAACTATGTCATCCAGGCGTTGTGGACCGCCGCGCAACATGAGCTGCCCATCCTGTTCATCATTCCTCGCAATGGGGCGTACAACATCCTGAAGTCGTTCGCGAACCAGCTCGACACGCCCAACGTTCCGGGGCTGGATCTGCCGGGTCTCGATTTCGTCGCGCTCGCGGCCGGTTACGGCGTCAAGGCCGAGCGCGTGGCAGACCCCGCAGCGCTCGCCGAAGTACTCCGGGAAGGCATGGCCAGTGGCGAAACCTACTTGATCGAAGTCGAAATCGATCCCACCGTTCCCGCGCTGATCTAGTCGGTCGCATCGACGACGACCGCTGCCCAAGGAGTTCGGAATGAAAGCGATTGGCTACTACAAAGCGCAGCCCATTACGGCAGACGACGCCCTGGTCGAGTTGGACGTTCCGGTACCGAATCCGGGTCCACGCGACCTGCGTGTCAGGGTGAAGGCCGTATCCGTCAATCCGGCGGACGTGAAGCGCCGAGCCACTTCACTGCCGCCACACGGGGAGCCGAGGATCCTCGGCTACGACGCGGCTGGGATTGTCGACGCGGTGGGCTCCGAAGTGGCGCTCTTCAAGCCGGGCGATGAGGTTTTCTATGCAGGCGCCTTCGACCGGCCCGGCAGCAACAGCGAACTGCATCTGGTCGACGAGCGCATCGTCGGGCGCAAACCCAATACGCTCTCGTTCAGCCAGGCCGCGGCTGTTCCCCTCACCTCCATCACCGCTTGGGAACTGCTGTTCGATAGATTGGCGGTCCCGTACGGAGTGAAG
>DATJHN010000086.1:0-9443 GCA_035493915.1 Bordetella sp.
TGGGGTGCGCCCAGGTATACATGGGGTAGATGCACCATTTGTCGCCGGTGCGGTGATGCGTGGCATGGCGGACGCGGTAGATAACCGGGTCGCGCAGGTTGATATTGGGCGAAGCCATATCGATGCGCGCGCGCAGCACCATGCTGCCGTCCGGATGCTTGCCGTCGCGCATTTCCGCCAGCAGGTCCAGTGATTCCTGCACCGGCCGGTCGCGCCAGGGCGAGTTGGTGCCGGCTTCGGTCAGCGTGCCGCGATTGGCGCGGATCTGCTCCGGCGATTGCTGGTCGACGTAGGCATAGCCGGCGCGGATCAGCGCCTGCGCGAACGCATACATGGTGTCGAAGTAATCGCTGGCGAAATACAGCTGTTCCCGGCCATCGGCGGCTTTCCAGTCGAAGCCCAGCCAGTGGACGGCCTCGATGATGGCATCGACGTATTCCTGGTCTTCCTTTTCGGGATTGGTGTCGTCGAAGCGCAGGTGGCAGGTGCCGCCGTAATCGCGCGCCAGGCCGAAGTTCACGCAGATGCTTTTGGCGTGGCCGATATGCAGGTAGCCGTTGGGCTCCGGCGGGAAGCGAGTGCGGATGCGTGCTGGATCCAGGCCGCCGTGGGCCTGCACCTCCGCCGGACCGGGAACGCCGGCCCAATGCTTGTCCTTGAAGCGGTCGGACTTGAGGTCGGCTTCGATAATGTGCCGCAGGAAGTTCGCGGTTGCTGGGGGCGGGGGGGCAGTGGTCATGCTGTGCGTCGGAAAGGCAGCGGCAAAGGGACAATTTTGCCACGTTCGACATTTTTTGCCTTTCGCACGCTCAATAGCCGGACCCGTAACCATGGTGGCGCGGATGATGCAAAGTGCGTCTAAACTAGCGCCCACCATGAGCATCCCCCCTTTATTCCTGGGCCGTCTGCAGTTCACCGCTTGCCTGGCGTTCGTGGCGCTTTTCATGTCGCTGGCGCTGGCACTGTCCTGGTTGTTGCTGTATTTCAAGCTGCGTGCCCGTACCAGCGGCGATGCGGGATGGACCGCCGCCTACCGGTTCTGGGTCCGTATTTTTGCCCTGGCCTTCGTGCTGGCGCTGGCCTCCGGGGTGCCCGTGCTTTTGCAATTGGGCACGGTGTGGTCGGGTCTGATGGACAAGATCGGCAATGTGGCCGGCCCGCTGCTGGGATTTGCCGTGCTGTCGGTGTTCGCGCTGAAATCGTGTTTCCTCGGCGTCATGCTATTCGGGCAGCGGCGCGTGTCGGAAACCGTCCATACCCTGTCCGTGCTGATGGTCGCGCTGGGACATCTGGCGACCGCCTTCTGGGTGCTGGCGCTGGTGTCCTGGATGCAGACGCCGGACGGCGCGGTCGCGGTCGACGCCCGTTTCCAGGTCTACGACTGGGCCAAAGTGGTCTTCAACCCCTCGCTGGGTTGGACGATAGGCGTGACCGTGCTGGGCGCCTTGCTGGCGGCGGCGTTCCTGATCATGGGCATTACCGCCTGGCAGGCCTTGCGGCGCCCCCTGGACGACGGCGAGCGGCTGGGCTTTCGCGCCGCGCTCGGACTGGCCTGTGCCGCGGTGCTGCTGCTGGCGCCGGTGGGCGTGGGAACGGGCAAGCTTATCGCGCATTACCAGCCCGCCAAGGCGGCCGCCGCGGCGGCCTACTGGCATGAAGGTGATGCGCCGGACCTGGTGCTGCTGGGTTGGCCCGACGCCGACAGCGCGTCCAACCGTGGCGCGTGGACATGGCGCGGCGCCGCCGCGCCCTGGCTGGGGCGCAACGTCAACGGACATTTCCTGGCCCTGGAAAACTACGCCAACATGCAGCCGCCGGTCGCGCTGACATTCTGGTCCCTGCGTATCGTGGTGGTGCTCGCGCTATTCATGGGCTGCGCCGCCTGGGCCACCCTGTTCAAGCTGCGCAAGCGCGCCTTCGATCCATCCTTTCTGTCGCGCCGCTGGCTGCGGACGCTGGCGCTGATGACGTTTGCCGGCGCGGCGCTGGTCGTCTGCGGCTGGATCTTTACCGTGGTCGGCCTGCAGCCGTATGCGGTCAACGGCGCCATCACCCAGACGGAAATACTGGGCACGGCCACGTCGCGCTCGCTGTTGTACGGCACGCTCGGCTACGTTGTGCTGTACGGCGTGCTGCTGACCGCCTTCGTGCGTATGCTTTTCCATGCCGCGCGCTACGGCGTCGTGCCGGTGCGCAAGGCCGTGGGAACCGCATCATGATCGCCAATCTGGCCGCCTCGCTGGGCCTGAGCCCCAACGATCCTTCTTTCTGGATGCCGCTGGTGTTCATGGGCATGCTGTTCGTGCTGGTGGTGGCCGGTACCGTGCTGGACGGCTTCGACCTGGGCGTCGGCATCCTCCTGCAACTGGCGCCGGAAGACGAGCGTGGCCGCATGATGGCCTTGCTCAGCCCCTGGCGCGATGCAAACGAGTTCTGGCTGCTGCTGGGTATCGGCCTGTTCGCCGCTGCTTTTCCCTTTGCGTGGGGGACCGTGCTGGGGCAGCTGTATGCCCCCTTGACGCTGATGGTGCTGGGCGTCGTGCTGCGCAGCGTGTCCTATGAGTTCCGCCTGCGCGCGCGCACCGAAACCAAGCCGCGCTGGGTCACGGCTTTCTGGATCGGCTCGCTGATGACGGCCTTCGGCCAGGGCATGGCGCTGGGCCGCATCGCCACCGGATATCAGAACACGGCGGGTTATCACGGATTTTCCCTGTTCGTCGGTTTATGCGCGGTGGCGGCCTACGTGCTGCTGGGCGCGACCTGGCTGACGATGCGCGTGGATGGCGACCTGCAGCGGCGCGCGGTGCAATGGGCGCGGCATGCGATCCGCTGGACCGCGGCCGGCATGGTCGCCATCGCCGTCACGCTGGGACTGGCCAACGCCGGCATTTTCTACAAGTGGAGCAATCTGTCCCATCTCGGCCTGGCCGTCGGGGTATGGGTGGCCATGCTGCTGGGCTTCGTCGGTACCGAAATGGTGCTGATGCGCTTGCCGCGCCATGCCGAACGCTTCAGCTGGGTGCCGTTCCTGACCTGCGTCTGCCTGTTCCTGCTGATGCTGGCCGGACTGGCGTATAGCCTGTTCCCGTTCCTGATCCTGGATGACATGACCTTGTGGGACGGCGCGGCCTCGCTGGGTTCGATGCGGCTGGTCCTGTCCGGCGCGATCGTGGCGGTGCCCTTGATCCTGGTGTTCAACATCCTGGCCTACCGGTCGGTGTTCGGCAAGGCCAGGCGGACCAGGGCCGCCGCGGGCGGGATGCCTGGACGGCACTGAGCGTCGTCGGCCACCCGCGGCCCCAGGGAGGGGAACCGGGCAGAGCCTGCTTCCGGTATCGCCTGCCGGCTCGCGCGGCTGGATGCCGTCGTCAGGTCTGCAAAGGCAGCGCGATCGCCACGCTCAGGCCGCCCCATGGGGCGGCGCCCAGCGTCAGCGTACCGCCATGGGCGCGCGTAATGGCTTCCACCAGCGCCAGGCCCAGCCCCACGTTGCCCGTGCGCGTGCGCGCATCGTCCAGGCGGGCGAATGGGCGCAGAGCCTCGGCGCGGCGGTCCGCCGGAATGCCGGGACCATGGTCCGACACGCACAGCAAGGCCATGCCGTTTTGTTCCGCCAGGGATACTTCGACCGGCGGCGCGCCATGGTGCAGGGCATTGCCGATCAGGTTGTCCAACAGACGGGCCAGCGCGACGGCATCGCCCTGCACCGTCAACTGCTGTTCGCTATCGATGCGCAACTCGACCGGCGACCCCGCACCCTTCCAGCCCTGCACCCGTTCGGTCAACCATTCGGTCAGCGGCACCGGCGCATAGCGGTAGCCCGCCGGGTCGGTGCCGCGGACAAAGCCGATGAACTGGTCGACCATGTACTGCATGTCCTGCAGGTCCTTGCGCAGGCCTTCCGTCAGGGTCGCATCGTCGGACATTTCGATGCGTAGCCACATGCGCGACAGAGGCGCCTTCAGATCGTGCGGCAGGCCGGCCAGCAGCGTGCGCCGCACCGATTCCGATTCCTGCAGCGCATCCAGCATGGCATTGAAGCGCTCGCCCAGAACGCGTGTTTCGTGCGGTCCCGACGGCACCACGCGCTGCGGCTTGCCGGCGGCCAGCTTGTCCGCGGCTTCGGCCAAGCGGGTGATCGGGCGCGTGATATGCCAGGAAAAGCCGCCCGCCAATAGCAGCACCACGCCGAATACGGTCAGCCAGGTGATGACCATGGGCGTGGCCAGCGGCGGATCCAGCCGGTCCAGCGGAATGACCAGCCATTCGCGTAGTTGCGGCGCGTCTTCGCTGGTGGGGTTGGGCGCCAGCGAGATAAAGACTTCCGGGCGCGGACCGCGCGACAGCGCGACGCGGGTGCCGTCGTTCAGCCGTTCGTTCAGCTGGCGCACCAGGCTGCGCAGGTCGCGGCGGATATCGTCGTCGGTGCCGTTGGGACGGCCTTGGCGGTATTCACGGATCTCGGCCAGGCGGGCCTCGCGCTCGGCGCTGGATATGCCATCGCGGGGCGGGGGTGGCGGCAATCCGCCGCCATGGAAGCGCGCCAGCTGCGCCTCGGCGGGCAGGGTGCGCGCCCACAGGTGCCATTGGCCGCCGGAGGCGTCGCGCACGAAGCCGGCGCGGTCTTCCGCCGGGACTTCCGAGACCGCGGCGCGCAGGGTGCGTATGGTCGTGACGATGTAGTCCAGGATTACGTCGTCGATGAAGCGGTGCCGGTAGTGCGAACCCACGGCCAACGTGCCCGCCTGGGCCAGCAGCATGCAGCCCAGCACGAGCAGGATCAGGCGAGTGCGCAGCGAGCGCGGCAGCAGGGATCGCGGCGAAAACTTCATTGGGGCCTGTTAATCCTGGAAGGAACCATGCATGGGCCCTACGGCGAGAAGCGGTAGCCTATGCCCCAGACGGTCTGGATCCAGCGCGGCTGCTTGGGATCATCCTCGATGGCGCGGCGCAGTCGCAGGATGGCGATGTCGATGGCGCGGTCATTGCGTTCGCCGGCGTCGTCGTCGCGCGCCAGCGCCAGCAGGCGTTCGCGCGACAGCGGCTTGCCGGCATTGCGCACCAGCGCCTCCAGCAGGTTGATTTCGCCGCCGGTCAGCTTGACGGCCACACCGTCGCGCAGCAACTGGCGGGTCGCCGGCTCGAAGACGAAGGGGCCGAAGTTGACGGCCGCATCGCGGGTCAGCGCCGAAGGTCCTTTCTTGCGGCGCAGCACGGCTTCGATACGCGCCAGCAATTCGCGCGGATCGAAAGGCTTGCCCAGATAGTCATCGGCGCCTGCTTCCAGCCCGATGATGCGGTCGACGGCCTCGTCGCGCGCCGTCAGCAGGATCACCGGGATGTCCTCGCCCTGTTCGCGCAGACGGCGACAGGCATCGGCGCCGTCTCCGCCCGGCAGCATCCGGTCCAGGACCAGCAGGTCGGGTGCGTAGCGCGCGATGCGCGCCGGCAGGTCGGCCGCGTCGGGCGCCAGCAGAGTGTCGTAGCCGTGTCGATTCAAGTAATCGGCCAGCAGTTGCCGCAGGGCGGGATCGTCGTCGACGACCAGCAATTTGGTATGAGGCGTTTCCATGTCCGCATATTGCGAGGCCGAAGCCCCGGGGGCAAGGGGAGGAAATGGACTGAAATCGGAAATCGACCGGAACTATACGGCATGGCCCCACTTCTATACGGCATAAGCGTCTTCGGGGCCGATTAAAATGCACAGCTACAAATGGAGACGGGGTGTTTGTTACGGCGCCTTCCAGGGTTAACAGGCCCTGGGTAAGCTCGATAAGGATCTCGACCCTGGTACCGGAACTTTGCCTTATGCATGTTTTTGTCTGGCGGCGCGCCGCGCGCGCCGCGCTTGGCGTCGCGCTGGCGAGCTGCATCCAGGCCGGCGCGCTGGCCGCGCCATTTTCGTCCAGCCCTGCTACGGCCGCCTCCGATGCCGGCCTGCCATCGCGTCCGCCAATAATGTACGCCCAGGCGGAGCGCGGCCTGGGCGTACTGGCACCCGCCTTGCCCATGCCGATCAAACCGTCCAGGGGCGTTGAGATTACGGCAGAGCTGCCGCCCTGCCAGCCCGCGGTGCCGGCCCCGGCCGGGGAGCAGGAGTCCGGCAAGGGGGCGGACCACCAGCCTGGCAATGACGCGACGGGACCCATCGAGCAAACGGCGCCGGCGCCCGCCGATCGGGCGGCTGGATCGGAACAAAGCACCGCCGACTCCCAGTCGGCCGGATCCTCACCGGACGCTCCGCGGCTGGATTGCACGGTCTTGCCGACCGCCGCCGCCGAAGCCGCGGACAGCGCCCCCGCCAACCTGGACCTGGACTACATTCCGCCTCCGCCGGGCACGGTGCCGGTCAAGTGGGGGCGGCCCGTGGGCACGCCCAAACCCTGGTTTGCCGGCGTCTCGCCCGAAGGCGGCATGCAGTTGGGCGATCGCAACCTGACCTACCGCAATGTGGACGGGCCGTCCGTGTCCCTGGGCAGCCTGACCCCGTTTTCGCCGGCCTGGAGCAGCACCGCCGCGATAGGCGGAGTGCAGGTGTCCAATCTGACGACGTCCGCCGATACCACTGTTCCGGAAGGCAAGCTGGGCTATTCCTCTGTATGGGGCCGCATCAACAACACCGACCCCACCGCGACCGCCGGCGGCGTGCAGTACGGGGCGCCCGTGGGCAGCAACAGCCTGCGCTATGGACTGACGCCGGATGTCACTGTAGAAGGCCAGGTGCAAAGCGCACGGGCACTGACCACCACCGGACTGGGCACCACCTATTCGTTGGGGCAATGGGGGACGCTGCAGGGCGGCGCGACGCAAAGCCATCTGGATACCGCCGAGGGCTGGCGCTATAGCATGGGCTACAACGTGAACGTGTTCGATGCGGTCAAGCTGGGCTATGCGAATGAAATGACCAGCAGCGGATACGGCGACCTGACTACCTACCAGGATGGCGCGACCACCACCCGCCAATGGCGCGATACGTTTTCCGCCGGGGTTCCCGTCGGCGCATGGGGCGAATTCAGCGGGACCTATTCCGGATTGCGGGACACCAGCGGTGAAATGCTGGAACGCCGCTATGGTATCTCGCAGAGCATGATGCTGTCGCCCAATGTCCGCCTTGCGGTCGGCGCGGACCACGACGTAATCACCGGCGACTTTGGCGTCAACATGCAGTTGACCATGCCGATCGGAGGGCGATAGTGCCGGCAATGTCGCACTGCGCGCATGGGTGCGCCCGCGGTCCTTTAAAATGCCGCGCATGAGACTACCGGTTTTTCTTCATGTCTGAGCCACGCGCCCTGGAAGTTCTGCGGCGCGTTTTCGGCTACGAATCCTTTCGCGGCGACCAGCAGGCCATCGTCGATCACATCGTCCAGGGCGGCGATGCGCTCGTGCTGATGCCTACCGGCGGCGGCAAGTCGCTGTGCTACCAGGTGCCCGCGCTCGTCCGTGAAGGCACCGGGATCGTGGTGTCGCCGCTGATTGCGCTGATGCAGGATCAGGTCGATGCCCTGACCGAACTCGGCGTGCGGGCCGCCTATCTCAATTCGACCCAGGATTGGCGCGTCGCGCGCGACGTGGAGCGCGCTTTCCTGGACGGCGAACTCGATCTTCTGTACGTCGCGCCGGAACGGCTGTTGACCGATCGCTGCCTGGAACTGCTGGAACGCGGGCGTATCGCGCTGTTCGCCATCGACGAGGCGCATTGCGTATCGCAGTGGGGCCACGATTTCCGCCCCGAATACATGGGGCTGTCGCTGCTGCACGAACGCTGGCCGCAGGTGCCGCGCATCGCGCTGACGGCGACCGCGACGGCGGCCACGCGCGCGGAAATCGCGCAGCGCCTGGCGCTGGACGAGGCCCGCCATTTCGTCGCCAGTTTCGACCGTCCCAATATTCGCTACCGCATTGTCGAAAAGAACGAGGCGCGCAAGCAACTGCTCGATCTGATCCGCACCGAACACGCCGGCGATTCCGGCGTCGTGTACTGCCTGTCGCGCGCCCGCGTCGAGGAAACCGCGGATTTCCTATGCAATAACGGCGTACAGGCGCTGCCGTATCACGCCGGCCTGGGCGCGGCGGTGCGTGCTTCCAACCAATCGCGCTTTCTGCGCGAGGACGGCATCGTCATGGTGGCGACCATCGCCTTCGGCATGGGGATCGACAAGCCCGACGTGCGTTTCGTCGGGCATATCGATTTGCCGAAATCGGTGGAAGGCTACTACCAGGAAACCGGGCGCGCCGGCCGCGACGGTTTGCCGGCGACGGCCTGGCTGGCCTATGGACTGCAGGACGTGGTGCAGCAGCGCCGCATGATCGACGAATCGCCGGGCGACGATGTATTCCGGCGCCGGCTGGGGCAGCAGCTGGATGCCATGCTGGGACTGTGCGAGACGGTGGAGTGCCGGCGCGTACGTCTGCTGGCCTACTTCGGCCAGCAGATTACCGCCTGTGGCAATTGCGATGTCTGCCTGGAGCCGCCGCAGGCCTGGGACGGCACCGTGGCCGCGCAGAAAGTACTGTCGGCCGTCTATCGCTTGTGGAAGGAGCGTGGGCAGCGCTACGGCGCCGGCCATATCATCGACATCCTGCGCGGCAAAACCACGGACCGCGTCAACCAGTATGGGCATGACACGCTATCGGTATTCGGCGTGGGCGCGGACCTGTCGGACTCCGCGTGGCGTGGCGTGCTGCGGCAATTGCTGGCGCAGGGCCTGCTTACGGTGGATCACGAAGGCTACGGCACGCTGGCGCTGACCGAAGGCAGCCGCGCCGTGCTCAAAGGCGAGCGGCAACTGATGCTGCGGCGGGAATCGCCCAAGGCGGCGCGCGCGTCGAAAAGCACCGGATCCCGCAGCCGGGGGCCGACCGTCGAACTGCCCAGCGAGGCCCAGCCCGTGTTCGAAGCCTTGCGCGCCTGGCGCGCGGAAGTGGCGCGCAACCATGGCGTGCCGGCTTACGTCATCTTCCACGATGCGACCTTGCGCGAAATCGCCATGGCGCGGCCCGCCTCGCTGGCCGAACTGGGTGGCATCAGCGGGGTCGGGGCGCGCAAGCTCGAGGCCTACGGAGACGATATCCTGGAACGCGTCGGGGCACTGGCGGGCTGAACGCCGGGCTCCCGGCCCGGCGCCAGGTGGGCATTTTTGGATGGGTACCGGCTCCACGCGGGGCAGGAATCGCGTGGGCATCACCGGCCACGGCCGATCCGCTATGGATCAGCCGCCGAACAAATCGCCGGTGGCCGGACCGGTTCCCGCGGGCGGGGTCAGCCCCAGGTGGCGCCAGGTGGTTTGCGTGGCCATGCGCCCGCGCGGCGTGCGCTGCAGGAAACCGTGCTGGATCAGATAGGGTTCGATGACGTCTTCGATCGTGTCGCGCTCTTCGCCGATGGCGGCCGCCAGGCTGTCGACGCCGACCGGGCCGCCGTCGAACTTGTGCACGATGGC
>DATJHN010000087.1:0-7332 GCA_035493915.1 Bordetella sp.
AGCTGCCGCGCAATACCATGGGTAAAGTGCAGAAGAACGTATTACGGGAAACGTTCGGCCAGCTTTAAGCGGGTCAGCGTCACGCCGGCCGGTTTTGAACCGGTGGGCGTTGAACGGGCTGCTTCAGGCGGATCGGCTTGACCCGCCTTCCACCCGCGCGAACCACATGGCGGCGCGCTCGCGCCGCGCCGCCACGTCCATTTGTCCACTGTCACCAGGAGAGTACCCGACAACACCCAACACCCGATGTGCGTAAGGATTCATACAACAGCGGGCGCGAGAGCGCACCGCGTCGACCGATGGGCGATACCCATCCTACGCAGCACCCCGGAGGAGAACATCATGGCTTACCGAACCAGGTTCGCGGCGCTGGCCGCCGCATTGCTCGCACTAGTCCTGGCAAACCCCGCTCGCGCCGACTGGCCCGAACGCCCCGTTACCATCATCGTGCCCTTTCCCGCGGGCGGCGGCACCGACACTTTCGCCCGCCCATTGGCCGAACAGCTGCGCACGCAGCTCGGCCAGACCGTCGTGATCGACAATAAAGGCGGCGCGGGCGGCACGGTGGGCGCCGGCGTTGCCGCCAAGGCGCGGCCCGACGGCTACACCTTCTTCATGGGCGGCGCCCATCACGCGGTCGCCCCAGCCCTGTACAAGCAGCTCAGCTACGATATCCAGAAGGACTTCGTCCCGGTCGCGCTGCTGGCGCAGCCCCCGCAGGTCGTGGTGATCAATGCGTCCAAGCTGCCGGTCAACACGCTGCAGGAATTCATTGCCTACGCCAAGGCCCGGCCCGGGCAGATCAACTACGGCACGGCGGGCAAGGGCAGTACCCATCACCTGGCCGGCGAACTGTTCGCCATGCAGACCGGGATCAAGCTGGTGGATGTGCCGTACCAGGGCGCCGGCCCCATGCTGTCGGCATTGATCGGCGGCCAGGTGGACATGGCCTTCGATGGGCTGGGATCGTCTTCCGGGCATATCCGCGCGGGCAGCATCAAGCCGCTGGCGGTGGCGGCCGCGCAACGCTCGCCGTCTTTTCCCAACATACCGACAGCCGCCGAGGCGGGCGTGATGAACTACCAGGTGTCCACCTGGTATGCGTTGTGGGCGCCGGCCGGCACGCCGCAGCCTGCCATCGACCGCATGATCCGCGAGGTGACCACGGCCTTGAATACGCCCAAGCTCAAGGAGCAATGGGCGTCCAACGGTTCCGCCACGCCCGATCTGACCGGTCCCGCTTTCGGCAAATTCGTCGCCGAGGAAGTGGCCAGATGGGGCAGGGTCGTGAAGGACTCCGGCGTAACGCTGGACTAGCGCTGTCCTGTGGAAGGACTTCGGCGTAACGCTGGACCAGGGCCTGTCCTATGGAAGGACTTCAGCGTGACGCTGGCCCAGGGCCTGTCCTGTGTGAACAGGCCCTGGCCACGGTTGCCTTATTGACGCCAGGCGCTGGCCTCGTCCAGCGTGCGCATGGTCTCCGGCGGCAGTGTCAGATAGGCGGCCTTTACCAGATCGTCCAGTTGCGCCAGCGAGGTGGCGCTGGCGATGGGCGCGGCGATGCCGGGTTGCGCGATGGTCCACGCCAATGCAACCTGGGTCGGCGTCGCGCCGGTCGCTTCGGCGGCCTGGTCCAGCGCGGCCAGTATGCGCAGTCCGCGTTCGTTCAGATAGGTCTCGACGATCTTCTTGCCGCGCACGCTCTTGCCGGCATCGGCCGCCGTCCGGTATTTGCCGGACAGAAAGCCGCTTGCCAGTGCGTAGTAGTTGATCGTGCCCAGGCCCTGCGCCGTTACCACCGCCTGCAGCCCGCTTTCGTAGGGTTCGCGCGCATACAGGTTGTATTCGGGCTGGATGGATTCATAGCGCGGCAAGCCGTTGCGTTCGCTCAGTATCAGGGCTTCGGACAGGCGGGCCGCGGTGTAGTTGGAAGCGCCGATGGCGCGTATTTTGCCCTGGTCGCGCAGCTTGCCGTAGGCGGCCAGCGTATCGGTCAGCGGCGTATCCGGATCGTCGCGGTGCGATTGGTACAGGTCGATATAGTCCGTTTGCAGCCGCGCCAGCGAGTCCTCCACGGCCCGTGCGATATAAGACGGCCCCAGGCCCTTGGCCTTGGGTCCCATCTCCATCCCGACCTTGGTGGCGATGATCACTTTGTCCCGCTTGCCGGACTTTGCCAGCCACTGGCCGATGATGACCTCGGATTCTCCTCCGCGGTTGCCGGGGGCCCAGCGGGAATATACGTCGGCGGTGTCGATGAAGTTCAAGCCGGCATCCACCATGGCGTCCAGCAGCGAATAGGCTTCGGCTTCGCCGACAGTCCAACCGAATACATTGCCGCCGAAGGCCAGGGGAGGAACGGAAAGGCCGGAACGGCCCAATTGACGTTGTTGCATGGTCTTCGCTCTCATCGATGGTTGTTAGTGCTTGTCAGATAAATATCTGGCAAGGCATCGGATTTTTCTTCTTCTTGTTCTGATTCTTTCGGCCAAGTATATCGGTCGAAAGGCGACACGGCGTACTTACGTGTAAGTTCAGGGATTTCCCGCGCCTGGTCCCTCCTTTCGCCAAGTTAGACTATGCATTTTTAGGGGACGGGCGGCCCAGGTGGAGCCCGCCGGCGCGCACGCCCCGCTCCCGTCCCGGGCATTTCCCAAGGTCGAGGAGCCTTCTTATGTCTACGACAAAATCCGGCATACACGCTGTCGCGGCCGCGTTTGCGCTGGCCGCCGCGCTGCATGCCGGCGGACCCGCGCAGGCCGCCCCCGCGGGGCAGAAGTCGGTGGCGGTCATCGCCATCGTCGAACATCCCGCCCTGGACGCCGTACGCGATGGGGTCAGGGATGCGCTCAAGGCCAAGGGCTACGACGCATCCAGGAATCTGAAGTGGGAATACCAGAGCGCGCAGGGCAACACCGGTACCGCCGCGCAGATCGCCCGCAAATTCGTCGGTGACCGCCCCGACGCCATAGTCGCCATTGCCACGCCCGCTGCCCAGGCCGTGGTCTCCGCGACTAAGAGTATCCCAGTCGTCTACGCCGCCGTGACCGATCCCGTGGCCGGCCAACTGGTGCCGTCGATGGGGCCGTCCGGTACGAACGTCACGGGTATTTCCGACGCTCTGGAACTCGATCGGCAGATCGATCTGATACGCAAAATCGTGCCCAACGCCAAGCGCGTCGGCATGGTCTACAACCCCGGCGAGGCGAATTCCGTGGTGGTGGTCAAGCAAATGCAGGAACTGCTGCCCAAGGTCGGCATGAGCCTGGTCGAAGCCGCCGCCCCGCGCACGATCGACGTCGCCGCCGCGGCGCGCAGCCTGGTCGGCAAGGTCGACGTCATCTACACCAGCACCGACAACAATGTGGTGGCCGCCTATGAATCGCTCGTCAAGGTCGGCAACGACGCCAAGATTCCGCTGATCGCCGCGGACAACGATAGCGTCAAGCGCGGCGCGATCGCCGCCCAGGGCGTGGACTATTACCAGCTTGGACAACAGGTGGGTGACGTCGTGGTCCGCATATTCAAGGGCGAGAAACCCGGAGCAATCCCGTCCGCCACGGTCACCAAGGTGCAGCTCATGGTCAATCCCGCCGCCGCGCAGGCACAGGGCGTGACCCTGCCCGAAGCCATCATCAAGTCGGCCGCACAGGTCATCAAGTAGGCAACACCGCGACGATGTCCCTTTTCTCACTGCTGGGCGCGCTGGAGGTCGGGCTGGTCTTCAGCCTGGTGGCCCTGGGCGTTTTGATTTCCTTTCGTCTGCTGCGTTTTCCCGACCTGACGGTCGACGGCAGTTTCCCCTTGGGCGCGGCGGTGGCCGCCACCATGATTTCGGCCGGTTTCAATCCATTCGCCGCGACCGCCTGCGCCGTCGTCGCGGGGGCCGCGGCCGGCTGGCTTACCGGTTGGCTCAACGTAAAGCTGCGCATCATGGATCTGCTCGCCAGCATCCTGGTCATGATCGCCCTGTATTCGGTCAACCTGCGCGTGATGGGGCGCCCGAACGTTCCCCTGATCACCGAACCGACCGTCTTCACGCTGCTGCAGCCCGCGTGGCTCAGCGACTACATGGCGCGGCCGCTGATCCTGCTGGTGGTTGTCATTCTCTGCAAGCTGCTGCTCGACTGGTTTCTGTCCACGGAACAAGGCCTGGCGCTGCGCGCCACGGGCGCCAATCCGCGCATGGCGCGCGCCCAGGGCGTGAACACCGGACGCCTGGTGCTGGGCGGCATGGCGCTGTCCAACGCGCTGGTGGCGCTGGCCGGAGCCCTGTTCGCGCAGGCCCAGGGCGGCGCGGACATTTCCATGGGCCTGGGTACGATCGTCATCGGCCTGGCCGCGGTCATCGTCGGCGAAAGCATGCTGCCGGCGCGGCGCATCGCGCTGGCCACGCTGGCCGTCATACTGGGCGCGATCGTGTATCGCTTCTTCGTCACGCTAGCCCTGAATACCGATTTCATCGGCCTGCAGGCCCAGGACCTGAACCTGGTGACCGCGGTGCTGGTAACCATCGCGCTCGTCATTCCGCGCTTGCGCCGGCGCAAGCGCGCGGGCCAGGGAGCCTGACATGCTGACCGCACACGATCTGCACATTACCTTCAACGCCGGCACGCCGATAGAAACCCGGGCGCTACGCGGCCTTTCCCTGCATATACCCACCGGCCAGTTCGTTACCGTCATCGGGTCGAACGGCGCCGGCAAGTCCACTTTCCTGAATGCCGTGTCGGGCGACCAGTCCATCGATAGCGGACGCATCGAGATCGATGGCGTGGACATGACGCGCCAACCTTCCTGGAGCCGCGCCGAATACGTAGCGCGGGTGTTCCAGGACCCCATGGCAGGGACTTGCGAGGACCTGAGCATCGAAGAAAACATGGCGCTGGCCCAGGCGCGCGGCGGCCGGCGCGGCCTTCGGCATGCGGTCAAGGCCGCCATGCGGAATGTCTTTCGGGAGCGCCTGTCCACGCTGGGACTGGGCCTGGAAAACCGCCTGGGCGATCGTATCGGCCTGTTGTCGGGCGGCCAGCGGCAGGCGGTCAGCCTGCTCATGGCGGCACTGCGGCCTTCGCGCCTGCTGCTGCTGGACGAACACACGGCGGCGCTGGATCCGCGCACCGCCGACTTCGTGCTGGGCCTGACCACCCGCATCGTCGCCGAAAGCCGGCTGACCACGCTCATGGTCACGCACAGCATGCGGCAGGCGCTGGAGGTCGGCGACCGCACCGTCATGCTGCATCAGGGCCAGGTGGTGCTGGACGTCGCCGGCCAAGAGCGCAAGGGGCTGACCGTGCCCGATCTGCTGGCCATGTTCGAACGCGTGCGCGGCGAAAAACTCGCGGACGACGCCTTGCTGCTGGGTTGATGCCATGAACCGCGCGAATCGAAGCAAATGCGCGTACGAAACCGTCGCGCTGGTCCTGCAGGGCGGGGGCGCGCTGGGCTCCTACCAGACGGGCGTCTACGAAGGGCTGCACGAATACGGCCTGCGGCCGGATTGGGTCGCGGGTATTTCCATCGGCGCCATCAATGCCGCGATCATCGCCGGCTCGCCTGAAGACGAACGCGTCGAGCGCCTGCGGGGTTTCTGGGAAACCATATGCCGTTCGTACGGCTACGAAAACCTTCCCTGGGGCGAGTGGATGAATGGCCGGCTGGCCGCGGCCACCGCGCTGATGCACGGCCAGCCAGGCTTCTTCAAGCCGCGATTTCCGCCTCCTTTCTGGCAGCAGGGAATCGCCGCCACCAGCTATTACGACACCACGCCGCTGCTGGAAACCCTGCGCACGTATGTCGACTTCGGCCTGCTCAATAGCGGATCGGTGCGCGCCAGTTTTGGCGCGGTCAATGTGCGTACCGGCAATTTCGCATTTTTCGACAGCACGCAGTGCGAACTGACGCCGCATCACGTCATGGCGTCCGGCGCCTTGCCGCCGGGCTTTCCCGCCGTCGAAATCGACGGTGAATACTACTGGGACGGCGGCGTGGTATCGAACACGCCCCTGTACTACGTGCTGTCAAGCAGCCCCATGCGCGATACGCTGGCCTTCCAGGTGGATCTGTGGCCCGCGCGCGGCCCGCTGCCCACCAACATGGACGAGGTCGAGGAACGCCGCAAGGACATCCAGTATTCCAGCCGCACGCGGCTGGTAACCGATACGTTGAAGCGCAACATCAAGCTGCGCGAGGATTTGCAGCGCTTGCTGGCAATGCTGCCGCCGGGCAAGCGCAACGCGCCGGAACTGGCGGAAATCCGCCGCGATGCCCAGATTCCGGCGATCAACGTGATCAATATGATCTACGAGTCCAAGAACTACGAACGCCACTCCAAGGATTACGAATTCGGCACCGAGGCCATGCGCGATCATTGGGCATCCGGCCTGGCCGATATTCGCGCGACGCTGGCGCGCCCCGGCGTGCTGGACCTGCCGGCGGAAGGCCAGCGGTTCGTGACGCACGATATTCATCGGCCCGAGGCATAGGTTCGAGAACGGCGCGCAGCGGCCCAAGTCAGCGGATTGGTCTGAATTGACATCCAATCAGGAAATGGAAGGAATCACGATGGTAGCTTTCGGTGCACATCGATCATCCTTCGCAACCTTGTGGAATGTCATGGAATCGTGCAACGCAACCGAAAATCCGCCACTTTCGCTGGCACTGTGGGAACCGGACGACGATACCCGCAATCGCACCGTGCATCTGCTCGCGCGGTTGGGCTTTCATGTCCATGGCTGCCGCGATGCGGCCGGCCTTTTTCAATGGCTGGATCTTCGTGATCCCGATCTGGTGCTGGTTGGCGCCAGCGCACCTGTCAGCCAGGTAGTCGATGCCGTCCTGCCGCGCCTTAGCGCCCAGTATGGCGCGGGCATCCTGCTGCAGGCGCCGGACGCGGCGCAGCAGACCCGCCTGAACGCCTTGCAGGCGGGCGCTCACATGTGCCTGGATCGCCGCTACGAAGCCACCGAGCTGGCCGCGCTGCTGCGGGCGCAGGCGCGCCGCGCGATGCGGCTGCGCCGCCGCCCCGCATTGGCGATGCCGCCATCGGTCGGAGTTGCCCCCGCCGCGATCCCGGCGCCCCGGCCGGTCGCCAACGCCGTCGGCCTGGTCGGGTCCACCGACATCGCGGGCCTGTTCGGCGCCGCCGCCGACGCCCGCTCCGCCGGCTATACCTTACGCAGCCTGACCCCGCAGGGCGCGGGCGCGGATGCCGCGGCGAACGCCATTTCCGCCCGCGAGCCCTGGCGCGTCCTGTACCAGGGCTGGGTGCTGATCACGCCGGCCGGCAAGCGCATCCATCTGACCGGTACCGAACGCGCCTGCTTTATCTGCCTG
>DATJHN010000088.1:0-9921 GCA_035493915.1 Bordetella sp.
AAGAGCTCGCGGCTGCCGCCAATTCGCTCAATAGCCAGGTCGGCGTGGTAAGCAACACCCTGCGCGTTTTCCGCCTGACCGCGCATGAGACGACGTTGGCCGAGGTGAATGCGGTCGCCTTGCGCAAGCAGTCACGCAACGAGGGAATGATTGAGTTCGCCTAGGCGCTCCTCCCTCGATATTGGCTGCTAGGCTTTAGTGATCGCAGGCTGCCAGGCAGCATCAGCCAACAGCCTCGTGGAAAGTGCACGGCCCGGGCACCGCGGGTCAGTCCGCTTGAATGTGTGCTGTCTTGACGATAGCCCCAAAGCGGTCATAGTCGCGCTTGATTTCGGCCTGGTAGTCGTCGGGCGTGCCGGGACGGGGAGTCATTCCCAATTCGCCCAGGCCGTGCTGCAGTTGCGGCGTGGCAAGCACGGTATTGAGCGCCTTGTTCAGCACGTCGATCACGGGCTTGGGCGTCTTGCTCGGCGCGATAAGGCCGATCGATGAGGTAATCACGACGTTATCGGGGACGCCAGCCTGGGTAAACGTAGGCACATCGGGCGCGAAGGCCGAACGTTCGGCGCCGGATACGGCAATCGGCCGCAGCGTGCCGGCCTTGATATAAGGCAGGGCGCCCGACAGCGAAGTCAGCGATAGGGGAATATGTCCGCCCATCGCGTCGGTCAAGGCGGGGCCCGCGCCCTTGTATGGCACGTGGACTAGGTGGGCCCCGCTACTCTGGGCCAACACGGCGCCGATCAGGTTGTCCAGGCTGCCCGAGCCCGAGGTGCCGTAGAACAGCCCTTGCGGCAGCTTCTTGGACAGCGCGAGGACATCTTTCCAGTTCCGGACGTCGACCTTGGCATTGGCCGCCAATACGCTGGGATAGTCGGCGATCTTGCCCACCGCCGTCTGGTCCTTCAGGGTGTCATAAGGCATCTTTTGCACGATGAAGGGGCTGACGGCCAGCAGCCCGTTGTAGCCCAGCATCAGCATGTAGCCGTCGGGCTCGGCGCGCGCGATGGCCTCGCCGGTGATCAGTCCCGCGGCTCCCGGACGGTTTTCCACGATGACGTTCTGGTTCAACTGCCGGCTCATCGCCTCGGCCACCAGGCGTGCGCTGCCATCGGACGCGCCGCCGGGGGGAAAGGGGACGAGCAGGCGGATCGGTTTGCTGGGAAAGGCTGCTTGCGCGAGAGCGGTACCGGCGGGGAACGCCGTAATGGCGCCGATCGCACAGACCAGCGTCAATCGGCAGGCCAGCCTGCCTGGCAGTGATGAATGCATGTCTCGTCCTGATTAATAGTTATTTGTCGAGGAGTGTTCGTGGCACTTCCTCCGGAGCCAAGCTTACTGTGAGCCCTGGCGCGAGCATTTTGATGTTTTGTGAAAGCGGCCTTGACGAAATTGCCGCTGCGCGCCGCACCCGTCGCGTCGCGCGGCTGTGCTGGTAATATCGGCCGCATGGCCACACGCACTCGCTACTCCGCGAAACACCTGGGCGCCAGGCTCGACCTGCACACGCTGCAGATCTTCATGACGGCGGTGGAAACGGGCAGCCTGAGCGAAGCCGCGGTATCCGAGCATTTGGTTGTCTCGGCGGTCAGCCGCAGGATCGCCGAGCTCGAACGCGTGGCCGGCACGCCTCTGTTGGAGCGGCGCCATGGCGGCATCGTGCCCACCAGCGCGGGGCGCGAACTGGTCGAACAGGCGCGCGACCTGAAGGCGGTGCTCGAACGCATCGAAGAGCGCCTGGATGCGCATCGCACCGGATTGCGTGGCGAGGTCCGGCTGTACGCCAGCCCGGCCTCGCTGCTCGACCGGCTGCCCGCCATCGTCGCCGCGTTCATGGCGCAGCATCCCGGCGTGGATATCCAGATCAGGGAACGCGACAGCATGCAAGTGGTGCGCAGCGTGCATGAAGGCGTAGCGCATATCGGAGTCTGTTCCTCTTACGTACCGGCACGGGGATTGTCTACCTTTCCGCATGCTGGCAGCCCGCTGGTAGTGGTGACGCCGCCGGCGCATCCCCTGGTTGCGCATGAATCGGTTTGTTTCAAGGATACGCTGCAGTACGAGCATGTCGTGCTGCACGGAGGCGATTCCTTCAGTGCGCTGCTGCTGCACATGCAGAGCTGCGCAAACAGCCTGGGAGTGCCGATGCGCGTGCGGGTAAGGGTCGAAAACTTCGGCGTGGTCTGCCGCTTCGTTGAAGCTGGCGCGGGCATTGCCATCGTGCCGCTGCCCAGCGCCCAGCTCTATGCCAGCGCGCTGAACTTGTCCATCGTCGCGCTGCGCGACGAGTGGGCAGCCAGCCGTCACGATATCTGCATACGCAGCGACGCCGAGCTGCCGCCCGCGGCGCTGCACCTGGTGGATTTCCTGAAGGCGGATGCCGGCTCGGCCTGAGCGCGTCGCCCGCATTAACTCAATTGTCGTTATATTGCCGGTCAGTCGGGTTGTTCCAATGTCGGCGCCGAATCCATGGTCGTGGTGCGGTGCAAATCGCGCTTCTGGTCGAACGGATAGCGCAGGCCCCGATGCATGGTGACGCGGTTGTCCCACATGACCAGATCGTTGACGCGCCATGCATGGGAATACACGAACTCGCGCTGGGTGGCGTGTTCGTTCAGTTCACGCAGTAGCGCACGTGCCTCGGGCAGCGGCCAGTCGCCCAGGATGGTTCCAGCGTGGGCCGACAGGTACAGGGACAGCCGTCCGGTCACGGGATGGCGGCGCACCAGGCGATGGGGAACGGGCGCGAATTTGGCGCGTTCTTCGGGTTCGAATTCGAACCCCAGCTTGGAGCGCGAAAATAGCCGGCTGTGTTCACAGACCAGGTTGCGCACCAGTTCACGTGTCTGCGCATCCAACGCGTCCCAGGCCGCGCGCATGTCGGCGAACTGCGTGTTGCCACCGTGGTCGGGGATCGCCTTGGCCGACAGCAGCGAATATTTCGCCGGGATGGTTTTATATGAACTGTCCGAATGCCAGAGCATATTGCCCAGCTGGTACAGGCGATGCCGGTTGTCGCGCGCCCATATATTGTTGTCGCGGTCCAGATTGGAAATGTCGTTGATTTCGCTACGCAACCGGCCCTGCTGGGTTTTGTCGCCCGGCACGCCATAGGCCGGTTCCAGTGGGCCAAGCCTGCTGGTGAACGCTATCTGCTGGCCATCGTCGATCGCCTGGTCCCGAAATACCAGGACCGCGTAGCGGTCCATGCCGGCTTCAATCGCCTGCACGTCCGCATCGCTGATGGATGCACGCAGATCCACGCCCGAAACTTCAGCGGCGAAGTCGGGGTTGCCGGGATTCGCGGCAATGATTTTGATGGCCATCGATTTCTGTCTCCTGTCTGCTTCGGGAACGCCCGCGCGCCAGCCGTGGCGCGCCTTGCGGGCCGATGCCGCGGTCTTGCGGTCCGGCTGGGGCAGGGTCGTTGAAGCTTACTGTGACGGGTTCAGAAATCCACTTGATGGTTTGAGAAAGCCGCTTTGACGAAGATGTGCGTGACTGTACGGGCCATGAGAGACTTCCTTGACGACGGTGGATGGCCTGTCACCCGCAATACCATCGCGTCCATGGTTGATCTCTTTCCTTCAGTGCAGCATCGGCTGGCCTGGGTCCGCCTTCGAGCTACGCCTTCGTTCGTCTTCGTAGGTGTCGCGTAGCATGCGTTCGGCCGTCGTGAGCACCCGCATCGCATCCTCGACATCAACTCCGGAGCTCAGGATGAAATCGATGACCAATGCAGCCAGACGGGAAACATCGTACGGTTCTGTTTTCATGACTACTTCCTCGCTACGAGGCCGCCGCAAGCGGACTGTATGTGTCTACCCGAAGGGCGGATTCACCGATAGACCAGCACCGGTATATTGCAATGCGTGAGAACCTTTTGGGTCACGCTTCCCAGCACTACCGCTTTCATGCCGCTGAAGCCGTGCGAGCCCATCGCGATAACATCGCAACCGCGACTCCGGGCGGTTTCGATGATGGCTTGGTAGGGATGCTCATGCTCGACCTGTAGAGGATCGCTCTCTACCTTCCTGGACGTAGCGGTGTTCGTTGCCCACTGCAGATAACCATCGGCGCGATCTTTCATGTATTGCTTGAATTCTTCCTTTACCCGTTCTATCTGCGCTGCCTCGGTCGACAGCGTTCGGAAGGGCTCCGTCACGACCAAAAACGTCACCTTCGCATGCATTTCGGCGGCGAGCGCCACGGACTTTTCGAGAGCGGCGGACGCAAGCTCGGAGCCATCCGTCGGGATGAGCATGTGTCTGAACATGGCGATCTCCTTTGCCAACTGATGCGCTAGCTGATGATTAACCGGTTGCGGTTGTCACCAGCCTTCTTCGGCAGCGTCTGATCAACGCGCCGTTTTCGCACGTAGCACCGCCTTGAGTTGATACTGTGACGCGCAGGTATCGGGCCATCGTTGATCTTGGTCAACTGACATGGGGATAGGCATTTGTCCTTCAGGAGGGTGGCCGCGACCAACTGGGACGGCCGGTACGCCCGCTATCCAGTATGAGCAGATAGTGTCCAGCTCCGGCCACGGGCGTACGTTCTGGGGAAAGAACCCACATATGTTCTCCGGCGGCAGCGGCAGCCTCATATTCGACATCCAGGACACCGAATCGGTCCAGGAACGAATTAAGGGTGTTCGGAATGCGGATGCATCCTTTCGATTGAACAGTTCCAAGCCTGGGCTCCAGGATGTCGGGGTCGGTGGCATGCATCTGCAAGCGCATCGTGCTCAGGCCGCCTTGTCCCCAACCCCGCGTTGCTTCCTGCCATCCGAAGTCGTAGATCCGCATGCCTTTCTTGCCATAGCCACGTATGCCATGTTCGTTCTTGGTGCCTTCCGCTCTGAAATCGCCGCCGGACACCGAGTGGTCGAAGATCCCCGTGGGCGTCTGGAAGTGATCGAATCGGCCGACACGCCCTGTTGACACGGGCGACGCGCCGATCAAGCGCGGCGTTGCGGCAGAGCTGATCCAATACACAAGGATCACCTGCACGTTGGGGTCACGATCCACGACGACAACATATTGAGGTTGCAACAGCAGGATGCCGCCTTCCTCCAGCATAAGCTGGGCGCGTTTGGCGTAATACTGTATTTCGTCCGCGGGCGGATGGAGTTGTTGGCGCACCATCTGCAGGTAGGCCGCGGCAAGCTCATCCGGCGTGGCGAACGCGTAGGCAGCGGTGTGGCCCGTCAACGCCAGTGCCACGCTCACCAAAAGACGCGCGAGAAGACCGGGCAGGAGGGTGTTCATGGTCGATTTGGCGCATGGCGAGAAGACAGGGAAGCCCCATGCACCAAGAGTACGCCGACCGCGCATGGAAATCTTGACATCTGTCAAGCAACGACACGCACGACCTTTGACGATGATCATGTCGACGGACGCCGGATCCGCGTAAGCTGGACACAGCGGCGTACAACGAGAAAAACGTGCCTATTCCGCAAACCTATCGGGGGGTATCAATGAAAGCTCTCGTCTACAAAGGTGCAGGCGAAAAGTCCCTGGAAGACCGTCCCAGGCCGTCTATTCTTCAACCAACCGATGCGATCGTACGAATGCGCTGGAGCACGATCTGCGGAACCGATCTCCACATTCTGAAGGGCGACGTCCCGACTTGCCAACCCGGCCGTGTACTCGGACACGAAGGCGTGGGGATCGTCGAGCAAGTGGGTACGGCGGTGTCAAGCTTCGAGACAGGCGACCATGTGCTCGTTTCATGCATATCCTCGTGCGGGAAATGCTCCGCTTGCCGTCGCGGCATGTATTCGCATTGCGAGACGGGCGGTTGGATCCTGGGCAATAAAATAGACGGGACACAGGCCGAGTACGTGCGGATTCCGCACGCCGACACCAGCCTGTATCCCATTCCTGCCGGCGCCGACGAGGAAGTACTCGTCATGTTGTCGGATATCTTGCCGACCGGTTTTGAGTGCGGCGTACTGAATGGCCGAATCCAGCCTGGAAGCACGGTTGCCATTGTGGGCGCCGGTCCCATCGGATTGGCCACGTTAGTGACGGCGAAGCTCTATTCGCCCGCTCAAATCATTGCACTGGACCGGGACGATAATCGGCTGAAAGTTGCCAAGGAGTTCGGCGCGACCGATGTCGTCAATATCGACAAGGAAGACGTACAGGCCGCGGTCATGCGTCTGACGGGGAATACCGGCGTCGATTGCGCGATCGAGGCGGTTGGATTGCCGGCATCGTTCGAAACCTGCCAACGCATTGTCGCCGCCGGGGGCACCATCGCCAACATCGGCGTTCATGGCTTAAAGGTCGACCTCCATCTCGAGCAGCTCTGGGATCGGAATATTTCTATCACTACCCGGCTGGTGGATACGGTAAGCACCCCATTGCTTCTTAAAACCGTCCGCGCTGGAAGCCTGGATCCAAGGCCGTTAATCACACACCGCTTCACATTGGACAAGATGCTGGATGCCTACGATACGTTCGCCAATGCCTCCAGTACGAAGGCCTTGAAGGTAATCGTCGAAATGCCTTAGACCTAGGAGGGGGACACCAATGGTCTTGCAGAAAAACAACAGTTAATAAAGGCTGCATCCGAAAAAATGGAAAAACAATTCCTGACTTGTTCAAATTATGGTAGCTGCATTCGGATATACTTGCGCGTCGTTTTGCTCAGGAGCCACGCGCTATGCGGAGACCATTGGAGTTTCTAGCATGCGTCCCAGTGCCATGGCTGCTATATCGCTTTGTTGCGCATCATAGGAATTATCCAGAGGCACTGATCGTCGCAGCTACGCTTCCGTTGATGTATGCCATTGCATGTTGTATTCAGCATGAGCGAATGGGGCGGCTCTTAAAGACCGTGCTGATCGGCATCGCGCTCTGCTTCGGGCTGGGCGCCGTGGTGGTGGCAGAAGGCCTCTGGGTGATATGGGACTCTGCCTGGTCCACCGTTATGGGTGTTCTCTTTTTAGCCTCGCTTGTCATACGGCGTCCGGTGTTGGGTAGCCTGCTCCCGCAAACGGCTGGACTTTCCTCCCGCAGATCGTCGGTGGTGCTCACCTCGGCGTGGGGGATGGCCTTTCTTTTCGAGGGATGGTTGCGCGTATGGTCTCGGTCCGGTTGGCCTTTTGAGCATTTCCTCGCGGCTGTCCCAGCGGTCAGTTACGTGGTCATAGCCGGCTTGATAGCCTGGTCGTTCTGGTACACAAGCCGAGTTGAACAATCGGCGCAGCCTTAGACTGGTTCCTTTACGCACGATCACCATCGTCTCAAGCGCATGCGTGGCATGTGACCGGCATCAATGCGCCCGCGCGGCGCCGGGTCCGGTCCCGCTCAGCATGGTCCGGCAAGATCGCCTCGGCCGCGCTGCGATTCCAGGTTGTGTACATGCACGTGCCGGCCGGCGGCCACCGCGCCGGACAGCCGGCCCACCGCGACGCCATACTTGATGATTTCCTCGCCGGCCGCCAATTGCCGCAGCGCGACCTTATGGCCATAGGGCACCGGCTCGGCAACATCGACCCGGCCTTGCCCGGAACCGGCCAGGGGCACGGGGCCCGCCGCCAGGACATCTCCGCCCACCACGGTGCCGACGTTATCGTCGCGGTGGACCACCCAGATTTTGGCGTCGCCGCCATCCGTCGCGGGTGCCGTGCTCGGAACTTGCGGTTTGCTCATACGGATTCTCCTATGCGGCTGATGGCGGTTTCTGTTTCGCCCAGGATTTCGCAACGTGTCAGCCTGCCGTTCACGACCGCCGCCATTGCGTCCCACGCCTGCATCCCGGCTTCTTCCAGCGAACGCCCGTGCAGCAGCACCGCGCTGAGATCCACGTCGATGTGATCGGCGAATGTCTGGCATGTGCGGTCGTTGCCGCACAGCTTCACGGTGGGGGACACCGGGTTGCCGATGGAGTTGCCGACGCCGGTCGCGAACAGGATCAGATGGCAGCCGCCGGCCGCCAGCGCGGTGATGTTTTCCGTCGCGGGCGCGGGTGCATCCATCAGGTACAGGCCTGGCGACGGGGCGGCCTGGCCATAGCCCAGCACGCCGGCGATGGCGCGGCTGCCGGTCTTGCAGATGGACCCCAGGGATTTTTCCTCGATGGTGGTCAGGCCGCCACGGATATTGTCCGGCGCGGGATTGGTCTTGTTCAGGTCCACGCCGGCGCGCCGGGCGATTTCCTCGTATTTGCGAATGGTGGCGTCGATGCGCTCGCGCACATCGGCACTGGCCGCGCGCGCGCCCAACGCCGCTTCGCCGCCCAGGCATTCGACCGGCTCCGAGAAGATCGCCGTCGCACCCGCATCGACCAGGCGATCGGTGACCAGGCCGATCGCGGGATTGGCGACCAGTCCGGACGTGGTGTCGGAACCACCGCACTCCAGCCCGATGACGAAGTCCGAGATCCGCGCGGGTTCGCGCCGCAGCGCCTGGGCCTGGACACGCCATTGCTCAAGCAAGGCCAGGGCTCGCCTGAACAGCGCCGGCGTGCCGCCTTCTTCCTGGATGCCCATGACTTCGCACGGCGTGCCCGCCGAGCGGATTCCTTCGTATACGCGGGTGCCGGCCACTCTCTCCAGGCTTACCACCAGCGTCGCATAGACATTGGGATGGCTACCCAGTCCGACCATGGTGCGGATGGATAGCGCCAGGTCTTCGCCCAATTGCCCGCGGCCGTAGAGCGGGGTGATGGCCACACAGTCGGGCAGGGCCGCCGCCAGCCGCCGCGCCACCGGATTGGCGGCATCGGTGGCGGCCACCACCGCGAGCAGGTTGCGGATGCCTCGGCGCCCATCCGGGCGCGTATAGGCGGTCAATTCAGTCATGGCTATCCTCGGTTCTACAGGTCCCTGCGGGCTCGCGCGAGCAGGATGATCACAGTCATAGCAGTCCAGCGGCGGACGGAGCGTAGCGCTCGGCCGCGGCGCGCAGTTCGTCGATCAGCTTGGCGGGCAGGGGGATACCGGCGGCCGCACGTTCGGCGGCGATTTGCCGTCGCCGCTCGCCAGGCAGCCGGATAGGTTGGCCGGCGTCGGCTAACGGCGCCTGGCGGGTCCGCGCGCACAGCGCGTCGATACGGGACAGGTACTCTTCACGCTCCATCAGCGCGTCCGGGTGTATGGCGATGAAACAATGCGGCACGCCCGCCGGCAAGCCATCCTGCGCGGCCTGCGATTTGATGTCCGGAGCCATGGCGCCGCCGGCCAGCACGCTGTTCAATACTTCCAGGGCCACGATCAACGCGTACCCCTTGGCGCCGCCCATGGGAAGCACGGATCCCTTCAAGGCGGCCGTGGCCTCCGTGGTCGGATGGCCTTCCGCGTCCAGGGCCCAGTCGGGCGGAATCGGCTTCCCCAGAAGTTCGGCCAGAAGTATGTTGCCGCGCGAACTCACGCTGGTCGCCAGGTCCACCACCAGCGGTTCGGCGCTGGTCGGCGCGGCGAACGCCAAAGGGCTATTGGTGAAGAAAGCATGCTTGCCGCCCCATGGCGCGACCGTGGGCTCGCCGCCGGATGAGCACAGGCCCATCATGCCCTGGGCCGCGGCCTGCTCGCAGTACCACGCCGCATAGGAGAAATGATTGCTCGCGCGCACGGCGACATAGCCGATGCCGTGTTTCCGGGCACGCTCGATGGCGTCGCGCATGGCGACATGGCCGACCAGCGGTCCCAGCCCGTTGTCACCGTCGACCACAGCGGTGGCCGCGAACTCGCGTGCCACGCGCGGTTCCGCGCGGGGGTTGATCGCGCCTTGGGCGAGGCGGCGCAGGTACGTGGGAAGCCGCGCCATGCCGTGCGTATCGACGCCGTGCAGATTGGCCGCCACCAGGCAATCGGCGACAAGCGCCGCGTGAGCCGGCGGAACTTGCAGGGCCTCCAGCGCGGCAGCGCAGAAGCCGTGCAGCCGCGCCACATCGTAACGAGCGTCGCTT
>DATJHN010000089.1:0-20615 GCA_035493915.1 Bordetella sp.
CTGCGGCCGCCTTTGGGCTTGCGGCGGGGCCAAGCCAATTGCTGGAGGCCATGATGTACTTCCGCCGCCTGCGGGCGGCCCGCGTGCCGTATCGCACGGCCACCACGGTTAGTGCTGTGGCCCGGTATGACGGAGTAAGCAAAGGCGATGCGATAAAACAGGGCGGTGTGGCAAGCAAGGGCGGCACGGCAAGCCCGAGCGACGTGGAAAGCCAGGGCGATGCGGGGCTGCTGGTGCAGACGCGCGACCGGCGTGGGCAGCCGCAGGAGTATCGGGTGGATCTGCTGGTGCTGCATGGCGGTCTGGCTTGCAATGACCGCGGTATCCCGGCCGGTGATATGCATGGCATCGTCATTGCCAAGGCCGGCGATTGCAACCAGGTGCTGGGTGCCGACGCGGCGCTGAGCGAAGGACGGCGCATCGCCGCAATGGTCATGACCAGGCTTGGGGGCGAGAATGCCCTGCGTCAGGACGCGCAACGAGAAGGGTCGAACGCGACGGCTGCACATTCCGTGGGGCGTCCATGGGCTGCCACGTTCCAGAAGTCGGTCTGGCGTTTGTACGAACACGCCCCGATGTCGACGGATGCGGATACTGTGATTTGTCGCTGCGAAGGCGTGACTCGGCGTGCCCTTGCCGAACGGGACTTGTGGTCCGCGCGCGAGATCAGGCTGGTGGGCCGCATCGGCATGGGCCTGTGCCAGGGCCGTTTCTGTGCGCATGCCGCGGCCATGGCGGCCGCGGCCGGCGACGACGGTTACCTGACCCTGGCCGATATCGACGGCCCGATACCGCGCTGGCCCATCCGGCCCGTATCCGTCAAGGCACTGGCCGCCGCGCAAAAGCTTTAATGGTTCATGCTCAACGCGCTACCCCTTGCAGGAAGAGTTTTAATAGTTCATGCCCAACGTGCCGCCCCGCAAGCTTTGATGGCGTCACGCCTGTACGTGCCGTGCCTGCATAGAGTCCAACATCCCTGAGATTCCCCACCATGAACCACGATCTCACCCGCACACGCCCCGTCGTCCACGGCCTTACGCTGGGCGTGCTCATGCTCGATACCCGGTTTGTTCGTTTTCCCGGTGAAATCGGCAATGGCGCGACCTGGTCCGTTCCCTTGCAGTTCAAGATCGTGCGCGGCGCGACGCCCGAGCGCGTCATCGAGGACCAGGGCCGCGGCCTGCTCGACCCCTTTGTCGAGGCCGCGCAGGAATTGATAGACCTGGGCGTGCGCGGCATTACCACCAGTTGCGGCTTTCTGGCCCTGTTCCAGCGCGAGTTGAGCGCCAGGCTGCCGGTGCCGGTCGCGACCAGCGCGCTGTTGCAGGTTCCCATGATTGAACGCATGCTGCCGGCGGGCAAGCGCGTGGGCATACTGACCATCAACCGGGATGCCTTGACCGAAGCGCATCTTGCCGCCGTCGGTGTGGACAGCACGACCCCCATCGCCGGCATGCCCGGGGATTCTCTCTTTCGGCGTGTATTCACCGACCAGGTGCAATCTTCCGAAGACGATTTCCACACCCTGGAAAGGGAAATGGTCGTGGCGGCGGGCGCGCTGGTCGCCGAACACCCCGAAGTGGGCGCCATCGTATTCGAATGCACCAACATGCCGCCCTTCGCCGCCGCTGTCCGCAAAGCGACCGGCCTGCCGGTATTCGACGTGGTGGGCATGCTGCGGTGGTTCGTGGACGGCATACAGCAGCAGTCGCCCCGGGCTGCCTAGCTGTGCGCCGCTAGCCTGGGCGCCAGTCATTGCACGCAGACCACACGTCTCAGGGTTTGCCCGCATTCACGAGCTCCGGATAATCGGCATCCCCCACAATTCGCCGGTAACGCGGCCCGCATGCCACAAAAATATGGCGGGTTGTTGAACATCGCCCCTTGGATGAGGATGGGCGCGATTAGAATTCCCCCCGGTGGACAAGTCCGGCGGTGCCGGCCCGGCTGTCCGAAGCCCTTCCAGATAATGTTTTACCGATCCAGGAGATAACCGTGATCACACGCAGAAGTTTCGTTTCGGCCTCGTGCGCCCTGGGCCTCGGGTCGATGATTTCGATGCCGGCCCTGGCCCAGCAGACGGAATCGACCATGGAGCGCATCAAGCGCACCAAGGTATTGCGCACCGGCTTCGTCGCCGGCGCGGCGCCGTATTTCGTCAAATCGGTGGCGACCGGCCAGTGGCAGGGCTTCTGCGTCGACTTCGCCAACCAGTTGGCCGAGTCCCTTGGGGTCAAGCTGCAGGCCATCGACACTACCTGGGGCAATGCGGTGCTGGATCTGCAGTCGAACAAGATCGATTGCATGTTCGGCCTGGCGCCCACCGAGCAGCGCAAGAAGACCGTCGGCTTCACCGATCCCCTGTTCCTGAACACTTTCACGCTGGTCGCCAGGAAAGGGTTCGATCCCAAGACCTGGGACGACGTCAACAAGCCGGAAGTGCGGCTGTCCGTCGACCAGGGGTCCAATCAGGACACCTTTGCCACGCAATCGTTGACCAATGCCTCGCTGCATCGTTTCGAGACCTCCGGCGATGCGACGCTCGCGGTGCAAACCGGCCGGGTGGACGCGCAGGTGCTGGTGATCCTGCTGGCGGCGACCGTGCTGTCGAAGTCTCCGCAACTCGGCCACCTGGTGATACCCACGCCGGCCGCGACCGCGCCCACCGCCATCGGCGTGCAGAAGGAGTCGGACCAGGCCTTTACCGAACACATCAACCAGTGGCTGACCACCGAGCGCTCCAAGGGCCTTATCAAGCAGACCATCGTCGACAACATGCAGAAGCTGGCTGGTGTCGATCCCAAGCTGTTCCCCAAGGAAGCCACGTTCTGAACTATTGGTGGGGGCCTGCGCCCCCACGCACGCAGCCGCCGCCAGGCCCGGGGCGCGGCTGAACATCGCGGGATTTACAAGGAGTCGTTGTGTACCACTGGGACTTTGGTGCCATCTGGGTCTACCACAAGTTGTTGTTGAGCGGCCTGGCCTACACCGTGGTCTATACGATCATCGTGGTGGCGGCGGGCCTGGCCGTGGGCCTGGTCGTCGGCATCGGACGAGTCCGTGCGCCCGCGTTCATCGCGGGCATCCTGCGAGCCTATGTGGAAATTTTCCGCTGCACGCCGGTGCTGGTGCAGCTGATCTGGTTCTATTACGCACTGCCCATCCTGACGAATATCGAGATGTCGCCCACTACCGCGGCGGCGCTTTCGCTCACGCTGTATGGCGGCGCGTTCTATTCGGAAATCGTGCGCGCGGGCATCCTGGGCGTGGACTGGGGGCAGACGGAGGCCGGCATGGCCATGGGCATGCGCAACAAGCAGATCATGCGGCGCCTGATCCTGCCGCAGGCATTCCGGCGCATGGTGCCGCCGCTGATGAGCCAATCGATCATGCAGTTGAAGAACACCTCGCTGCTGTCGGTCATCGCCGTGCCCGACCTGCTGTACCAGGCGCAATCGGCGGCGCATGATTCCTATCGTCCGTTGGAGCTGTATACGGTCGCGGCCGTGTGCTATTTCGTGGTGCTGTTTCCGGCCACGCTTTGGTCCAAGCGCGTCGAAAACCGCCTCGCCAAACAGGACAGGAGTTCGTCATGAGCGAGCTGATGATCGAGATCAACAATCTCAGCAAGCGGTTCGGCGATCACGTGGTGCTGAAGGACATTACGCTGCAGGTGCGCAAGGGCACGGTAGTGGCGATGATCGGTCCCTCGGGGTCGGGCAAATCCACCCTGCTTCGCTGCATCAATCTGCTTACCACGCCCGATGGCGGCAAGATACGCGTCGGCGAGCGCGACATGGATTTCACCAGTGGCCACGGCAAGCGCATGCACGAGAAAGACCTGGCCAGCTATCGTGCCACCACCGGCATGGTGTTCCAGCATTTCAACCTGTTCCCGCACATGACGGTCGTGCAGAACGTCATGGAAGGCCCGGTAACGGTAAAGAAAGTGCCGAAGGCGCAGGCCCGCGAACAGGCGATGGCGCTGCTGACGCGCGTCGGCCTGGCCGACAAGGCGAACACCTATCCCGATATGCTGTCCGGCGGCCAGAAGCAGCGCGTGGCGATCGCGCGCGCCCTGGCACTGCGGCCGGAAGTCATGCTGTTCGACGAGGCCACTTCGGCGCTGGACCCGGAACTGGTGGGCGAAGTATTAGCGGTGATCAAGGCCCTGGCCGAGGACGGCATGACCATGATCCTGGTAACCCACGAAATCGCCTTCGCGCGCGAAGTCGCCGATCAGGTGATCTTCATGCGCGACGGCGTCGTGGTCGAAGCGGGGCCCGCCGAGCAGGTCATCGACACGCCGACCCAGGCGGCCACGCAAGCCTTCCTGGCTCGCTTCAACCGCGGTTGATCGCAGCGCGGCAGCTCCAAGGCGGAACCTGCCGTAGCGTTGACGCCGCGTTATTCATCGCATGAAGGCCCGGTGCGGGCTTCGTGGCAAGGGCCGCGTATTCGGCTGAAAGCTGCTTGATTCGCGTGTGTGCGATACGTGGAGGGCCTTGGCGCGAATGACCTTAAAGTTGTCGCTGCTGCCCGTTCCGGTTGCCGATCCGTCGGCCTAGACTCATTTCCTGTACACGGCCGCTCGTTGCAAGTCCCACGACGCGGCGATCGGAATGGATGTCTGGAAAAGAGCATGAACGACGAAGCGAAGATTGACCGGCATTACGAGCAGGGAAGCTTGATCGAGCGCCTGAAGGCTGCATTGGCGGCGGATGGATACGACGAAAGGCGTCCCCATCCTGAAGACCTTGAACCCTTGGATCAGTTTCACTCGCGCGGGCTGGACGCCACCGCGGAGCTGGCGCAGGCGCTGGATTTGGACAGCGCGGCGCGCGTTATCGATATCGGATCGGGTTTGGGAGGCCCGTCGCGCTATCTCGCGGCAAGATACGGCTGTGCCGTGCGGGGCATCGACCTTAGCCCGTCTTTCGTCGACGCGGCGACTTTCCTCGCGGAAAGAACGGGGCTGTCGGACCGGGTTGACTATCAATGTGCGAATGCGCTGGCGCTGCCCTTTGCCGCGGAAACCTTTGACGTAGCGTGGACGCAGCACGTCGCGATGAACATCGCTGATCGTCCCGCGCTATATCAGGAGGCGTTTCGCGTGTTGCGTCCGGGTGGCCGGTTTGCCATATTCGATGTCGTCGCGGCTGCGGATATTCCTTTGCATTATCCGGTTCCGTGGGCGCCTGGGCCCGAGACGAGCTTTCTCGTTACGGCCGATCGGATGCGCGCCCTGTTGCTGGAGCAGGGCTTTCATGTCGTGTCCTGGACCGACACCACCGCCGCCGGAATTGCATGGTTCGCGGAGCGGGAACGCGAACGGGCGCAGCGGCAGGCAATGCCCGCGCTTGGCCTTCATGTGGTGATGGGGCCCGGGTTCCGCGAGATGGCGGGCAATCTCGTCCGCAATCTGCGTGAAGGGCGGGTGGGGCTGATACAGGCGATCCTGGAAAAACCCTGAATCGGTTCAGGGGCGGCAAGTCAGCACCGCCGCCGCTGCCTAGCGCAGATCTCCACGAAGGTCGCGCACTCCGCGCCCCAGTCGTTCGCGCAGCAGCGTGCCCAATGTTGCGCCGTCGGCATAGCCGACTTCGGCCGCGATGGCGTCCAGGTCCAGGCTGCTGCCGTGGACCAGGGATTTGGCCCGTTCGACACGCAAATCCTGGAAGTAGGCGAGCGGCGATTTGCCCAGCACTGCCTGGCAGCGGCGTTGCAATGTGCGGGGGCTCGTCGCCAGCGCATCGGCGGCGGCGTCGAGCGAGAATCCCTGTTTGAGATGATCGCGCGCCCAGCGCTCGAAGCGCTGGATGACCGGGTCGGCTTGCGCCAGATGATTGGGGATGATGTACGGCGCCTGCGATGAGCGGATATCCGCCAGCAGGTAGCGCGAGACGACGTCAGCCAGTTCCGGGCTGGCCTTGCGGATCAGCCAGAGCGCCAGATCCAGGTGTCCCATCGCGGCGCCGGCCGTGACCACGCGCCCCGACGGCACCAGCATGCGGGACTCGTCCAGCGAGACCTTCGGATAGCGTTGCCGAAACAGCGGGCTCAGCCACCAGGTCGTGGTCGCTTCGCCGTCGTCCAGCAGTCCGGCCTCGGCCAGCAGGAATGTGCCGATGCATGACGCTGCGATATAAGCGCCCTGCGCATGCCATGTGCGCAACCGTTCGGCAGCGTCCTTTACATCGCGCCGGTCCAGCGCCGGGAGCAGTTGCTCCGGCGTGCCGGTGTTCAATGCCGGCACGATGACCCAGTCCGGCCGCGCATCCGGCGGTATGGCGCGCACGGGAATCGACCACCCCTGACCGGAGCGGACTTTCTTCCGCACGCCTACGACCGAGACATCGAAAGAGAGCGCGCCGCCCATTTGCCGCGCCGCGAACTTGGTGGCGAGCCCAAACGCGTCGAGCAGCACGGTAAGTCCTGTGTCGAACACGCCTTCGAGCGCGAGCACAAAGATCTGCATGGCGTAAATGGCCTGAAAGTTGTCGTTTGCGACTGTACCAGTTTTGCCGGTGGGTGCCTACACTTTGCTCCATCGTCGATGACGCAAATGACTTGAAAAGAGTCATTCGCGACGAGACGAAGTCCGGCCGGAAGGCCGGCGTCCCATACCCCATCGCACTACGACAGGAGTTCACCCATGAAAGTCATCGCCATCGGATCGGGCATCAAGCAACCCACCCCGGAACAGCGCCAGCAAGTCATGACCAAGGAAGTTCCCGACACGCTCAAGCACTATCTGGACGGCACGATCGAGCAATTCTGGTTCCGCACGGACAAGCCCGGTGTCGTCTTCCTGATGAATGTCGATTCGATTGAAACGGCAAAGGCGACAGTGGAAGCGCTGCCTCTCGTCACGAACGGCTTCGTGCAATACGAGCTGATTCCGGTCGGGCCGCTGGCGCCGCTCGGCATGCTGATCCAGGGCAAATAAGGTAGCAGCGGCGCGGGCGGGCGCTCTAGCCGCCCGCGTCCGCGCGCATACGGCTCACGAAACCACGCAGGTCCTCATCGCCCGCGTCGGTGATCGCCCAATAGTTCATCCCCGCCGCGCGCCAATGCGCGATGCGGTATCCCTGCCGCTCCTGAAAACCCGGTGCCGAGTTTTCACCGCTGGCAGGCCACACGAAAAGACTGATCGGGTGCAGCTTGTCGCGATACACCATGACCGCCACGCGCTGCCCGGCCATATAGTCCACCCGCCCGCCCACCAATGGATAACCCTGCGATGCAAGGTCGATGACGGGCGGCGCGAAGTCCAGTTTGCCGCCGAACCACGGCTTTACGGTGTGCCGGTCGGTAGAGGCCACATCGAAAAGATGATCGACCTGCAGCGAACGGATGTTGTTGTCCACCAATTCCTGCGACAGACGCTGTTCGTCGGATGGAACCTGTAGATAGAGCGCCGAGCTCACCGCCAATGCGGCCACGCCGGCCAGCGACAAGCCCAATGGCGCCCAAGCTGTCGATCGCTTGCCACTGCCGCCGGCGAACCAGTCCAGCAACCGCTGACCAGGCGTTCTACGTCCCGGCAGCGCGGCTTCGATACGCCTGACCAGTTCAGCGGGCGCCGTGACACGCAGATCGGCCCGCCTGAGCCGCGTGCTGACTTCGCGCTGTCGCGCATGCTCCAGCCGGCACGCTTCGCACTCCGCCATGTGGCGCTCAAACGCCAACGCTTCCGAAAGGCTCAGTTCCCCGTCCAGATAGCCCGGCACCAGCTCCAATGCCTGTTCGTGATCCATCATGCCCCCCGATCCGAAGATGCCAGAAGCACCGCAAGCTGCTGCCGGCCCCGGCCCAGCCGCGACATCACGGTGCCCATCGGAATATCCAAGATCATGGCGATCTCCTTGTAGGACAGCTCTTCCAGCTCACGCAGTACGACCACCTCGCGATACTCCAGGCGCAAACGGTCCAGCGCCATGTGTACCTGCCTTTGGTTCTCGTTGCGGATCAACATGGCCTCGGGGCTGTCCTCGTGGATCGCCCACTCGGCCACGGGACTATGTTCGTCCTCTTCGAATTCCGTCGTCTCGTTTGCGTGCTTCCGGTTCTGCAGGTACCAGGTGTGAAACGTATTGCGCACGATGCTCAGCAACCAGGCGCGCCCGTCGTCGCCGCGAAATCCGCCGAAGAATCGAAAAGCGCGCAGGCAGGCTTCCTGGACCACATCCTGTGCGTCCTGGTCGTTGCGCGTCAGCCAACGCGCGACGTTGAAGGCTGAGTCGATATGAGGAAGCACGAGCTTTTCGAAGCGCTGGGCTCGGATCGCATCGTTCATTGAGGTTTCTGCTCCATGGGCCATTCGTGCCTATCCATATACAGACCGATATTTCCCGCGTTTTATTCCCGCCTTCGTATTTTTATTTTTTGACTGGCGCCGATGGCAAATCGGGAATAAAGCCATAGTCTGCCGGGTCTTCTGGACGAGGCCAGGACGAAGCGTATTGGATTCTCCGACACGCCGTTGCTGGAATCAATCTGGGGAATCCCATGTCCATCGATCTTCCAAACAATCCGTCGCGGCGCAACGCACTGAGATGTCTCGCATTCGGCGGCGCCGGTACCGTGTTCGCGCTGGCAGGCGGCGTGCTTACGCCCTTCGATCTGGCCCTTGCCGCATCGGACCCGGAGACCTCGGGCGTGCCGCTTTTCCTGCAGATCAGCGATACCCACATCGGCTTCGATCAGGCGGCCAATCACAATGTGGCGGGCACGCTTCAACAGACCATCGAACTCGTCAATGCGATGCCCGTCAGGCCCGCGTTGGCGATACATACCGGCGACATCACCCACTTGGCGAAACCCGAGCAATTCGACCAGGCGGCTCATCTGCTGTCTGCCTTGAGCATTACCGAACTGCACACAGTGCCTGGCGAACACGACGTCACGGGTGCCGGCGGAATCGAATACTTCAAGCGATTCGGCAAGGCGTCGGACAACAAGGGCTACTACAGTTTCGATCACCAGGGCGTGCACTTCGTCGCTCTGATCAACGTCTTGAACTTCAAGGCGAACGGGCTGGGCGCCTTGGGCGATGAGCAACTCGCCTGGCTGAAGGCCGATCTGCAAGGCCGTTCGTCCAGTACCCCGATCGTGCTTTTTGCGCACATGCCGATGTGGACGATCTATGAGCCGTGGGGCTGGGGCACCGGGGATGCCGACATGGCCATGAGCTACCTGAAACGCTTCGGGTCCGTCACCGTGCTGAACGGCCACATCCATCAGATCGTGTCGAAAGTGGAAGGCAACATCACCTTCCACACGGCGCGCTCCACAGCCTTTCCCCAACCGACGGCAGGCAATGGACCTGGCCCGGTTCCGCTTACGGTGCCCGGCGAAAAACTCGCCAGCATGCTTGGAGTAACTACGATTCAGATCGCCCAGCATCCGCTTACCGCAACGCTTTCCGACAAGACGCTCGCCTGAGCGATCACGCTTTTCTCACCAACGGTACATGACCATGCCGACATATTCTTCGCGCACGTTTACGCTTCTGGGAACCCTGCTGGTTTCCGCCACGATGTCACTAAGCCTGCACGTGGCGCCAGCGCAGGCGGAGGACGCCCCGGTGGTGTCCATCAAGGAATTCATGTTCATGCCCATGTCGACCACCATCAAGGCGGGTTCGACCGTGACCTGGAAGAACCTGGACGACGAAGCCCATTCGATCGTGGCGGAGGGCGGCCTATTCCGTTCGGACCTCTTGGACCGGAACGGGACGTTTTCCTACAAGTTCGACAAACCGGGGGTTTACAAGGTGCTCTGTGGCCTGCACCCGTTCATGAAGGAAACCATCACCGTCGAATAGGAGCCAGCGCTGGACGAATCCGAGGCTAAGCTAGTAACGTTCTCCGGTTTTCAAGACTTTATTTCTTCCGCTCAATGCCATCTTCCACTTGCAACTCGCTGGTTTGGGTTTTCGATGCCTTCGAGCGGGAAAGAACGTACATTCGCAAGCGGATGTTTGGCTGCGATGCCGCATATATCGATGGTCTGTTGTGTTTGATCGCTGCCGACCGTGATCCACCGTGGAACGGCTTGCTGGTCTGCACATCGAAAGAGCGTCACGCCGCGCTTATCGAGGAAGTGTCCGCCTTGCGGCCGCATCCGGTGCTTGGAAAGTGGCTGTATGTGCCGGAAGACGATCCCGAATTTGAAGACGTCGCGGAAAAAATGGCGACGCTGGTACTCGCGCGCGATCGTCGCGTGGGCGTCGAACCGAAGCCGCGCTGGCATGGTAAAAAGTCCGCGCTGCCCAAGGCATAAAACACATCTAAGCGCTCTGATTCGGGCCGCGCTGCGCGAAATCCGCGACCAGATCCGCAACGTCCTTTGGTAGCTCCAGGCTAGGCAGATGCGCGGCCCCCGGCACCTCGCGGGCCGTTGCGTTTTGCATCATGCCAGCGACATGGCGGCTGCGTTCCTGGATGTGTGGAAAGTCCAGGTTCCCCCACATCATCAGGGTTGGAACCCGTATTTCGCCTAGGCGCTGGTAGGCCGGCACGCTATCGATGTTGGCGCCGACCGGTGGCGAACGAAGCGCGGTGGCATTCATGTCCAGGAACAGTTGCCGGCGCGCGCCGGATACGCGTCCTTCCGGTGCCAAGGGACCGTCAAGCCAAAGGCGTGCCCTGATCGCGTTCAAGCGATCCACATCGCCTGAGTCCTGCGCGGCTGTCTGCTGGTCCAGGAGTGCCTGGATTTCTGGTGGTTGCACAACGTCGGGAGCGCCGCTGATGGAAGGCGCGATAAGAACCAGGGCACGAATGCGCGACGGATGTTGAAGGGCCGCGTCCAGCGCGATTCGTCCTCCTTGCGAGCAGCCGACAAGGATGGCGGGTGTATCGCCTGCCAAAGCATCGATCACCGCCATCAAGTCCGCCACGGCGGAAAAATCTTCTTTTTCCGCCCGCGTTTCGCCAAAGCCGCGCCGATCGTAGGCGATCGCCTTGTGGGTGCCGGCGACGGCATCGAGCTGCGCGTGCCACATGCGGCGATCGCCGACGACGGCATGCAGGAAGACAACCGGATCGCCGCTGCCGGCCACGTCCGCGGCCAGTTGGGCGCGGCCCGACAGTATTCGATGCTGGGAGCTCATGTTTCGTCATCGCCAAGGTTGGTGGAATGACGGAAAAATACCACCATCCCGGCACGATTGCCGCCTTGCCGGCGACATACATATCGGGATCATATTCGGCGGCCGCCGCGGCGAGCTGGCCGAACAGCCGCTATCGATACGCGAACCCGGGTCGACCACGCGCAAGGCCCTGGAGGATGCACTGGAAAAGCACTTACTGCTGGGCGAACGACACGCCTTTCAGCCGGATCATGCCGTCGGGATACGGCGTGAAGCCCTGCAACGTGCGTTGCAGCGCGAAGGGCCACGGCTGAAAGTACAGGAACGTGCCGGGCAGGTCCTTGTGCGTCAACACCTGGGCCTGGTCATATAGCTCCTTGCGCTTGGCTTCGTCGGTAACCTGGCGGGCCTGGAGCAGCAGCTTGTCGACTTCCGGATTGCAGTACTCGCCGTCGTTCAGCTCGCCCTTGCAGGTGATAAAGGCGTAGACATTGCCGTCGGGGTCGGATCGTCCCGACCAGCCGCGCATGCCGACTTCGAAGTTGCCGGCCTTCATCTGATGCAGCATGGCCGCATAGTCGGTGGGACGCAGGCTCAGTTCGATGCCTGCTTCGCGCGCCATGGCCTGGATCATTTCCGCCGTGGCCGACGCGGTGGTGTTGTTGCCGTACACCAGTTCCGCCTTGACCTGAGGCATACCGGCTTCTTTCAGCAAGGCCTTGGCTTTCGCGACGTCACGCTTTTCGATGGGGAATTGCTTGCTGTGATAAGGGCTGGCTGGCGGAAAGGGCTGATTGGCGGACTGGAAAATACCGCCGCCGATGACCTGATCGATGGCTTCGCGATCGATCGACAGCGCCAGGGCGTGGCGCACGCGCGCATCGCGGAAGGGGTTGGTCTTGGCGCGGTCGCCGTTGTTCAGGTTGAAATAGATCTCCTGGAATCCCAGGCCCGCGACGGTGGCGAAAGTCAGGTTGCGGTCTTTCTTGACGTCCGGTGCGTCGGAAGGGCTAAGGCGTTCCAGCATGTTCAGGCCGCCGGAACGCAGGTTCTGCAGGCGCACCGTGGTGTCCGGAATCGGCAGGAAGATGATGCGGCTGAAGTGGTAGTCCTTGGCATCATAGTATTTGTCGAACTTGGTTAGCACGATGCGGTCGTTCTGTACGCGTTCCACGAACTTGTATGGGCCGGAACAGATGGGCTTGCGCCCTACCGCATCCTGGTCCTTGGCGTCGAAGATCTTCGGCGACAGCATCATGCCGGCGCGGTCGCTAAGCTGCGCCAGCAGCGTGGCATCGGGGTGCTTCAGCGTAAGCACCAGTGTTTGCGGATCGGGGGCTTCCACATTGGCTACCGATGCAAGCTCGCCCTTGCGGAAGCTCTCCGGCAGCGTGCGCGCGCGGTCCAGGTTGGCCTTGGCGGCGGCGGCGTCGAATTTCGTGTCGTCATGGAACAGCGCATCGGTGCGCAGCTTCATGGTCAACACCGTATTGTCGGCGTTCCAGCTCCATGATGTGGCCAGTTGCGGCACGATGTGCAGCTTGGGGTCGATGTCCACCAGCTTGTCGCACAGCGACGTGAACACGATGCGCCCCACATAGGTGCGGGCGCGGTGCGGGTCCAGCAGGTCTGGATCTTCCTGCAAGCCGATGCGCAATTCCTGCGCGACCGCCGATGCGGTGGCCAACGACAATAACGCCACGCCGAGTGCCGTGCCCAGCTTGCTCATAACGCTACCCCTTTTTTTTCGCGTTCGATGTCGTTCCGGCGCGCGTCGATGGCATCAGGGCCGGGAGGCCGCTTGATGACTGTCAAGACAAGGCGGGAGCGCCAGAGAAGAATGCCGCATGTGTACCCATCCGGAAAACCCGGGTTTCCACCATGCGCGAACGGCGAGCTGGGGTTAACCCCGTGGCCGGCGATCGCCGCGTCGCGCGCGAAAGCCGCCCCGGGATTGTTTCAGGCCTGATTCAATCCGCGCAGTGCCGCGGCGTGCCATTGCAGGTCCACGCCATACGTTGACGGTGGCGGCGTGCCCTTCCACTGGTCTTCGATCTCGGCGCGCAAGGCAAGCACGTTCGCATAGCCGGCCACATCGAAATTCGCGTCCTTTGCCAGGCCATAGCGGGGATCCGTCAGCGCGGCATAGGTGCCCTGCGCCAGGTCGCTCTGCAATCGCAGCTGCTGGGCCAGCAGCGCCACGGCGGCGTCGCGATTGGAGGGTGTCAGCGCCCAGCGCACGCCCTGGATATAGCCCGCCAGATAACGCGTCAGCACGTCGCCATTGGCATCAACCCAGGTGCGCATCGCGAACGCGCTGGTGGCCTGGTAAGGGCCCAGCAGATCGGCGACGCGCCCCATGCTGCGCAATCCGGACTGGGTCGCCTGCAAGGAGAAGGGCGGGTTCAGCATGGAAGCCGTGGCCGAACGGTCTTCCTGCATCGCCTTTACCCGCTGGAAGGTGCCGCCTACCTGGCGCAGCTTGTAGTCGCCGTCGCGCAGCCCATGCGTTTTCAGGATCTTCTTGGCTTGCAGGGCGTAGGCCGTATTCGGCGCATCCACGATCAGGGTTTGTCCGCGCAGTGCCTCGATCGTCGTCACGCTGGATTGCACGAACAGTTCGTTCATGCTGTTGTCGCCGCCGCACAGAATGACGACGTCGTGGCCGCCGGTCACCCGCATCGCGACCGCGTTGTCGACGGCGGTATGCACCAGGTCTACCGTACCGTTTGCCAGGTCGTCGCGCAGTTCCACCGAATTCTGCGTGAACCGCAGGTCCACCTGGATGCCTTGCCGCAGGTAGAACCCTTGCTGCAAGGCCGCGAAGTGGGCCAGGTTCTGCGCGCCGGGAAAGACTTTCACCCGTAGCGGAACCGGCTGACTCGCTACCTTGCGTGCCGGGCTGGCGCAGGCGGCCAGGCCCAGCGGCACGGCCGCCATAGCGCCGAGCAGCGTGCGGCGCCTGGAAGATGGGGGCGTATTGTTCATGGTCGTCGTCTCCGTGATGTGTTTTTTGTAGGGGCCGATCAGTTGATCCTGGCGCCCGTTTTTTCCACCACGCGCACCCACTTGGCGAATTCGCCGTGCACGTAATCGCGTACCTGCGCCAGGCTGCCGCCCTGCGGTTCGAAACCGATGGCCGTCAGCCTTGCCAGGAATTCCGGATCCTTTTGCAGCCGCGTGACTTCCTGGTTAAGGCGCTCCAGGATGGGGCGCGGCGTGCCCGCAGGTGCGAATACGGCCACCCAGGTCACATCCTCGAAACCGGGGAAACCCGATTCCGCCACCGTCGGTACGTCGGGCAAGGCGGCGGACCGCTTGTTGCTGGTCACCACTACCGCCCGCACCCGGCCGGACTTCACCAGTTCCACGGCTGGCGGCAGGGCCACGCTGGCCAGCTGGACCTGGGAGCTCATGGTGGCGTTCAATGCGGGGCCGGCGCCCTGGAAGGGCACGTGCGTGACGGGGACCTTGCCCAGCACCTTGAACAGATACTCGGCACTCAGGTTCGGTGTCGTGCCGGCGCCCGCGGTGCCGTAGTTGTAGGTGCCGTCGCGCGCCGCGGCCATGACTTCCTTCAACGTGCGCGGCTTCAATGTGGGCGCGATGACGATCAGGTTGGGCGTCGACGCCGCCAGCGCGACGGGTGCCAGATCTTTTTCCGAGTCGAATTGCAGGTTGGTCTGCATCGCGGGGTTGACCGCGTATGCGCTGGTGTCGATCAGGAAGGTGTAGCCGTCCGGCTTGGTCCGCGCCACCACGGCGGCCGCCACGCTGCCGGCGGCGCCGGGGCGATTCTCCACCACAACGTTCTGGCCCAGCGCGGGCGTGAGTTTCTGCGCCAGCAGGCGGCCGATGATGTCGGCGGGACCGCCCGGCGCGAAGCCCACCACGAAACGGATCGGGCCCGTGGGCCAGGTGTCCTGGCTGTGCGCCAACGCGGGCAGCAGGCAAAGGGCCGCGCACGCGAGCGCTGACCGCATGGAACGGCGGGTCATGCTTGTCTCCTGATATTGGGCGTATCGGCCGGCATCTGCGTGCCGGTACGTGCTATCCGCTACAGCGTCTTCAACACATGCCGCGCCATCTGTTCCCGCGTGCAAATCCATACATCGCCCGCGTCCTTCACGCGGCGGATGATTTCCTCGTAGACCCAGGCGCCTGAGGCGCGGCCCATTACATGCGTGTGCGCCGTCACGTCCATCATCAGCGGCACGTTCTCCGCGCGCATGGCGGCGAAGGTATCGTTGAAGGTGTCCAGCATGTGCCGCGGCCCCTGCCCGTAACGCACGCAGGTCGGCAGGTCGTTCACATCCATGGTCAGGGGAATGCCGACGATGCGCTTGCCGCCGAAGTCCATGACGTAGGGGCGGTCATCATCGTTGACATCGCCGTGATGCAGATAGCCGGCTTCGGCCAACAGGCGCGAACTGATGGCGCTGCCGGTTCCGCGCGGGCTGATCCAGCCCGTGGGCGCGACGCCGGCGGTGCCGGCAAGCAGATCGTGGTTGCGCGCGAGATTGGCGCGTTCCCCGGCCTCGTCCAGGTATACGGGGATGACGTCCATGCCCCAGGAGTGATTGACGATTTCGTGGCCGAGTCCGGCCAGGCGCTTGACCGTCGCGGGATCGCGCTCGCAGATCACGCCGTTGACCATGATGCTGGTCTTCACGTGTTGCCGCTCGACGATATCCAGCAGCCGGTGGATCCCGCGTACCAGGCCGAAGCTGGCCCACGAATGCGCGTTGGTGTCGAAGAAGCCCGGCTTCAGTACGTTGCCCATGGGGCCGATGCCGGGCGCCTGTCCATCGGACCAGGCCTCGTAGGCGATGTTGAAAACGACGGCCAGCCGGTGGCCTCCAGGCCAGCGAAAGTCATCGGGCAATCGAGTGATGACCGGGTCCATATCAAGCTCTCTCCTGGACGATCGGGTTGGACAGCAGCCCGACGTTTTCGATTTCGATTTCGATGCGGTCACCGGGCTGCATCCACACCGGCGGGGTGCGCGCGTACCCCACGCCAGCGGGTGTGCCCATGGCCACGACGTCGCCGGGCTCCAGCGTCAGTACTTCGGTAAGCAGCGACAGGGCATGCGCGACTGTCACGATCATGTGGCTGGTGTCGTCGCTCTGCATGACCTGGCCGTTCAGGCGCGATTCGATCTTCAGGCCGTGCGCGCCGGGCGGCAGGTCGGCCGCCGGCACCAGCCAGGGGCCGAAGGCGCCCGTGCCGTCGAAATTCTTGCCTATCGTCCATTGCGAGGTAAGCCGCTGGTAGTCGCGCAGCGTGCCGTCGTTGAAGCATGCATAGCCGGCAACAGCGCGCAGTGCGCTGGATTCGTCCAGATGGCGGGCACGCTGGCCGATGACCACGGCGAGTTCCGCTTCGAAATCCAGTTTGTCGGAAACCCCGGGGCGCACCAGCGGCGCCTGGTGCGCGATCAGCGAGGTCGCGCCGCGCATGAAAAAGCTGGGGTATTCGGGCTTGGCGTTGCCGCCTTCGGCCGCATGCGCCGCGTAGTTCAGGCCCAGGCAGATCACCTTGCCGGGCTTGGCGACCGGCATGCGCCATTCCACCTTGGCGGGGTCCAGGCGCTGGGCGCGCGCCAACAGGCTGGCCGGGACACCCTCGGCCACCAGTTGCCGCCAGGCCGTGTCATGGTCGCCGGCCGGCACACTGTCTCCCAGGCCGAGCAGGTCCTGTCCCTGCTGAACGGCCCACTGCGCCGGGCCGCCCGGCTGCACCGCGATACGCGCGAGTTTTGCCATAATATCGATAAATCCTTCTCAGCGTTATTTTGTCGATAAAAAGTAATCTCGCGATAATTTATCGACAATAAGGGTAAGCCCTATGGAAGATATCGATCAAATTGACGCCGGCACGCCCACCCTGGCGCGCATGACCTACGACCGCCTGCGTGCCGACGTGCTGGACGGCCAATGGAAGCCTGGACGCAAACTGCTGATGCATGAATTGCGCGAGCGCTACCAGGTGGGCGCCAGCCCCTTGCGCGAAGCCCTGAACCGCTTGGCGAGCGAGCAATGGGTGGTGCATAACGACCAGCGCGGTTTCAGCGTGGCGCAGGCCAGCCAGGCGCAGCTCGACGATCTGGTCGCCACGCGGATTTCGATCGAATCGCTGGCGCTGGCGCAGGCCTTCGCGCGACGGACGCCGGCCTGGGAAGAAAAGCTGGTGCTGGCTTTTCATCGCCTGACGCGCACGCCGCGCTCGATCGCCGAGGAAAGCTATGAAGAGAATCCCACCTGGGAGCGCCTGCACCGGGCTTTTCATCTGACGCTGCTGGAAGGATGCGGCTCGCCGCTGTTGATCGGCTTTTGCGAGCAGCTTTACGACCACGCCTACCGCTATCGGCAACTGGCCGCGCGCAAGGCGTACAAGCATCGCCATGAAATGGACGAGCATCGCGCCATCTTCGACGCCATCATGGAAGATCGATTGGACGATGCGCAGCGGCTGCTCGCGGAACACTATCGCCGCACGGCAAGTATTTACGAAGGAGGCGCGCCGGGACTGGAGTGACGCGGCCGGATGTGCCTACAATCGTCCGCATTACCAGATGCGGAATGCCATGAAACTGGCCATTGTGGTGCTCGACGGGGTGCAGGCGCTGGATGTCGCGGGGCCCATGGACGTCTTCGCCGAGGCGAACAATTTCCTTCCCCCGGACCAGCACTATCGAATCACGCTTGTCGGCATGCACGCCGGACACGTCCGCTGCGCCAATGGCATGGAAATCAAGGTCGGCACCGGCTACCAGCAATACGACGAGCAGCCCGATCTGCTCCTGATCGCGGGCGGTCCGAATCTTCCGGAAGTACGGGTACCGCCCGAGCGCGCCTTTCTGGACTGGCTGAATGCCAAGGCCCAGGGCTGCCAGCGGTACGGCTCTGTTTGCAACGGTGTTTTCGTGTTGGGCTACGCCGGATTGCTGACCGGCAAGGAAGTGACCGGCCATTGGCACGACGTCGGTCGTCTTACCGCATTGTTTCCGCGAGCCCGTGTCCGGCCCGACAGGATATTCGTCCGCGACGGCAACCTGTTCACTTCCGCCGGCGTCACCGCGGGAATCGATCTTTGCCTGGCCTTGGTAACAGAGGACTGGGGCCACGATATGGCGCTGCGCATCGCCAAGCGGCTGATCGTGTATATCCGCCGCGAAGGGGGGCAGTCGCAGTACAGTCCCTACCTGGCGGTCGGCCCCAAGGAAGAGACCATCGTCGCCAAGGTGCTGCGCTATGTCACCGATCACATCAGCGAGCAGTTGTCCATTGATCAGCTGGCAGACGCCGTCGCGGTGAGCCGGCGCACTTTTTCGCGGATCTTTGCCAAGGACGCGAATATGACGCCCTTGGCCTTCGTGGAACAGGTGCGGGTCGATTACTCCCGAAAATTGCTGGAAGAGACCGACCTGCCTCTCAAGACCGTGGCCTTTCGATGCGGCTTCCACAGCGGAAACCACATGCGGGTCATCTTTGCCAGGCGGCTGGATACGACGCCACGGGAATACCGGGAGCGCTTTCGGCGCCAGAAACCGGCGGTGGATAAAGAAGAAGCCGTCGAGGTGTCCGCCGTATCCAATGCGGATGGCGACAGGCTTACGCGCAACGCCATGTGGTCCGCGTGATCTCCGGTTAAGGCTCGTCCGCATCGCGGCGGCCTTGGGAACTTATAAAAACGTTGGCCTACGTACGTCGCGCACTCCGCGACGGAGTGCTTTTCGTACCCAAGGCATACAGGAGAATCCGCATGATCGCTTCGAGCACGTCTATCCAACACCACGCTGGGTCCGCGCATGCCATAACGCCAACCAGCGAGAACAGCACATCTTCCCCCCCGATCGCGGCCCTCTTCGCCGACATCTCCGATGAAAAGGCGTCCACCGGCCACGCACCGGCTGCGGGCCCCAACGGATTGGCCACGGAAGAATGGGTCGGCAAGGCGGCTCAGTATTTGAAGGGCAAGAATCTACATGCAATAGCGGTCACCCATTACCAGAGTGCCGACCCTGGCTTGAGCCAGGACGATGCCGGCAAGAAGTTCGCGGCCGCTCTTGCCGATACCATGAGCGCGCCCTTATCGAATGCCGACGATTCAGAGTGGATGAATCGCCTGAAGAAACTGCTGCAGGACACCGGAATTCTCCATGAGATCGCCCAGGCGTCATTCACGGAAACTAAAAAGTCCATAGAGGACGGAGCGCGCTCGATGGGTCTTTCCTACGACGACCTGATCAAGCGGGCTCAGGCCAGTAAGCCCGGCCTAAGTTTTGAAGAAGCCGAAAAGATAATGGTCGATGCCCTTAGCATCGAAATCTTCGTGAAGAGTTTCCCCTTGCGCGAAATCGAGCATTCGGCGGCGACGCGAATGGCCTGAAGAGCATTGTCCAGAAACCGGCCGTCTATGGCCTAAACAAGGCCGAACTACACCAGCGGACAGGCGGGCCCGGGCCTAGACTACATCTCAACACTCATGAACAGAGGTGGTTGAAATGGACACGCCCGCGAGCCTACAGGCCCATGGAGAATCCGGTGGCGCGATAGGCCGGAAACGGTCGGCATCGTTTCTCTACGGTGGCAATGCGGCCTACGTCGAAGAGCAGTATGAGCAGTATTTGCACGACCCCGCGTCCGTCGCGGACGATTGGCGCGCTTACTTCGACGCCTTGCGCGCATTGCCCTCCGTGGATGGAACGAACGCCACCGACGTGGCGCATGGCCCGGTCGTAAGCCGCTTCGCCGCGCTGGCAAAAAGCGGCCGGCAACATGCATCGCCGGCCGGTTCGATGTCCCTGGCGAAAAAGCAGGTCGCCGTGCAGGCGCTTATCGCGGCATACCGCACGCTGGGTGCGCGGCGGGCGTCGCTCGATCCCTTGCAGTGGACCCCGCTGCCGTCGATACCGGCCTTGTCGCCCGCTTACTACGGGCTGGGCGAGACCGACCTGGCGACCCTGTTCTGCATGGACGGCGTGTCCTTCTGGCAGCGGGACGCTACATTGGCCGAGTTGCATGGCGCGCTGCAAGAGACCTACTGCGGTACCCTGGCTTCCGAATTCATGCATCTGGCCAGCGAAGAGCAGCGCTTGTGGTGGCAGCAGCGCCTGGAATCGACGCGGGCGAAACCGTCATTTTCCGCGGCGGCCAAGCGGCGGATCCTGGAGCGCTTGACGGTCGCCGAAGGCCTGGAGACCTATCTGCATACGCGCTACGTGGGGCAGAAGCGCTTTTCCTTGGAAGGCGGAGAGTCCCTTATTCCTCTGCTCGACGAGCTGGTACGTGGCGGCGCCGCGCACGGCATCAGCAACGTGGTGATGGGAATGGCCCATCGCGGGCGCCTGAATGTCCTGCTGAATGTGGTGGAGAAGCCGGCCCGGGACCTGTTCCGGGAATTCGAAGGGCAGGAGGATAAGGACCTGCTGGGCGGCGACGTCAAGTACCACAAGGGCTATACAGGCACGGTCAAGACCGATGCCGGCGTTGTCGAAGTGACGCTGGCCTAT
>DATJHN010000090.1:0-3365 GCA_035493915.1 Bordetella sp.
GCCCAGCGAATAGTCCACCTGGCGCGTCAGCACCTTGCCCTGGCGCGTATGGATGGTGACCTTGCCGCCATAGATCTCGGGATAGGCCCGGTCGATCTCCGGGTCGATCTCGATCTCCACGCGCTTGGACAGCTCGAACACCTGCTTTTCCCCGATGCGTTCGGGCGTGAACTGCTCCAGGTAGGCCTGGCCGTCGATCATCGCCACCGCGATGTTGTAGCGCAGGCTCATCTGCGCGTTCAGCACCGAGTCCGCGCGATACTCGAAGCCCGTCTGCGTCTGCACCACGCTGGGAATGCCGGCCACGACGCGCGCCACGTCGGCCATGTCCAGCTTGTTTTCCCGCACCAGCGCGATGGCGGCATCCACGCACGCATGGTTGCTGCCGCAGCAGGCGTGCGGCTTGAAGCAGGTAACGTCCGAATGCCAGAAAGAACCCAGGTCCTTGGTGATCATGCCCGGGCGCGGCGTATCGGACATGCCGAACAGGAAGCCGCCGTCTTCGGCCTCCAGGATGTAGCGCGGGCCCACGAAACCGCGCGCGGCCAGCAGCGCGGCGGCCACGCCGGCCTCGGCGGAACGGCCGGGATGCATGCGCTTGCTCATGCCGCCGTCCGCCGTGAACGCCCAAAGGCCCGCCGATTGCGTACCGGCCAGGCCCAGCGCGCTGGCCGTGGTGGACGCGTCCAGGCCCAGTATCACGCAGGCCGCCGCCGCCGCCGCGAAGGTGCCTGTGGTGCCGGTCAAGTGCCAGCCGCGCATGCGCGTGCGGCTGGGGTTGGCCGCCTGACTGACGCGATTCATGGTCTCGTAGCCCGCCGCCATCGCAGCCATGACGGTCTGCCCGTCGACGCCTTCGCGTTCGCCCAGCGCCAGTATCACGGGCACCACCAGCGCGCCCGGATGGATCTTGGCGCGGCTGTGGTCGTCGAAATCGAAACTATGAATCGCGGTGCCCGCGGCCAGCACGCTGTTGTTCACGCTGACGCGTGCCTGCCCGCCCCACAATCCCGCTTCCGCGGGCCCCTGGCGGTCCTTCGCGTAGTCGCGCATGATGCGGCCCCACGGCGTGGTCAGGCCGTACAGGCCGCAGCCCACGGCGTCGACCAGTGCCTTGGCCAGCACGTCCTGCGTGGCCCGCGGCACATCCTTCGGCTTCAGCCCGGCGACGAACTCCGCCAGCGCCATCGTAATACCGCGATGCTCCGCGGCAAGCGGCTTCCAGGACTTCAAGTCATCCATTTCCTTCTCCTGTACGTGTGCCTCAGTCGCCTTTGGCGCCCGAAGCGCGCGCCACCACGCCCCAGCGCACGGTTTCCGACTGCATGAATTTGGCGAAAGCATCGGGCGACGGCTGGGTGAACGGCTCGATACCCAGTTTGTTCAAGCTCGCCTTTACATCGGGCGAATTCACGGTCTGCACCAAGGCCTTGTACAGCGTGTCGACAATTGGCTTGGGTGTCTTTGCGGGCGCCATCACTGCAAACCAGTTGAACGCCAGCACCGACGGCAGTCCGCCTTCCACCGACGTGGGAATATTGGGCATGACCGACGCGCGATGGTTGTCCGTGACTGCGATGGGCCGCAGCTTGCCTTCGTTGACCATGGCGAACAGCGCCGGCAGGTCGACGATGATGCCGTCCACGTGGCCGCCTACCGCGTCGGTAATGGCCGGGCCCGCGCCCTTGTACGGCACGTGAACGATGCGGCCCTTGGACGCGATCTTCAGCAGTTCGATGGCCAGGTGCGGCAGGCCGCCGTTACCCGACGACGACAACGTGATATCGCGCTGGCGCGACAGCTCCACCAGCTCTTTCAGGTTCTTGGCCGGCACATTGGGATTGATCGCGATCAGCTCGGGCGTGGACGCCACGGTCGTGATGCCGACCAGGTCCTTGAGCGGATCGAAGGGCATGTTGCTGTAGGTGTGAGGACTGATCACCAGCGGGCTCGCGCTGCCCAGCGTGATGGTGTAGCCGTCCGGCGCCGAGCGCACGGTGTATTCGGTGCCTATGATGGCATTGGCGCCCGCGCGGTTGTCCACGATGACCGACGTGCCCAGTATCTGCCCCAGCTTCGGCGCGATGATGCGCGCGACGATGTCGTTCGAACCGCCTGGCGGAAAGCCCACCACCAGGTGGATCGGACGCGACGGATACTTGTCGTCGGCGGAAGCCGGTCCGGCAAGGCAGGCGCCCGCCAGCACGGCCGCGGTGGCGGCGATGGCTGTGGTGCGTTTCGAAAACAGGGATTTCACGCGATTCAACATGGTGTCTCCTTATTGGGCTTGTTATGACCGGACGGGCTGCCCGATGACTCGACCGATTGTCATCCGCCGTATGCACCGGGCCTATCGTTGAAATGGCTGAGCGAAGGAACGGCGTCTACGACGCCGGCCCTTGGCCGCCGCCTCCTTACGCGTGCTTCGCCGCGCCCTGCTGCGTGCCGGCGAACAGGCTCATCAGCTCGCCGACGTTGCCGACGTTCTCGATGTTCGCCACCATCTCGGCGATGCGGGCCGAACGCTCCGCGCCCAGCACGGGTATGGTCAGGCTGTCGAACTTGCCGCGCAGCTCGTCGTCCGACATCGAGTTCTGGATGGAGCCCTTGGGGTAATCCACCTGGGATACGTAGCGCGCGCCGTCGTCCATTTCCATGGTCATGCGGCACGACACGCCGCGCGGCAGGCTGGGATCCACGGTAATTTTCACTTGCTCCGACAGCTTCTTCAGCATCGGTTCCTTCAAGCGTGCGTTGTTGTATTGCGGGAACAGCGCCTGCCCGTCGGTCAGCGCCACCGCCACCGAGTACGGCAGGCTGACCTGCGCCTCGTGGTAGGTAACGGGATTGGCGTTCTGGTGGTACAGCGCCCAATCCGGATGGCGCGCCATCTCGATATGCTTCACACGGTTCAGGTCGGGCGAATTCTTGCGGCGAATCTCCAGCGCGCAATCGATGGCGTTGTGGATCGGACGCGCGCACGAATAGGGCTTGAACTCGATATCGAGCTGGTATTCACCGTCCAGGCCGGCAACCAGCTGCGAGGGATCGTTCTTGTCGGTGAACGCCTTCAGGAAGCCGCGCTCGCCTTCGAAAATTGTCGCCGCGCCGGTGAATCCCAGTTGCGCCATCAGTGCCGAGGTCACGCCGTTGCGCGAGGCAGGCCCCGGATTGAAGCGCTTCTGCATCGACGGGCCGTACATCTCCATCAGGCCGCTGGATTGCGCGCCGGCCATGCCCAGCGCCGAGACCATCTGTTCCGCGCTAAGGCCCAACAGTTTGCCCGCCGCCACGGTGGCGCCGAACACGCCGCACGTGGGCGTAGTGTGATAACTGCGGTTGCGCAGCGAATTATTGGCGGCCTT
>DATJHN010000091.1:0-3460 GCA_035493915.1 Bordetella sp.
AAGCAGAACCTGGCTGGCAAGGTCACAGTCACCGGCGTCGTCGAGGCCGCGAAGAAATACTTGCCCGAACTGCAGGCGCAACACCCCGACCTGATCGTCGCCGTGCTGCACGGCGGCCTCAACGCCAACCCGTACACCACGGACATGGAAAACGGTGGCTGGCACCTGGCAGGTGTCCCGGGCATCGACGTGCTGTTGCTCGGCCACGCGCACACCGAATTCCCTGGCCCGCACTATCAGGGCATGCCCGACGTGGATGCCAAGCGCGGTTTCGTGCGCGGCGTGCCGGCGGTCATGGGCGGGTTCTTCGGCAAGGACCTGGGCGTCATCGACCTGGCGCTGGTGCGCCGCGACGGCCGATGGACGATCGACAAAGACAAGACACACAGCGAAGTGCGACCGATCTGCCCAGGCAAGAACGACTGCGTGCCCGCCGATCCGGCGATTGCGCCGCTGGTAGCCAAGGCGCATGAAGCGGCGGTGGCTTACGTCAACACGCCGATCGGTACGACGGCAGTGCGCATGAGCAGCTATTTCGCCGACGAGGGAAACATGACCGCGCTGGCGGCCATCAACGCCGCACAGCGTGAATACGTTGCCGCCGAGTTGCCACGGCTGCATCCGGAACTGGCGGGCGTGCCGGTGCTTTCGGCGGCTGCCGCCTTCCGCACCGGTTTCGGCGGCCCGGATGACTACACCGATGTCGTGCCAGGACCGATCACGCTGCGCAGCGCCGCCGACCTGTACTTCTATCCCAACACCCTCAATGCGGTGAAGGTGAACGGTGCCGGCCTCAAGGCGTGGCTGGAGAAATCAGCCGAACGTTTCAATCAGATCGACCCAGGCAAGCCGGGCGAACAGGAGTTGATAGGCCGCAACCTCCCTGGATACAACTTCGACCAGTTCCAGGGCGGCCTGCACTACGTCATCGACGTATCCAAGCCTGTGGGCCAGCGCATCGCGCACCTTACCTATAAGGGCAAAGCGGTGAAGGCCGATCAGGTTTTTGTCGTTGCCACCAACAACTATCGCGCCAGCGGCGGCGGCAATTTCCCGGGCCTGGACGGCAGCAACATCGTGCTGGCCGCGCCCGATGGCGCGCGCGAGATCCTCGCCAAGTGGCTGCAGCGCGAGCAGACCATCGATAAGAAGACCCTGCCCGCTGCGTCATGGCGCTTTGCGCCATTGAAGACCCGCGGCGAGGTGGTGTTCAAGGGCGCCGCCAACAAGCAGGACATGGCGCGTTCCGTGGGCCTGAAGAACATCCGCCAGCTCAAGGACAACGGCGACGGTACGGCCACCTACGCCATCGACCTGTCGCGTTGAAGATGGCTTCGTTAGGACGAATCACGCGACGGGTGTATCTGATCGCCCTGATCGTTTCCGCTGGAATAGGTTTGGCGTGGACACTGCTCAACGCTGGAATTGTTCCCGCTTACGGCGACTCGCAGGAATACTTGAATGCCGCGCAAACGCTGCGAGTCGATCAGTACCGGACCATTCTCTACCCATTTGTCCTCCGCATGCTCTGGGTTGTGCGCGAGGGCGTGGCCGCCCCCTTCACGCCCCTGATCTATGCATTCCAATGGTTGGCCCTCGCGCTTTCCACCACGCTGTTCGTCCATGCGGCAACCTCGCTTTTGCGGCCGAACTGGAGCAAGCGGCGGACTCGTCTGATGACCATCGGAGCGACGCTCATGGTGATATCGGATCCGCTGATCGCGCATTTCTCGCTCTCGCTGATGAGCGACTCGTTGGCAAGTTCACTCACGATCGCCACGATAGCGAGCCTGGCGCTTGCGCTTTCCGGCCAGGGCGCGCAGGCCGGGCCGCGATGGAAGTGGCTGGCGATCGCGCTCTTACTACTGTTTTTCATGGCATTCAGCCGAGTGGACAAGCTGTACTTGGCAGCGGTGATTTGCCTCTGCGCCGTATGGGCTATCTACGCACGTCGAGGCCAGGCCGCCTTTCCGGCACGGATAGCCGCCACAGTGCTCGGTCTGTTAGTCGTCACTGTTGCCGCAGTGGTGGGCGTCAACAAGGCGACTCAGACCTACAACGTCGATCGACCGCCGCTTGATTTGTCGTCGTTGGCATTCAACCGCGTCGTGTGGCCACATATGGCCGAGACATATCCTTACCTGTCGCGACGAGTCAAAGCTATAGTTTCGAAACAGGAAGCCGAACACTTTGACCAGCACAACAACAACGTATATACCCTCTTGGCGGGGTTGCTGAAGAGCAATCCAGGGAACCGTGCGGTCATCAATGAAATTACACTGACCACACTCAGCCGGTTCCCTGCGCAAGTGGCGGGCAAGACTGTGTTCGATCTTGCCAAATATACGTTGCCCAATGTCGCCTTCCCGCTGGAGCTGGCCCATGTCCTGCCGGAATCCGTTGCCACGGATTGGACGCATACTCGAATGCAGCAGGTGGTTCCTGCATTCACTGACGTTGCCCTATGGATTTCCCAGATAGTGTTCCTGTTGGGTGGGGTACCGATCACACTGGCGATGCTGCAGCGTAAAGATCGTCCTCGGATCGGCGGCTCACTCATGGCATGGCTCACCGTTATCGTGGTTGTTTCGAACTCGCTGCTGTTCGGCCTAGAAGCGGGAATGGATGCCCATATCCGCTACGCCTTACCGACCTATACGCTTTTCAAAGCCGCGGTGGCGGCTATGTCCTTGGCTTGGTTGGCCAAGCCATCTCAGAACACGAATGCGGCAATTGATGCTAAGGGTTTGCGCGGTGGACGCAGGCGGCGGTGAGTCCCGTGCCCGCTCTGCGTCTGGCCAGGCCTGATTGTTCGAGCACTGGCTCAAGGATGAGCCGCCCCATTTAGCGCTCGGAGTCTGGTTTAGCCACGCGGTGTTCCACCAAGGCAGGTGCGGCCTTTACTGCCCGCTAGTACTGGTTGATTGCGGGCTGGTACAGGGACTTTTCTGGTCATCGGTGGATACCGTGACAGAGCCTAGCATTCGATTTCGGCCCGGATCAGTGGATGTCTCGTTGCTATCGGATCGGAAGCTGGATCCAGATGGCTGTCGTCGCAATCCGAGACCGGCTTTTCTGCTACGACAGGCACTATCTGATGCGCCTATGTGGCGTCTTGAAGGATGCATTTTCCGATGCCGATGGCTGGCTCCGCGCATCCATGCGGCTTCGGCCTGCGCGAAAGTTTCAAACGTACCTGTTGACTGCACTGCAACAACCGGCCTAAGGTCGGATCCATGTCGCCGTCCATCTCGCCAGCCTGCATGTCTTTCCGCCCGGTTTCGACCGGCGGCATGCCGCTGTGCAACGGCGTCACCACCATCGTCACGACCACCACCACGACCACTATTACCACCGGGTCGGGGTGGGTAACCGTGCGCGAGTAAGTTCCTAACGCAAACGGCCCCGCCCTCGATGAGGCGGGCCGGAATGCACCACTCCGATGACCGCCAGCGAGCAC
>DATJHN010000092.1:0-26002 GCA_035493915.1 Bordetella sp.
TGGACGGGCGGCGCGCAATCGACGCAGCTGATCCAGTCCGGCGAAGTGGACATGCTGTCGCTGTGGAACGGGCGCGCCCAGGCGGCCATCGACGGCAAGGCGCCCGTGAGCATCGTCTGGAACCAGGGACTGTATTCCATCGAAGGCTGGGGTGTTCCCAAGGGCACGCCGCGGGCCGAGGAAGCCAAGGCCTTCGTCCGCTTCTGCGGCGATGCCAAGCGGCAGGCCGCCTTCACCGACGACCTGGCCTACGGTCCCACAAACCTGAATGCCTACGAATACATCAAGCCCGATCGCGCCGCCATCCTGCCCACCGCCAAGGACAACCTGAAGGGCATGCGCCTGCCGGATCCGAAGTGGTGGCAGCAGAACCGCCAGGCGGTGACTGAGCGCTTCAACGCGTGGATCATCGGCTGAAGCCTGACGTGCCCGTAAAGATCCGACCATGACGTTAAAGCTGCAAACCCATGGCCTGAGCAAGCGGTATGGAGATGTCCTGGCGCTTGCCCCCACCGACCTGCGCGTGGAAAGCGGTGAGTTCCTGACGCTGCTGGGTCCGTCCGGGTCCGGCAAGACGACCCTGCTGCAAATGATCGCCGGCCTGGTCGCGCCGACGGAAGGCAGCCTGCACATCGACGGCAGGGATGCGACGCGCATGCCCGCCGGCGAGCGCGGCATCGGCTTGGTGTTCCAGAGCTATGCCCTGTTTCCGCACCTGACCGTCACGGAAAACGTCGCGTATCCGCTGCGCATGCGCCGGATCCCGGCCAAACAGCTGGCCGCCGATGTGGCGGACGTGCTGGCGATGGTGCAGATGCAGGAATATGGCGCCCGCTATCCGCACGAACTGTCGGGCGGGCAGCAGCAGCGGGTGGCCCTGGCGCGCTGCTTTGTCTACCGGCCGGCCGTGGTGCTGCTGGACGAGCCGCTGGGCGCGCTGGACAAAAAGCTGCGCGAACACATGCAGCTGGAGATCCGGCGCCTGCATCGGGAGCTGAAGGCGACGTTCATCTACGTCACGCACGACCAGGAAGAAGCCCTGAGCATGTCCGATCGCATCTGCCTGATGAACCGGGCCAGGATCGAGCAGTTGGGCACGCCACTGGAGCTGTACGACCGTCCGGTATCGCGCTTCGCCGCCAACTTCCTGGGCCATTCGAACATCCTGGAAGGCCGGATCAGCGGCGACGCGCTGGCATGGAAGGACCGGATCCTGCCGCTGCCGCCGCGGGACGGCATGGGCAACGGCCACATCGACACCGCGAGTGACGGCAAGGACGGCAACACTGGCGACGGTACGGCGGCCCTACTGGTCCGGCCGGAGACCGCCCATCTGTGCGCGCCGGACCAGGCCCTGCTGCGCGGCACCGTATCGCAGGTGGTATTCACGGGCGCGGACATCCGCGTGCACATCGATCCCGGTTGCGGCTTCGAGTTCCTGGTGCGCAGCGCGCGCGATACGGCACCCGCGCCCGGCGATCCGGTCGGCGTGACCTGGAATCCGCGCGAGGCCGTGCTCCTGCAGCGCTAGCGCCCATGGCCCAGGAAATGACGATGGCTGCCATCACCACCCGTCCACCGCTGCGTACACGACTGGCAGGCTTCGGCGGCGCCCTGCCCGCGCTGCTGTTCCTGGCACTGTTTTTCTGTGTGCCAGTCGCGCAAATCCTGTTCAATTCCGTGGTCGGTCCGAGCGGACAAATCGGCATCGCGCAATTCGAGCGCCTGGCCGGCAATGCCGTATATGTGCGGGTGCTGGGCAATACCTTCCTGATTTCGCTGCTTACCGCGCTGGGCTGCGTACTGATCGGCTATCCCATCGCCTATTTCCTGAGCCGGCTGCCGAACCGCGCCCGCACCCGCTGGCTGGTGTGGCTGCTGATCCCGTTCTGGACCAGTTGGCTGGTCAAGACCTTCGCCTGGATACTGCTGCTATCGCGCACCGGCGTGTTCGGCAGCTTTCTGGTCTGGTCGGGCCTGAACGCCAGCCCGCCCGCGCTGGCGCCGTCCATGGGCGGCGTACTGGCGGGCATGATCCACGGCATGCTGCCGCTGGCCGTCATGTCCATGCTGCCCATCATGCAGGGCATAGGCGACCGCCTGACGCTGGCCGCGGAAACGCTGGGTGCATCCCGCATCGAAGCCTTCTTTACCGTCTACCTGCCGCTGTCCATGCCGGGCGTGGCGGCCGCGGCGTTGCTGGTCTTCATCACCAGCCTGGGCTTCTTTATCGTGCCGGCGCTGCTGGGCACGCCCGCGCAGACCATGGTGGCGCAGCTGGTGATTTCCTCCATCCTGGAGCTGTTCAACACGCGCTTCGCGGGCGCCCTGTCGGTCGTGCTGCTGATCTGCGCGATCGTGGTCTTCCTGCTTTATGACAAGTTGGTGGGGCTTTCCACGCTGGGGGGTGGAAGCGCCCCACGGCCGCCCGGCACGTCGCGATTCATTCGTGTTTTGATCGTCATCGGGCGGACGGTAAACCGCGCGGTGACGCTGCCGCGGCGTCTGGCCGGTCCGGCGCGCCCCGGGCTCGTCGGCGCGGACATACGCCGCATGACCGGCCTGCGCGCGTATGCCTGGGCCGTCATGCTGTTGTTGCTGCTTCCGGTCGCGATCATCCTGCCGATTGCGTTCACGAACTCGTCGTTCCTGGCGTTTCCACCGCAGGGATTCAGCCTGCGCTGGCTGGAGACCTTCTTTACATCGCCGATCTGGCAAGCGGCCTTGTCGCGTTCGCTGGGCGTGGCGACCCTGACCGCCATAGGGTCGGTGGTGCTGGGCTTCGGCGCGGCGCTGGCGCTGGTGCGGCTGTCGCCGGCGACGGCCAAGGCCACCTTCGCCTTTCTGATCGCGCCGCTGATCGTGCCGCGCATCGTCACGGCGGTGGGCCTGTTCTATCTGTTCTCGCGCATCGGGCTGGCCGGCACGAACACCGGGCTGGTCATCGGCCACATGGTGCTGGCGATTCCCTATGTGGTGGTCACCATGGCCGCGGCGTTGAAGAACTTCGACTGGCGGCTGGTGGATGCCGCGTACACACTGGGCGCCTCGCCGATGAAGCGGCTCACGACCGTAATGCTGCCCCTGCTCAAGCCCGCGCTGATCTCGTCTTTCCTGTTCGCCTTTTTGGTTTCCTTCGACGAACTGACGATCGCGATCTTCGTCAGCGGCGGCCTGAAGACGACGCTGCCCAAACAAATGTGGGATGACATGCTGCTGTCGGCCAATCCAACGCTGGCCGCTGTTTCCTTCGTTCTGGTGGCGGCCATTACCGTATTTGTCCTGCTGCTTTCCATCACGCGACGCGATCGCACCGCCTAATCGCATGCATTCCTATACCCAGTATTTTCCCTCCAGGCTCGACGACGACAGGCTCGATGTCGTTGCCATCCTGCATCATGGCCTGCTCGCGGAGCCGTCCCGCCCGCTGTTTTCCTTCGACGGAGACGGCTGGTCCGCGCAACGCGTGCGCCGCCGCGTCGCGGGGATGCAGGCCGCGCTCGCCGGACAAGGCGTCCGCGCGGGCGACCGCGTCGCGGCCATGCTGGACAACAGTCCGGACCATATGGCGCTGATCTACGCGCTGATGCTGATGGGCGCTGTGTGGGTGCCGGTGAACACGCGGCTCAAGGCGCCGGGTATCGAGTATCTGCTGCAGCATTGCGGACCCGCGCTATTCATCGCCGGCGAGCCGTATCTGGAACAGGCACAGGCGGCCGCGCATGTGGCGCCGTCCACGCGGGTCGTGGCAGAAGCCCGGCTGCGCGCGGATGCCGCATCCGAAACCGCCGCCTTGCTGTGCGCGCCGGTCCAGCCGGAAGATCTGCTCTGCATCATCTACACATCGGGCACGACGGGGGCGCCCAAGGGCGTCCTGTTCACCCATCGCATGATGCGCATCGCCACCGAATCGGCGCTGATCGTCGCCGACGTGCGCGACGGCGACAGGCTGCTCCTGTGGGAGCCCCTTTGCCATATCGGCGGCGCCCAGATGCTGCTGGTGCCTTTCCTGGCACGGGCGGTGCTGTCCGCGGTGCCGCGTTTTTCCGCCAGCAGGTTCTGGCATCAGGTCGAGCAGGAACGCTGCACGCAGGTGCATTACCTGGGCGGCATACTGGATATCCTGATGCGTCAACCACCTGCCGCGCAGCCGCCGTCGCACACACTAAGGCTGGGCTGGGGCGCCGGCGTGTCACGACAGAACTGGACCGCTGTGCGCCAGCGCCTGGGAATCGCGCTGCGCGAATGCTACGGCATGACCGAAGGATCGAGTTTCGCCACGGTGAATACCGACGACCGCGCCGGCTCGATCGGCAAGGCCCTGCCCTGGCTGACCGTCGAACTGCTGGACGACGACGGGCACGCCGTGCCCGCGGGAGAACTGGGGCAGATCGTCGTATCGTCCGCGATTCCGGGCACATTCTTTTCCGGCTATCTGGACAACCCGGAAGCCACCGCGCAGGCCTTGCGCGGCGGCAGGCTTTACACCGGCGATATGGCGCGGGCCGACAGCGATGGGCACCTGTATTTCGTCGGCCGCCGCAGCGACAGCATGCGCATACGCGGCGAGAATGTCTCCGCCTGGGAAGTCGAACGCGTCGCGCTCAATCATCCCGATATCGCGGCGGCGGCGGCGATCGGCGTGGCATCCGACATCGGCGAACAGGAAATCCTGCTGTACGTGCAATGGCGCGACGGCCACGACCACCCGTTCGACGAACTCTCGGGCTGGCTGGGCGAACGGCTGGCATCCTATCAATGGCCGCGCTACTACGCGGCGGTCGCGCAGTTCGAATTGACGCCCAGCGAACGCATACGCAAGCATCGGCTGCCGCAGGCGGTGGACCAGGCCTGGGACCGGCAGGCGATACGGTAATCAGAACTGTCCGGATATCGCGCCGGCGGCGGCGATCACCAGATTGGAGATGCGCTGTTCATCCTTGGCGCCACGCCAGCGGGCGCGCGATACCGCCACGTTGACGGCCGCGATGGGATAACCGCGGGCATCGACGATGGGCGCGGCGGTGGAAATATCGCCGATGTAGTACTCGCCCTTGGTGTGCGAATAGCCCTGCTTGCGGAAGGCCTCCAGCCGTTTCATGATGCCGGGACGATCGGCCACGGTATGCGGCGTATGCTCGATCAGATTGGAACCGTCCAGGATGCCGCGCACCTGGTCTTCCGGCAGCCGCGACAGGATCGCCAGGCCCGGCGCGGTGCAATACGCCGGCAGCCGGCTGCCGGTGATCACGTGCGGATTCAGTACATGCTGGCTGACGATGCGCAGCGTGAACACGATATCCGTGTCTTCCAGCACGGTAATATTCGCGGTCTCTTCGGTTTCCTGGCTTAGCTGGCGCAGATAGGGCGCGGCACGCCGGACCAGCTCGTTCGACGCCAGATAATGAAAGGCGAAGTCCAGCAGCCGCGGCGACAGGCTGTAGGTTTTGGTGAACGGATCCTTGACCAGATAGCGCAGCGTGACCAGCGTAAAGGTAAATCGCTGCGCCGCGCTCAGGTCCAGATCGGTCAGGCTGGCAATCTGCGACAGCGACAGGCGCGAATGCTTGTCATCGAAGGCTGTCAGCACGCGCATGGCCTTTTCGACCGAATTCACGAACAGCGTGGAGGACGCGCCGGGCAGATCGCTATCGGCTTTGGCGGCGGAGCGGGACGGAATGGTTTCCGCCAATGCGGCAACGCCGTTGGCGGCCTTGGTGGTCTTGGCGGCCGACGTGCGGCGTGTGCTCGCGCCTGACGCGGTGGCTTTTGCCGCCGCCACGCCGGGCTGTTTGCGCGTACGATTTTCCACGATTGCGTAGGGCCGATGACCAGGTGTTTATTGCATATAGACAGAAGTTATTCTATAGCAATGGCCGGACCGCGCACGCGTACGCGGATGGGCCCTAGCCGTCCCGGCCCAGCAAGCGGTCGGTCAAGTCGACGTTTTTCTTGTCGACCGGTTTCAGATCCGGCTCGGTCGAGCGCAGCATTTCCGTCATCTTCGCGTAACCCTGCTCGGACACGTGGCCATCCGGCGAGATCAGCCTGGGCACCACGGCGGTCATCGCCTTGATGAAGGCATCGCTGCGATCCGGATATTGCTGGCGTACGATTTTCTCGACGGCGGCGGGATCCGTCTGGATACGCTGCTCCGCCTTCAGGACGGCGCGCGCCACGCCGCGCGCGGCATCCGGATGAGCGTCCACCCATTTCTGCAATCCGATCACCGCTTGTCCGGAATGTTCGGTCTTGCGCCAGTCGTACAGGACTTCGAATTTGCCCGGTGCGTCGATCTGATAGCCCAGCAGATCCGGCGTGGCGGCCATGACGGCGTCGACCTGGCCCGACTCCAGGCCAGCGAGCGCCGTATTGCCGCTGCCGATACCGACGATGGTGACGTCGCGATCCGGATTGATGCCCAGTCCATTCAGCGCCCAGCGCAAAGTATTGTCGGAATAGCTGCCCGGCGCGCTGACACCCAGCGTCTTGCCCTTGAGATCGGCCAGCCCCTTGTAGCCCTTGCCCACCGGCACCACCAGGGTATGGCTCAGGAAGCGATCGATGCCAATCAGAATGCGCGGATCGATACCTCGGTTGGACAGGCGCAGGACGTGATCCGTAGCGAACGCCGCCAGGTCGATCGAGCCGCCGACCAGCGCCTGCACCGCCACGCCGCCACCGCGGAATTGCATGGGCTCGACAACCAGGTTTTCCGCCTTGAAATAACCCTGGTCGATGGCCAGCAGTATGGGAATCTGCGATTCGTTGGTGCCGATCAGCCCTATCGTCACCTTGGTTTGAGACCAGGCCGGCGCCGCGACGGCCAGGCCCAGGACGATCGTGGCCGTGGCCACGGCGGCATGCATGGGTTTGAACATACGTTTGAACATGGACATTTCCACTTGCCCCTACACCAGGGCAGCGCGATACAGCACGCGCCGGCTGCCGCCGTAGTCCTTGACGCCGCGGTGCTGCACCACGCGGTTGTCCCATACCACCAGCGCCCCCTCGCGCCAGTGGTAGCGCGCCTGCACGTCAGGGGACTTGATCACGTCGAACAGAATGCCCAGCAGATGATCGCTGGTCACGCGCGACACGCCTTCGATATACGCGGTATACGATTCGTTGACGAAAATCTGCTTGCGGCCGGTGACCGGATGCCTGCGTATCACCGGCACCACGATGGGAGGCAGCTTGGCGCGTTGGCGCGCCAGTTCGACTGGATCGTCGTAGCGTTGCATCAAGTGGCCCGTGGCCTCGGCCGAACTTACAGCCGTCAAGGTCTCCAGATAGGCGGCGAACAGCGGATCCAGCTGTTCATAGGCCAGCGTGGCATTGCTGTACACCGTATCGCCGCCCAGGCCGGGAATGGCATGGCCATACAGCGCGGTGATGGTCGGCGGATCGTTGCGGAAGGCACCATCGATGTGCCATATGTGATTGCGCAGTTTCTTGTCGCGTGTCGAATCCACCGCGTTCGCCAGGGGACTACCTTCCACCGACGGCATATGCGGGCCGGCATAGGGAATCGGCGTGCCCAGGAATGCCAGGAACTCGACGAAACGGGCGGGCGACACGGTGCCCGGCTCGAATTCCAGGAAACCTTGCTGGAACAGCGTCTCGCGCAGGCGGTCGGCGACCGCCTCGGACAACGGTTCGCCGCTGTCGCGCAGGCCGGCTATGCGGGCGCCACCGGCGGCGGAATAAGGAGTGATTTGCAGATCGGTATCGATCAGAGTTGCTTCAGTCATTTTGCTTGCTGCCCATGATGTCGTTCCAGATGGCTTCCACCAATTCATGGAAGCGCGGTTCGCGCCGTACCCGCCGGGCATCGCGTGGCCGCGGCAGGTCGATGCGGTATTGCGATTTCACGCGTCCAGGCCGCCCCGTCATCACCACCACGCGATCGGACAGGCTGACCGCCTCTTCGATGTCGTGCGTGACGAAGATGATGCCCTTGCGATAACGGCCCCATATCTTGAGCAGCTCCTGTCCCATCAATACCTTCGTCTGCGCGTCCAGGGCACCGAAGGGTTCGTCCATCAGATAGATGTCGGGGGCGTAGGCAAGGATGCGGCACAGCGCCACGCGCTGCCGCATGCCGCCGGACAAGGCCGAAGGGTAGTAGTCACCAAAACGCTGCAGACCGGTGAAATCCAGAAGTTCTTCAATGCGAGCCGCGCGCTGCTGTTTGGGAAAGCCTCCGCATTCCAGGCCTACCTCGATGTTCTGCCGTACGGTCGCCCAAGGCAGCAAGGCGTCGCGCTGGAACATGAAGCCGATGCCGGTGGGGGTTTCCGTCACGCGGCGGCCGCGCACCAGGATCTCGCCTGCAGAAGGCCGCTCCAGGCCCGATATCAACTTGAGCAGCGTCGATTTACCGCAACCGCTCGGTCCCACGATGGACAGGAACTCGCCCTCTTCAAGGGCCAGATCCACATCGACCAGGGCGGGCTCGCCGCCACCGTAATCCATCGCGGCGCGGTGCACCTGCACCGCGGGCACGGCCTGGGCGGCCACTGGTGCCGCGGTGGCTGCCACCGCCATTGCGTCGACCGTCACGGGCTCCATTACCACCGGCCCCATTACCGCTGCGTTCCTATTCATGCCACGCCTTCATCACCGCTTGCCGAACAGACGGCGTTCGGCGACTTTCACGAGTTCATTCAGAATCATGCCGACAGCCATCAGGACCACCAGCCCGGTGAACACGCCGGTCACGTCGATGCGCGCCGCCGCGTGCTCCACATACCAGCCCAGGCCACGATTCGCGCCCAGCAGTTCGCCGACCACGGAGCCGATCAAGGCCAGGCCGACACCCACGCGCACCGATGCGAACAGCCACGGCACGATGCCCGGCAACATGACCTTGCGCAGGATGTAGCCACGCGGCGCACGCATCGCCCGCATCATGTCGATCAGCTCGCGGTCGATGCCGCGCACCCCCTCGTAGGTATTCAGGATCACCACGAACACCACCATCGAGAAGGCCATCACGATCTTGGATGACGGCCCGATACCGAACCACAGGATGAACAGCGGCGCCAGTGCGATGCGCGGGATGCTGTACAGGCCCAGGAAGAAGGGTTCCAGCACGCGTTCGATATAGCGATTGGTGGCGAACAACAGGCCGATGGGGATACCTGCCGCCAGGCTCAGCAGCAGGCCCGCGGCAGCCTGCCACAGGGTGGGCAGCGTGTGCCACCACAGATCACCCGATGTCACCATCGCCGCCAGACGCAACGCGATCTGCGAGGGGCGCCCGATCCAGAACGGATCGACCAGCCAGCGCGACGCGGCTTCCCAAGCCGCGAGACAGACCAGGGCAAAGACGATACGGCCCATGCCCACACGCAGGTCTTCCGCCCGCTGCCGGGCCGCCCGCGCCGTCGGCGCCTTGTCCGCGGCGCGCCCTTGCGCAACGCCGGAAGGACGCACGGTGGCGGATCCGCCGTCGCCGGCCTGGACGCGCAAGGCTTGTTGTACGGTACTGCTCATGACTGCTTCCTATGCAAGCGCCAGCCTCAGGCGGCTTTTATGCGCGTCGGGGTTTCGAACGGCAGGTCTTCGCGGTTACCCCATTCGTTCCAGGCGCCCGCATAGTTGCGCACGTTCCTGAAGCCGGCCGAGCGCAACGCATACAGCGTGTGCGCAGCGCGCGCGCCACCGCCGCAATACACCACGATCTCGTCGTCGGCACGTAGACCCAGGGTCTCGTATGCCTTGCGGACATCAGCCGCATCCAGGCCGCGACCGTGTTCGTCGATGTTCTCCGCGTAATCACGATGGACGGCGCCGGGGATCGCGCCGTTGCGCCGTGCGCGCTTCTCCTCGCCGAAGTACTCGGCCGCCCGCCGCGTATCCAGCACGCGCAGGCCGGGAGATCCAAGACGTTTCCGCAGCTCGTCCACGCCTATGGTCAGTTGCTCCCGCACGCTCGGTGTAAATGGACGCGGGCTGTAGGCAGGCGCTTCGCGCGTCAATGCCAGGCCAGCGATGCCATCAGTAGCACGCAATCCGCCATCGAGTATGGACACCCGCTCCTGGCCCAGGTAGTGCAGCAGCCATGCCGCGCGCGCGGCGCGCGTATCCCATTTATCTTCGTACACCACGACATGTTCCGAGCCCGACAGGCCGAGCAGTGAGAACAGGCCGGCATGCTGCTTCACCAGCTCTGCCAGGCCCGCGGGCGTGGAGTCCGCATGACCGAGAAGATTGGCGTCGAACGGCCGCGCGCCCGGCAGATGGCCAGCCCAGTAGTCCTTGGCGGAACGCGCGTCCAGGAGAACCACATCCTTATCGCCCGCATGCCGGGCGACCCATTGCGGGTCGACGAAGAACTCATTGCTCATATCGATACCTGCCTGCAAAGGCAAGAATCTATCGCGCCGCGGTAATAAAGCGAACGACGGACAACGCATATGCAAATGGGAATATGCATAGGGACATATGCAAAGAGCCGGATGCAAGACTCGGCGGCGCCGTCCCCAAGGGACAGCATCACATAAACAAATAACTACAATCTCATCGCGCTATCGGTACAGTGCAGCGCTTCGACTATCCATTCACGGACCTGACGTGTCTTCCTCTCCTTCCCATCGCCCCCTTGCCCTTGTCGTCGGCGCCGCCTTCTTCATGGAGCAGATGGACACCACCATCATCACCACATCGCTGCCGCAGATGGCGCGGGATCTGGGCGTCACGCCCTTGCAGATGAACCTGGCAATCACTGCCTACCTGATAAGCCTGGTGGTCTTCATTCCCGCCAGCGGCACGCTGGCCGACCGCTTCGGCGCGCGCACCGTGTTCCGCGCGGCAATGACTTTGTTCGCCCTGAGTTCGGTGGCTTGCGGCCTGTCCGACACGCTGTCGACGCTTGCCATCGCGCGTGTCCTGCAAGGCGCCAGCAGCGCGATGATGGTTCCGGTGGGCCGATTGATCGTGCTGCGGTCCGTGGAGAAGAGCCGACTGGTCGACGCGATGGCCTGGGTATTGATGCCGGGCATGGTCGGGCCACTGCTGGGACCACCGCTGGGCGGCTTCATCACCACCTATGCATCCTGGCACTGGATATTCTTTATCAACGTTCCCGTCGCCGCGCTGGGCGTCTTTATGGCGGGCCGCCATGTGCCGCGCATCGCCACCCAGGACAACGCACGCCTGGATTACCTGGGCCTGCTGCTGAGCGGCATCGCGCTTAGCACGCTGATTCATGGCATGGATCGCTTCACCAGCGGCCAGTCGACGCCGGCCACGGTCGCCGCGTGGCTGGGCGCCGGCGTGCTGGCCGCGCTGGGCTACGCGCTGCATGCGCGGCGCCAGGCGCGGCCGGCGCTGGATTTTTCCCTGTTGCGGCTGCAAAGCTTCGGGGTCGCCTTCAGCGCCGGCTTCCTGGTGCGCGTGGGTTTCGGCGCCCTGCCCTTTCTGGTGCCGCTGATGCTGCAGACGACGCTGGGCATGAACCCGCTGGAAAGCGGCCTGGCGATGCTGGCCGGCGCCATCGCGGCGGTCATGGTCAAGGCGGCCAGCGTGACCGTGTTGCGGCGCGCGGGCTTCCGCAACGTGCTGGTCTATAACAGCCTGATCTGCGGCATTTCCATCGCCCTGTGCGCGGTGTTCGATGCCTCGTGGCCGGTGGCCGCGATATCCGGCGTGCTGCTGGTGGGCGGCATGGCGCGCGCGCTGCAGTTCAATGCCTTCGGCACATTCGCCTACGCCGACGTCACCAAGGACCGCATGAGCGCCGCGACCAGCCTGTACAGCACCATGCAGCAATTGGCCGCCACGATGGGCGTGGCATTGTCGGTGTGGGTGCTGCAGGCCGCCATGGCACTGGGTGGACATGCGCAGCCCGTCAGGCAGGACTACGCAATGGCTTTCATACTTATCGGTATCGTCACCGCCGCCGCAACCTTGATCTGCCTGCGCCTGCCGACCGGCGCGGGCGCCGACCTGAGCGGACATCGCACGCGCCAAGGCAAGAACGAAAGTGAAAGCGCCACGGCCCGCACATAAGGAACTGCATCATTCGCTTATGCCGGATTAGCAAATAGGCAGTTATTCGTTGTCGCGCGGCGGGCATCGAACTCAATATTGAGCTTCCTTCAATTACCCGGAAGTGAGCCAACATGAGTGCCGTATTGAATCGCATCGAAGTACTGCCGCAGTCCGGATGGACCGGCGCGGAGATCACGGGCGTCGATCTGCGCAAGCCCTTGCCCGAGGAACAGGTAGACGTCATCCGGCGCGCGCTGCACAAGTGGAAGGTGGTCTACTTCCGCGACCAGTTCCTGGATCACGCGCAGCAGATCGCCTTCGGCCGGCAATTCGGGCAGGTGACACCGGGCCATCCCTACGAAGGGGATGTCGCGCCGGACGGCTTTCCGCAGATTCACACGGTGTCTCCCAAGGCTTACGAAAAGCGCTACGGCAAGAATTACACGCGCAAGCTCAGCGCCAACGGGCCGGGCTGGCATGCCGACGTCACGCCGCTGATCAATCCGCCCGCCTATTCCATCCTGCGCGCCGAAGTGGTGCCGGCCTACAGCGGCGATACGCAGTTCACCAACGTGGCTGCCGCCTACCAAGGGTTGTCCGAACCCATACGCAAGCTGATCGACGGCCTGCGCGCCGAACACCGCTTCGGCTCGAACTTCAACGCCGAACGCAGCGACGAACGCATAGGCGAATGGGTGCGCAGCAAGCCCCTGGCATCCGTTCATCCCGTCGTGCGCGTCCACCCGGAAAGCGGCGAACGCGTGATCTACGTGAATCCCAGCTTTACCAAACACATCGTCGGCCTGTCGCCGCGTGAAAGCCGCTACATCCTGGACCTGCTGTTTGACCAGATACAGCGCCCGGAATACACCGACCGCTTCCGCTGGAAGCCGGGCAGCATCGCGTTCTGGGACAACCGTGCGGTACTGCATCTGGCGCCGCGCGACTTCGAACACCTGGAATTCGAGCGCGTCCTGCATCGCATCACGCTGGTCGGGGACATTCCGGTGGGCGTGGACGGGCAACGGTCTCAATCGATCTCCGGCGACCCCTTCCTGGCGGCGTGATCATGCAGACGGCAACCGTGGGGAGCGGCGCTCCCGCCATCGCGCCGCCTTCCGGCGAATCCGCATCCCGGCGCGACGCCCTGGTGGACCCGCGCGCGCTCGCGCAACGTCCAGCCGGCCAGGGCCTGGTGCCGCGCTGGCTCCAGCGCCTGCTGGGGCCGGCGCTGCTGCTGGCCGCGTGGCATCTGCTCGCGAGCGCGGATATCTTCGACCCGCGCACCACGCCCGCGCCGCTGACCGTGCTGCGCACCGCGGCCGGGCTGGCCGCAAGCGGAGTGTTGCTGGACAACCTGCTGGCATCGCTGCAGCTGGTCGTAAAGGGCCTGGCCCTGGGCCTGTCGGTGGGACTGGCGGCCGCGGTCGTTGCCGGGCTATCGCGAGCCGGTGAAAACATCGTCGACGCCAATATGGAAATCCTGCGCGCGATTCCGAACTTCGCGTTGCTTCCCATTCTGATCGCCTGGTTCGGCATCGACGATGTGTCCAAGGTGCTGCTGATCGCCCTGCACGTCATTGTCTGCGTGTATATCAATACCTACAGCGCGATCCGCAACGTCGATGCCGGGCTGATCGAAGCCGCCCGCACCTTTGGCGTGAAGCGGCGCGAGCTGATCGCCACGGTCATACTGCCGGGTGCATTGCCGGGTTTCCTGATCGGGCTGCGGCTGGCATTGACGGGTGCCTGGCTGTCGCTGATCTTCGCTGAAACCATCAACGCCCCTATCGGCCTGGGACGCATGATGAGCGATGCGCGGGAGTACTTTCGCGTGGACATCATCTTCGTCCTGCTGGCCGTGTATGCGCTGCTCGGGCTGCTGTCACTGGCGAGCGTGCGGTATCTGGAGGCGCGGCTGCTTACCTGGCGCAGGGCTTTCGATGGCGCCTGACCCAATATACGCGGGGCGCCTCGCCGTCGCGGCGCATGGACTGGCCAAGGATTTCGGCGCGCAACCCATATTGCGCGACCTGTCCCTGGAGATCGAACGCGGCGAGTTCGTCGCCCTGCTGGGACGCAGCGGCTCCGGCAAGAGCACCTTCCTGCGCGTGCTGGGCGCCCTGGACGGCGATGTGCGCGGCGACATACGCGTTCCACGGCAGCGCGCCATCGTCTTCCAGGACCCGCGCCTGCTGCCCTGGCAACGCGTGCTGCGCAATGTCCTGCTCGGCCTGCCGGGCGATGCAGGGACCAGGACGCGAGCGCTGGCTGCGCTGGAGGAAGTCGGCCTGTCGCATCGCGTCAATGCGTGGCCGCGTACGCTGTCCGGCGGCGAGGCGCAGCGCGTGGCGCTGGCGCGCGCCCTGGTCCGCGAACCCGAGCTGCTGCTGCTGGACGAGCCCTTCGGCGCGCTGGATGCGTTGACCCGGATTCGCATGCACAAGCTGCTGCGGGACCTGTACCGGCGGCACCGGCCCGCCGTGCTGCTGGTCACGCACGATGTAGACGAAGCGATCATGCTGGCCGAACGCGTGCTGGTGCTGGGCGACGGGCGCATATCGCTGAACCTGCGCGTCGACATTCCCGGCCCGCGCCACCACGCCGATCCCCGCTTCGGCGCCTTGCGCGAACGGCTGCTGCGCGAACTTGGCGTCGATTCCGACTGACCCGCCTTCAATCTCCTGGAGTTTTCGATGTTTCCCAAGACCCTATCGACGGGCCTGGCGCTGGCTGCGCTGTGCCTGATTCTCGCGCAAGGTATCGCGCGCGCGGCAGATGCGCCCGCACCGGCGCCCGCCGTATCCGCCGACGACAGTACGCTGGCCAGCCGGCTGGCGGCCGCCGTGCCCAAGGGCACGCGCCTGGTTGTCGCGGAACAAGCGGGCGAGGCTTCCGTGCCCTGGGAGCTGTCCGGCCAAGGCAAGGACGCGCCCTACCAGGCCACCTTCGCGACATTCAACGGTGGTCCCGCCGTGTTGGAAGCGCTGGTGTCCGGCGCGGTGGATGTCGGCTATGTCGGCGAGGCGCCCATCCCTATCGCGGTGGGCGCCGGTGTGAAGGACCTGGTGGCCATCGCCATCACCGCGAACCCGGGCAGTCCGGCCAACACCTATCTGGTCATACAGCCGGACCGCGGCATCCAGAAAGTGGAGGACCTGCGCGGAAGGACGGTGGCGTATCCGGCCGGTACCGGTCGGCACATGATCCTGGCGGGCATCCTGCACGAACATGGCCTGGACCTGCGCAAGGACGTCAAGGGCGTGCAGGTAGCGGGCTCGGAAGTCGCGCCGACGTTCGCATCGCGCGCCGTGGATGCGGCCATCGTCCTGGGCCATCAATACTTCCGCCTGGGATCCCCACCGGTCCTGGCCAACGGGGCCGGCCACAACTGGGGCCTGAATCCCATCGTGGCGCGCAAGGCGGCGCTACAGGACCCGGGCAAGGCCGCCGCCATCGCCGATTTCATACGCCGCGCGGTCGCCATGTACAACTGGCAGAGCACCCACCCGGACGAATGGATCAAGGCCAGCTACGTCAAACGCATGGGGCTGGCTTTCGGGCAGGGCAAGCTGCTGCTGGACGAAGAAGGCCTGGGCGCCTACTACCCGATAGACCAGCCGCTGACGGACGTGTTCCAGCAGATCTCCGACGGCCTGGCGGAAACCGGTGCCTTGTCGCACAAAATCCAGATCGCGCCGTATGTCGACGGCCGCTACAACGCTATCGTCGAAGCACAGAACCGCATCGACCGGGTCACGCCGCGTCCGCTGGTCAACGACCGGGCCATCGACGACGGTTCGAATCGGCCGGACAGCAAGCCCTTCGTCCTGCGCTAGGGCCTGTTCGCGATGGAAGGATCCACGCACAGGCCCTGGATCAATCCTGCGCCGGTACGTGCCGCGACCAGTAGCCCGGCTGCGCGTAGATGGACCGCAACGCCGAAATGAAAAACCGCACCTTGGCCGGCAGGTAGCGCTGCGGCGGATAGACGGCCATGATGTCCTGGCCTGGCCGGGCGTAGTCGTCCAGCACCGACATCAATTGACCCGAGTCCAGATAGGGCTGCACCTCCCAGGTGGATCGACGCGCCAGGCCCAGGCCGTCCAGCGCCCAGTGCGTGAGCAGCTCGCCGTCGTTGCACCCGACGTTGCCGCCGACCCGTATCGTCACCGGTCGGCCGTTCTCTTCAAAGCCCCAGTTGTTGCCATGATGCGAAGGTGAACTGAACACCAGGCAGTTGTGCCGCATCAAGTCTTCCGGACGACGCGGCACGCCATGGCGCTTCAGGTAGGCCGGCGTGCCGCAGATAACGCGGCGGTTCTTCGCCAGCTTGGTCGCAACGAAGTTCGGATCGACGCCGTCCTGGCCGATGCGTATGCCGACGTCATAGCGTTCGCGCACCAGATCGATGGGACTTGTGGTCAGGTTGAAGGTGATGTGCACGCCGGGATGCTGCGCGACGAAGGCACGCGCGTGCGGTGCGACATGGCGGCGCCCGAAAGCCGCCGGCGCATAAACGCTGAGCTGGCCGGTGGCCTTGTTGCGGCCTTCGGATACCAGCCTTTCGGCGTACTCCATTTCGTCCAGAATCTTGTGGCAGCTATCGAGGAACAAGGCGCCCTGCTCCGTCAGCGTCAGGTGCCGCGTGGTGCGATGCACCAGCTTCACTCCCAACCTTCGTTCCAGCGCGTCGATGCGGCGGCCCAGCATGGCCGGCGTCACGCCTTCGTCCTGTGCGGCCTTGGCCAGGCTGCCTTTTTCGAGGGCGGAGACGAGGGCTTCGATTTCCTTGATTTTGTTCATGGACTGCGGACTCCATACGCACGGTATCGAAAGCCGCGACGTTTTATTGAGTTCTCAAGCGCGGCAGCACTACTTAGGATAACCAGTGGAGACAACGAAAACGGCCGGAGAAAACGAAATGGCCTGTATATCCTTGCGAGCGGTATCGCTCGCCGCCCTGGCGGGCATTCTTATCCCGCTCGCGCCATCGGCGTTCGCGCAGCCCACCCAGGTGGTGCGCTTCCTGCAGAACGAAACCGATCCGCCCAGCATCGCGTTTTATAACAAAGCGATCGCCGAGTTCGAAAAGCAGAACCCGGACATCAAGATCGAAATGGAGTCAGTCAGCACCGACGCGCGCCTGCAGAAGGTGACGGCGGCATTGCGCGCGCACACCATGCCGGATGTTTTCAAGCTTCTGTCGGAGGAACGGGTCGAGTTCGCCCGCAAGGGCTATCTGGTCCCGCTGGACGGCATGATTTCGGAGATCGGCGAAAAGGACTTCGTCGCCGGAACGCTATCCAGGATCGACGGCCACTACTACGACGTGCCCTATGCGCTGAACAACTTCAGCGTGCTGTGGTATCGCAGCGACCTGCTGAAAGCGGCGGGCCTGCAGCCACCGAAAAACTGGGACGACCTGCGTGCCGCGGCGAAGGCGCTGAACAAGGACGGGGTCAACGGCTTTATTTTCCCGGCCGGGCAGAATCGCATGACCAGTCTGTATCTGGCGATGATGATGTGGTCGGCGGGCGGCACTTTCTTTGACAAGAATCTGAACGTGACCTTCGACAATCCGGGCACGATCAAGGCGCTGACCTTCATGAAGGACATGGCGCAGTATTCGCCCAAGGGGCTGGCGTCGTACTCGTACAGCGACATGATCAATGTCTATCTGACCGGCAAGGTCGGCCTGGACATCTACGCCGCGCGCCTGATCGCCAACGCGCAGCAGTCCGTGCCCAAGCTGGCGGAGCAGACCTCGGCCACGCTGATGCCAGCCGGCCCGGCCGGCGTCGGGGTGCAGTTCCTGAGCACCAACAGCTACGCCATCGCCAGTCCCAAGGCCGGCGCCAAGCATACCGAAGCCGCGATGAAGTTCCTGAAGTTCATCGTCAGCGGCGACCGCGCGCGCGATTTCGCGCTGACGGCGTTCCCGCACATGATTCCGCCGATCAAGAGCGAACAGGAAGCCGTGCTGGCGGCCGGCAAGAAAACGCTGAACGACAGGGACGACCTGGGACGCACAACGTTCGATGTGTCCAACGCGCTGGATTTCGACCAGGAAGCCGGCGCCACCTTCAGCGACGGCAAGGTCGTCAAGTCTGGCGTGCCCAACCCCTATATCGGGCCGATCATCGCGCGCGGCATTCCCGCGCAGGTGGTCCAGCACGTCGTGCTGGGCGGCGAGGATCCGGCCAAGGCTGCCGCCTGGGGCGCCGCGCAGATGAATGCGATCGTGCGCGACCTGAAAGACCGCTAGCGGGCCGCCGGCCCGGCCGGCTACACAAAGGGGACATGCATGGCCAGTCTCGAACTGCGCGGGATACACAAGTATTTCCAGCAGCAGCATTCCATCAACGGCGTCAGCCTCAAGGTCGAGGACGGCGAACTGCTGATCCTGCTGGGGCCGTCCGGTTGCGGCAAGTCGACGCTGATGCGCATTATCTCAGGGCTGGATACGCCGACCGAAGGCGAGGTGCTGATCGACGGCCAGGCGGTCACCCGCCTGCGGCCCAAGGATCGCAACGTGGCGATGGTCTTCCAGAACTATGCCCTGTACCCGCACCTGACGCTGTACGAGAACATCGCCTTTCCGCTGCGGGTACGCGGTACGCGCGGCACCGACGTCGACGGCAAGGTGCGCTGGGCGGCGAAGATGGTGGGTATAGAACACCTGCTGGACCGCAAGCCGCGCCAGACCTCCGGCGGCGAGCGGCAGCGCACCGCGCTGGCGCGTTCGCTGGTGCGCGATCCGGACGTCTTCCTGCTGGACGAACCGCTATCCAACCTGGACGCCAAGATGCGCCACACGGCGCGCGAGGAATTGCGCGAGTTCCAGCATCGCGTCAAGGGCACCTGGCTTTACGTCACGCACGACCAGACCGAGGCCATGGGCATGGGCGATCGCGTCGCGGTCCTGAACCAGGGGCAGGTACGGCAGATCGGCACGCCGCAGGAAATCTACCTGCATCCCGCGGATATGTTCGTCGCGACCTTCGTCGGCATGCCGCCGATGAATCTGGTCGAAACTCCCGCCGACGTGATCGGCTTCCGCCCTGAACACTATTTGCCGCGCGCATTCTTTCGCGACGAAGGCGAGCTGGTCGACATTCCCATGCGCCTGCGACGCGTCGAATACCTGGGCGGCGAGCGGCTGTTCTACGGCGAGACCGAAGGCAATTATCCCGCCACCCGCGTGATCGCGCGCATTCCGGCAACGGTGCCCTACTCGCAGGAAGTCGGCGAACTGGCCGCCTTCGCCGTGCGCGCCGGCGACCTCTCGCTGTTCGATCCCCAGACCCAGCTGGCCCGCCCGCGCACCGGCGACGCACGGGTCTTGCCGCTGCGGCAGAGGTCGGCATGAGCTCCCCTTATAGCGGCGGGATGACGACCGCGCGCGAAAACCGCATGGTGGCCTGCCTGACGCTGCTGCCCAGCACGCTGATCCTGATTCTGTTGGTGGCCGTGCCGGCCGTCACGGTCATCGGGCTCAGCTTCACCGATTCAGGCCTGGGCGACGGCAGCGGCGCCTTCGTCGGTTGGCGCAACTACGCCTGGGTCTTTCGATCGGGCGCGTTCTACCAGGCACTGATCAATACCGCGATATGGGTCTTCGGCAGCGTGGGCACGGAAATGGTGCTGGGCCTGGGCGTGGCGCTGCTGCTGAACCGGTCTTTCTTCGGTCGCGGCCTGGCGCGCGCCATCACCTTCGCGCCATACCTGATCCCGACGGTCGTCGCCGTGCTGGTGTGGCGCTATATGTTCCACGACGTGGTCGGCATACTTAATTACCTGCTGGTCGCCGTGGGTGCGATCGACCAGCCGCTCAACTGGCTGGACACGCCGTCGATGGCAATGTTTTCGGTGATCGTGGTGGGCGTCTGGAAATTCCTGCCGTTCTCCGTGCTGGCTTTGCTGGGCATGCTGCAATCCATCCCGCAGGAACAGTACGAAGCGGCGCGCATCGACGGCGCCAGCGATCTGCAGCAGTTCCTGCGCATCACCCTGCCCTACGTGATGCCCGTCTTCCTGCTGACCGCCTTGCTGCGCACCATCTGGACCTTCCACAAGTTCGACATCATCTACCTGATGACCGGCGGTGGTCCGATGGACGCCACGACCACGCTGCCAGTGCTGGTCTACGAGAAAGCCTTCGTCGACTTTGAAATGGGGCGCGCGGCCGCCATGGCCATCGTCACGGCCGTCATCCTGGCCGCCCTGCTCGCGGTGTACTTCATGCTGATACGGCGGGCGGAGGCCAAGCAATGAGCACGCTGGCAAGACATGCGGCGGCTTCCCACCACCGCTCCGATACCCTGAACGCGCTGAACTTCGCATCGCGGAAACTGATCTTCTTCCTGCTCGTGCTGACCGCGGTGGTCGTCGCCGGCTTTCCGTTGTTCTGGATGATCATCTCGTCGCTGAAGGCGTCGGGCGAGTTCTACCAGGTGCCGCCGACCTTTCTGCCGCAGACCTGGACGCTGCAGAACTATCGCGACCTGTTCGCCCAGACCAGCTTCGGCATCTATTTCCTGAACAGCCTGATCGTGGCCTGCAGCACCACCGTGATCTCGCTGGTGCTGGGCGCATTGGGCGCCTACAGCCTGAGCCGCTTCTCCTATCGCTCGGTTCGCATGTTTTCGCGCGTCACACTGCTCAGCTACATGCTGCCGGAAGTGCTGGTGGTGATCCCCCTGTACGTATATGTGGTGGACCTGGGCATGGCCGATACGCTGGCCTCGCTGATAATCGCCAACCTGGCTTTCACCCTTCCGCTGACGCTGTGGTACATGCGCGCGTACTTCAATGCCATTCCCGTCAGCCTGGAGGAAAGCGCGATGGTCGACGGCTGTACGCGCCTGCAGGCGCTGCGCCGGGTCGTACTGCCGCTGGCCTTGCCCGGCATGGTTTCCACCGGCGTATTCAGCTTCAACCACGCCTGGAACGAATTTCTTTTCGCTCTGGTCTTCACGTCCTCTGAACGCAACAAGGTACTGACGCTGGGACTGGCCACCTGGATAGGACAGGACAACATCTACTCGTGGGGCATGCTGCTGGCGGCGGCCGTGCTGGTGACGCTGCCGGTCCTGGCCTTCTACGTACTGGTTCAACGCAAGTTGACGCTCGGCCTTGCCGAGGGCGCGAACAAGGGCGAGTAAGCCCGGCCCGCAAGGGCCTTCCCGTATCCCACATCATGGAGCAAGCCATATCATGCGCATCCAAAGCGTACAGGCCATCCCGATCGAAATCCCCCTGGACAAGGACTTCGGCGGCAGCACCTACCACGTACTTAAACGCTGCACCGTCATCACCCGCATCCGCACCGAGGACGGCCTGACCAGCGAGGTCTACAACGGCGACAACCGCGACGATTCGGTCGCCATCGCGCGCATCGTCCAGGAAGAACTGGCGCCGCTGCTGATCGGCGAGGATGCATCGCGCATCGAATATCTGTGGCGCAAAATGGCCGGCATCACCGGCTGGAACCGCGACCGCAAGCTGGCCATGGAGGCCATCGCCTGCGCCGATACCGCGCTGTGGGACCTGTTCGGCAAGGCCTGCGGCGTCAACGTGTCGACCCTGCTGGGCGGCACGCGCACCAGCATGCCCATCATCTCGATCGCCGGCTACTACGAAGCCGGCAAGACGCTGGCCGACCTGTCGCGCGAAATGGAATGGCTGCGCGAAGCTGGCATGGCGGGCTGCAAGGTGAAGGTCGGCGGACTGTCGCCGCACGAAGACGCCGAACGCGTGGCCGCCGCGCGCGAGGGCGCGGGCAAGGATTTCATTTTGGTGGTCGATGCCAATCGCGGCTGGAGCGTGCCCGACGCCATCCTGTTCTCGCGCCTGATCGAGCACCTGGATATCCAGTGGTTCGAAGAGCCCTGCCATTGGTATGACGACGCGGCCATGATGGCGCGCGTGCGCCAGGCCACGTCGATTCCCGTCAATGCCGGCCAATCCGAATTCACCAGCTACGGCGTGCGCCGCCTGCTGCAGGCGGATGCGGTGGACTACGTCAACTTCGACGCATCCGAAAGCGGCGGTATCACCGAGTGGCGCCGCGCGGCCGCCATGTGTTCGGTCTTCAACGTACGCATGGCCCATCACGAAGAACCGCACCTGGCGGTCCACATGCTGTCCGGCATTGGCCATGGCAGCTATGTCGAATGCTTCGCCGACCCGCGGCGCGACCCGATCTGGGCCCACATGATCGAGAACCGGGCGCAGGTCAAGGACGGTATCATCCACGTGCCCCAGGGCCCGGGATTCGACTTGGTACTGGACGAAAAACTGGTGAACAAACACCGCATCGGATGATCGAGGAAGCAACAAGATGAGCGACGACATTTCCACCGCCAGCCGGGTCGAGCAACCGGGCATCCGCGCCCTGTACCGCCTGGAGAATCGCTGGCAGGCCTGGCTGGACGTGGAAGGCGCGCTGGCGCGCGCGCAGGCCGAGCTGGGCATCATTCCCGCCGAGGCCGCCGACGCCATCACGCGCGCCTGCCGCCTGGAACTGCTGGACCGCGCGCGCATCGATGAAGCCTTCTCGCGCACGGCGCACACGCTGGTGCCGCTGGTGTGGGAGCTGAGCCGCGTGGTGGGCGAACCGCATGGCGGCTGGGTGCATTGGGGCGCGACGACGCAGAACATCACGCAAACCGGCGATCTGCTGGTGCTGCGCCAGGCCCACGATATTTTCCGCCGCCAGATCCTGGCGCTGCTCGACGCCATGGCCGACCTGGCGGAACGCAGCGCCGACATGCCGATCGCCGGCCGCACGCATGGCCAGCACGCCGTGCCGGCCACCTTCGGCTACAAGGTCGCCGTGTGGATCGACGAATTGCTGCGCCACCTGGAACGTTTGGAACAGGCCAGGCCGCGCATGTTCGTGGCGATGCTGGGCGGCGCGGCCGGCACCTACGCATCGCTGGGCGCGCAGGGCCCCGCGGTACAGGCAGGCGTGGGCAAGCATCTGGGCATGACGCCCATGGCAGTGCCGGCGCGCAGCATCGGCGACCACACCGCGGAAAACGTCTGCCTGCTTGGCATGCTGGCGGCCACCGGCGGCAAGATCGGACGCGAAATCTATACCCTGATGAAGACCGAGTTCGGTGAAGTCGAAGAACCGGTGCCGCCCGGCACGGTGGGCAGTTCGACGATGCCGCAGAAGCGCAATCCCAAGCTGTGCCAGGACATCGTCGCCGCCGCCGCGGAAGTGCGCCACGCGGTGCCGCTGGCGCTGGAAGCCATGCAGACCGAGCATGAAGCCGACCGCACCACCACCCTGATGCGCAACACCGCCGAAGCCAATGCCTGCATCGCCACGGGCGACATGCTGGCCCGCCTGGTGGCGGTCATGCGTGGATTGCGCCTGGATCCGCAACGCATGCGCGCCAACCTGGACCTGGGCGGCGGCCTGATCATGGCCGAAGCCGTGATGCTGGATCTGGGCCTGCAGCTGGGCCGCCAGCACGCGCACGATGCCGTCTACGACGCGGCGCAAGCCGCCTTCGTGGAAGGCAAGCCGTTTCGCGACATGCTGGCGCAGGACGAGCGCGTGCGCGCGCATCTCACGCCCGACGCCGTGGACCGCCTGCTGGATCCCACCGCCTATACCGGGCTGTGCGCGGACATGGCGCGCGAAGCCGCCGCGCGGGTGCGGGCGCTGCCGCGCTGACCGGATGGCATTGCTCCAGGGCAGTCGGGCGCAAGCCTGCCGGCCCTGGTAGCGCGTCTTCTCTCGCGATTTCAGCCGCGATCCCCGACCGTTATCCCGGCCGCGATTCCGGACGCGGCTCAGCCGACAAAACGACAAATATCAAAATGTAAATAAATATAGTTTTTAAGAATATTGTGTAGCTCCCCCTAGCTATGTCCCTTTAAGTTTTTAGAATCAGCGCTTCGCCCAAAAGGGGGCTTATCGGGAAAGGAGCAGCAATGCGCACGTACTTTCAAGCAGCCGCCGCGGCGGCCATTCTGGCTTGCGCCGGCACCGCCCACGCATTCGATATCGGCGGCGTCCTGGGCGCCGGCAGCAAGATGGTGCAAGCCGTGACGCTTAGCGACGCGGACATCAAGACGCTTACGGACAAGGCTTGCAAGGAAAGCGACCAGCAATCCAGGATCGCGCCTGCCGGCAGCAAGTACGACGTGCGCCTGCAAAAGCTGGGCAAGCAGCTGGGCAACAACATCAACGGCCAGGCGGTCAACTATAAGGTCTACATCACCAGCGACATCAACGCCTGGGCCATGGCCAACGGCTGCATCCGCGTCTACAGCGGCCTGATGGACCTGATGACGGACGATGAATTGCTGGGCGTCATCGGCCACGAGATGGGCCATGTCGCGCTGGGACACAGCAAGAAAGCAATGCAGACGGCCTATACGGTTTCCGCCGCGCGCGACGCGGCGGGCGCCGCCGGCGGTTCCGCTGTCGCGGCCCTGAGCGCATCGCAGCTGGGCGACCTGACGGAAAAATTCATCAACGCGCAGTTCTCGCAATCGCAGGAAAGCGCCGCCGACGATTATTCCTTCGACCAGCTCAAGGCGCACAAGCTCAATGAGCAAGGCCTGGTCACGGCGTTCCAGAAGCTGGCCAAGCTGGACGGCGGCAAGAGCGATATGATGAGTTCGCATCCCGCATCCACGAAGCGTGCCCAGCACATCGAGGAACGCATCGCCTCGAACAAGTAGCGGCGGCGGGTCACCGCCCCGTCCAGGAGCCTTCCATGACCCGCACCATCGCCGAAAAGCGCGCCGCATTCCGGGAACTCCACAAGCAGGGCTGCTTCATCCTGCCCAATCCCTGGGATGTCGGCAGCGCCCGTTTTTTGCAGGGCCTGGGATTCCCCGCCCTGGCGACCAGCAGCGCCGGCTTCGCCTGGACCACGGGACACGCCGACAACGGCATCACGCTGGAAATGGCGCTGGCGCACATCCACGACATCGTGCAGGCCACCGACCTGCCCGTGAATGCCGACTTCGAGAACGGCTTCGCGGCGGACGCCGCCGGCGTCGGCGATAACGTCCGGCGCGCGATCCGGACCGGCGTGGCAGGCATATCCATCGAGGATTCGACGGCCCATGCCGAGCAGCCGCTGTTCCCCATCGAAGCCGCGGTCGAAAGACTGCGCGCGGCGCGCCAGGCGATCGACGAAACCGGCAGCGGCGCCTTGCTGGTCGGACGCGCGGAAAATTTCTTCGTCGGCCGGCCTGATCTAGCGGATGCGGTAGCTCGCATCGAAGCCTACGCGGACGCGGGCGCCGATTGCCTGTATGCGCCCGGCATTTCCAAACCGGAAGAGATCGCCGCGGTGGTGGCCGCGGCCGGCGGTAAACCGGTAAATCTGCTGATCGGCTCGAACAGTGCCTTGACGATGGCGCAGATCGAAGGCCTGGGCATACGCCGTGTCAGTATCGGCGGCGGCCTGGCGCGCGCGGCCTGGGGCGGATTCATGCAAGCGGCGACCGCCCTGGCGCAAGGCCGCCTCGATGGTTTCGGGGAACAGGCGAACGGCAAGCAGTTGAATGCGTTTTTCCGTTCGTTCGGCGAAGACCCGGTCTGGACCTGACCTTCCAGCGCGAGCAGCCGCTTTCACGTCCAGGGCGGCACCGCCCTTGCAGGGACGCTTGGTCAGACAGTCCACGGGTTGCATGGCCTGTTCGAACTCAGGTTCCCGCGGCTCAGCGAGTGCAGGGAAAAGCCTTGCCCAGCGCCTCGATCACGACCTTGGAGGCGCGTTCACTCTGGCGTTCCTTGGGCAGGTCGTTCAATGCGTCCAGGACCGGCTTCATCAGCCCTTGCGCATCCAGCCCGGCGGGCGCGCACCACTGCGTGCCGTTGGCACTGTCGGCCACGCCGAAGATATAGGATGACGCGATGGTGGTGGAAAACATCGTGCGCCGCGCCGGATCCTCGATCCAGGGCGCCAAGCCGCCATCCAGGATGCCGGACAAGACATCCTGCGCCGTCAGCGGCAGATACTTG
>DATJHN010000093.1:0-3236 GCA_035493915.1 Bordetella sp.
AGTTCCCCAGCGGTGGAAGGCGTGCTGGCGGAGATCCGCCGGGATGTGGCCTTCCTGGAGCAGGACCGCTATATGGCCGGCGATGTGGAGGTCATGCGAAGATGGGCCATGCACGCCGATCGCATCCAGGCATTCCGGGAAATCATTCCCAGTTTGCGAGATGCTGGCTGAGACGTATCCCATAAGGAACATGCGATGCTCCGACGCTTTCAGATTGCTTCCATGGGGAGTGCCCCGTGACCGGATCCATGCCTTTCATCGAAGCGCTACGCGCCACGCTCGGTTCCGGCGAGGTCTGGACCGGCGATGCAATTCCCGCGCGCCACGAGACCGATTGGAGCGGCGCTCACCCGGCGCGCCCGCTGGCCCTGGTCCGCCCGCGCGCTACGGACGAGGTGGCGGCCGTGCTGCGTTTGTGCACCGAGCACCGCGTGCCGATGGTGACACAGGGTGGTCTTACCGGCATGGCGGGCGGGGCCGTGCCGCGTGCCGATGCCATCGTGTTGTCTCTGGACCGCATGAACCATATCGAATCGCTGGACGCGGCCGCCGGTATTGTCACGGTGCAGGCCGGCGTCACGCTGCAGGCGGTGCAAGAGGCCGCGGCAGCGCACGATCTGCAATTCGGTGTCGATCTGGGCGCGCGCGGCAGTTGCCAGATCGGCGGCAATATCGCGACCAATGCAGGCGGCAACGGCGTGCTGCAGTTCGGCATGATGCGTGAGCAGGTGCTGGGGCTGGAAGTGGTGTTGGCGGACGGACGCGTGCTGCCTATGTTGCGGCCCATGCTGAAGAACAACACCGGTTATGACTTGAAGCAGTATTTTGTCGGGTCGGAAGGTACGCTGGGCGTGATTACGCGGGCGGTGCTGCGTCTGCGTCCCGCTCCCAAGGCCCGTGCCACCGTGATCGTGGCGCTGAAGGACTATGACGGCGCCCTGGTGCTGTTGAGCCGCCTGCAGGCGCATTTCACCGGCGCGGTAGCCGCCTTCGAACTCATGTGGCGGGACTTCATCGCTTTGTCGCTGGAATGGCAGGGACTGCAGGAGCCCTTCGACACGGTCCATCCGCTGGCCGCGCTGGTCGATGTAACGGGTAACGAAGAAGCCGCGCTACGCGCCGGACTCGAAGCCGTACTGTCGGAAGCGATGGAGGCGGGCCTGGCCGTCGATGCCGTTATCGCGCAGTCGCATGCCCAGGCGCGCAAACTGTGGAAAATCCGCGAAGCCACCGCGGAACTGCCGGCCAATATGCACCCGCCGATCAATTTCGATGTCAGCCTGCCACAGGTCGACATCGGCCGCTTCGCGCGGGATTGCCGCGCCGCGCTCGACGCGCGCTGGCCCGGCCACCAGTCGATCTTCTTCGGCCACATCGGCGACGGCAATCTGCACGTGACAACCGACGCGCGTTCCGTCGGCGGCGACGAGGCTGGGGTCGAGCGCCTCGTGTACGAGCTGGTGGCCGCCTTTGACGGCAGTGTTTCCGCTGAACACGGCATAGGCCTTCATAAAAAGGCGTATCTCGGCGCGAGTCGTTCACCCGCCGAAATCGACATCATGCGCGCGATCAAGCGCACGCTCGATCCTCTATCGATTCTTAATCCCGGAAAGATCTTCGACCAGCAGCCATGACAGACATTCACGCGATGGTACGGCCCGAGGTCGCGCCGCTTCCGCCCTATAACGCCGGCCTGTCGTCCGGTACCGTGCGCGAGCGGTATGGTGCGACTCATATTGCCCGCCTGGCAAGCAACGAGAATCCCTATGGCACCAGTCCGGGCGTGGCCCGGGCGCTCGCCGATGTAGGCACATCCATCAGCGACTATCCGGATCCGCAGTGTGTTGCGCTGCGCGGCGCGATCGCGGCGCGTTGCGGTGTGGATCCCGCGTGTATCACGATCGGCAATGGTTCCGAGGACCTGTTGCGTACGCTTTGCATTGCCTTTCTTTCACCCGGCGAATGGGTGTTGACGCAAAGGCCGTCCTTCGGTTTGCATGAGATCTATCCCAACATGATGGGGGCGCGGGTCGAATTGCTTGCGCTGACGCCGGAGCTCGGTTTCGATGTTCAGGCCTGGTGCCAGGCGCTTGCGCGCGGTCCCAAGGTGGCGATGATTGCCAATCCGTCCAATCCGGTGGGTTGCATGTTTGATGCGGATGCTTTCGCCAGACTGGTGGAAGCCGCGCCCGCGCATACGCTGCTGGTTATTGACGAAGCTTATTGCGAGTACGCGCGCCACGCGCCTGGCTTTCCCGATGCGCTGGGCATGTTGCGTGCGCGGAAACAACCATGGATCGTGTTGCGCACTTTTTCCAAGGCCTGGGGGCTGGCGGGGCTGCGCGTGGGGTATGGCATTGCTTCCGACCCGGAGCTGGTGAAGGCGCTCGATCGGGTGCGAGCGCCCTTCAACGTCAACCATGCGGCGCAAGTCGCCGCATTGGCGGCATGGTCAGATCCGGCATTCATGGAAAAGGCCGTGGCCGAGACGATCCGTTGCCGGGAAATTATGAGAGGGCAACTGAAGGGATTGGGATTGCGCGTCGCGCCTTCGGTCGCCAATTTCCTTTTCGTTGACATGGGCAGGCCGAACGGTCCGGTCAACGAGATGTTGCTGGCGCACGGCATCATTACCAAACCCTGGGCAGATCCGGGGTATGAGTCTTTTATCCGTGTGTCTATCGGCACGGAGGCTGATAACGCCCGGTTTGTGCAGGTGATCGAGCGGCTATTGGATACGGCGTGACGCCGTTATGGCGTTATGGCGCGCCGGTCGTCCGATACGCTATGGTTGTGCCGCTCGCTTGTAACGCGGCAACAGGAACAAGCAATGCCCAAACAGGAACACGCAATGCCCCATCGTTTCGATCTCGGTGCCATCGTACCCATGCCATGGAAGAACGGTGGCGGGAGCACACGCGAGCTGGCCTGCTGGCCACCCGGCGCCGGGATGAGCGATTTCGACTGGCGCATCAGTGTGGCTACCATCGCTGCCCCGGGACCTTTTTCGGCCTTCCCTGGCATCGATCGGACGATCATGGTGCTCGATGGCAGTGGTGTGCGGCTGCGTTCGAGCGACGGCGATATCGATCATCGGCTCGATACGGCACTCATGCCTTTCAAGTTCAGCGGCGATGCGCAGTTGGACTGCGAGCTGCTTGGCGCCACGTCTACCGACTTCAATGTGATGGTGCGGCGTGACCGCTTGAATGCCGTACTGGATATTCACCGAGGTT
>DATJHN010000094.1:0-3747 GCA_035493915.1 Bordetella sp.
CGCCGCTGGCCGCGGCCGCGCAGCGCGCGGCGCCACCGCTGGCCGATGTGGCCGCCGGCGCGATCAGCGGCGCCGCGGCGGACGAGTCCACCCCAACGGACGCGACGACAGACGAGGCCACGGCACGCAGGCGCGCCGCCATCGAAAGCGCCTTGGCGCGCGCCCGCGCGCGCCGCGCCACCTGAAATACCAGATTTGGCTCGCATCGCGACCGGTGCGAACAACGGCCCTCGGATGACGAAATGCCATCCGCGACGACACATAAGAAAAAAGGAATATCGCCAACCATGAACGCCGCCAAACGCAGGGAAATCTTTGCCCGCCTGCAGGCCGCCAATCCGACCCCGACCACCGAACTTGAATACACCACGCCGTTTCAGTTGCTTATCGCCGTGCTGTTGTCCGCGCAGGCCACCGACAAATCGGTGAACATCGCCACGCGCAAGTTCTTTCCCCATTACGGGACGCCGCAGGGCCTGCTGGACCTGGGCGAAGCCGGGCTGATGGAATACATCAAAACGATCGGCCTGTACCGCACCAAGGCAAAGAATGCCATTGCCACGGCGCGGCTGGTCCTGGAACAGCACGGCGGCGAGGTACCGCAGACCCGCGAGGCCCTGGAAGCCCTGCCCGGCGTGGGCCGCAAGACTGCCAACGTCGTGCTCAACACTGCCTTCGGCCAGGCCACGATGGCGGTGGACACGCATATTTTCCGCGTGGCCAACCGCACCGGCCTGGCGCCCGGCAAGAACGTGCTGGAAGTCGAACTCAAGCTGACCCGCCTGGTGCCGGCGGAGTACCTGCAGGATGCGCACCATTGGCTCATCCTGCACGGCCGCTACGTGTGCGTGGCGCGCACGCCCAAATGCCCACAATGCGGTATCGCCGACCTGTGCGAATACAAACGCAAAACACCGGCGAAGCCGGCATGAAAGCGGCCGTTGTCACACGGCTGTCAAGACGCGCTGGGCCTTAGGAAAAACCTATGTAAAACCCGCATAGTATTTTGACCCTGCCGTCCGCATACTCGCCGCAACAATTACGCACAATGAACGATTGGTGGAGTATGGAAGACGCCATTCTGGAGACTCAGGGACTGACCAAGGAATTCCGCGGCTTCGTCGCGGTGAAAGGTGTCGACCTGCGCGTGCGGCGGGGCCATATCCACGCGCTCATCGGTCCCAATGGGGCAGGCAAGACCACCTGCTTCAACCTGCTGACGAAATTCCTGGCGCCCAGCGCCGGCCGCATCGTTTTCAACGGTGCCGATATCACGCGTGAAAGGCCGGCGCAGATCGCGCGCCGCGGAGTCATACGCTCGTTCCAGATTTCCGCCGTGTTTCCGCACCTGACCGTGCTGGAAAACGTACGTATCGGCCTGCAACGCAAGACCGGTCTTTCCTATCATTTCTGGCGCAGCGAAAAACGGCTGGACAGCCTGAACGCGAAAGCGCGCGCGCTGCTGGACGAAGTGGACCTGGGCGGCTTCGCGGAAGAAACCACCGTCAACCTGCCCTATGGCCGCAAGCGTGCGCTGGAAATCGCCACCACGCTGGCCATGGAACCGGAACTGATGCTGCTGGACGAGCCCACGCAGGGCATGGGACATGAAGACGTTGACCGCGTCACCAAGCTGATCAAGCGAGTCAGCACCGGACGCACCATCCTGATGGTCGAACACAATATGAAAGTGGTGTCGTCCATCGCCGACCGGATTACCGTGCTGGCGCGCGGCGCCGTCCTGGCGGAAGGCGACTATGCGGAAGTCTCGCGCAATCCGGACGTGATGCAGGCTTACATGGGGACCACCGCGGGTGAACTGCAAGGAGCGCATGCATGACAGCGCCGGCACTGGAAATCTCCGATCTGCACGCCTGGTATGGCGAATCCCACATCCTGCATGGCGTGAACATGCAGGTCGCCCAGGGCGAAGTCGTCACGCTGCTGGGACGCAACGGTGCGGGCCGCACCACCACGCTGCGTGCCATCCTGGGTCTGACGGGCAACCGCCGCGGCTCGGTCCGCATCAACGGCACCGAATCCATCGGCATGCCGACATTCCGCATCGCGCACCTGGGCGTAGGCTATTGCCCCGAAGAACGCGGCATTTTCGCCAGCCTGTCGTGCGAGGAAAACCTGCTGCTGCCGCCCGTCATCGGCGGCGCGCTGGGCGGCGGCATGTCGCTGACGGAAATCTACGACATGTTTCCCAACCTGCACGAACGCCGCCACTCGCCCGGCACGCGCCTGTCGGGCGGCGAGCAGCAGATGCTGGCCGTGGCTCGCATCCTGCGCACCGGCGCGAGCCTGCTGCTTTTGGACGAGATATCCGAAGGGCTTGCACCGGTTATCGTGCAGACGCTGGGACGCATGATCACGGCGTTGAAACAACGCGGGTACACCATCGTGATGGTGGAACAGAATTTCCACTTCGCCGCGCCGCTGGCCGATCGTTTCTACGTGATGGAGCATGGCCAGATCGTCGAGCACTTCGACGCATCCCAGCTGAATGAAAAACAGGAAGCGCTCAACGACCTGTTGGGCGTTTGAATGTGCCACCCGCCGGATAGCCGGCAACCCCCTACAAGAGGGAGAGGAGTCAAAATGAAGCTGCATACCCTTACCGCCACGCTGGCGCTGGCCGGTCTCGGCCTGACCGCAGTGCCGGCCGCCCAGGCGCAAGGCATCTCCAACGATGTGATCCGCATCGGCTTCATTACGGATATGTCGGGCGTATATTCCGACATCGACGGCAAGGCCGGCGTGGAAGCCATCCGCATGGCGATCGAGGATGCCGGCGGCGCCATCAACGGCAAGAAAATCGAACTGCTGTACGCCGACCACCAGAACAAGGCCGACGTGGCTTCGTCGCGGGCGCGCGAATGGTTCGACCAGCAGCACGTGGACGTGCTGATCGGCGGCACCAATTCCGCCACCAGCCTGGCCATGGCCGCGGTAGCCGCCGAAAAGAAGAAACCCTTCATCGCCATCGGCGCGGGCGCCTCGGACCTGACCAATTCCCAATGCTCGCCCTACACCGTCCACTATGCCTACGACACCGTGGCGCTGGCGCGCGGCACCGGTTCGGCCGTGGTGAAGGACGGCGGCAAGAGCTGGTTCTTCCTGACCGCGGACTACGCGTTCGGCCACGCGCTGGAACGCGACACGGCGAACGTGGTAAAGGCCGAAGGCGGCGACGTCAAGGGCCAGGTACGGGCGCCGCTGGGAGCATCGGACTTCTCGTCCTTCCTGCTGCAGGCCCAGGCGTCGAAGGCGCAGATCCTGGGGCTGGCCAATGCCGGCGGCGACACGATCAACTCGGTCAAGGCGGCCAACGAGTTCGGCATCACGCAAACCATGAAGCTGGCCGGTCTGCTGGTCTTCATCAATGACATCGATTCGCTGGGCCTGCCGGCCACGCAGAACATGTACTTGACGGACGGCTGGTACTGGGACCAGAACGATGCCTCGCGCGCCTGGAGCAAGAAATTCGAAGCCAAGGTCGGCCGCAAGCCGTCGATGCTGCAAGCCGGCGATTATTCGTCGGTGGCGTTCTACCTGAACGGCGTCAAGGCCACCGGTACCGATGATGCCGACGCGGTCATGAAGTGGATGAAGTCGAACAAGATCAACGATATGTTCGCCCAGGGCGGCTATGTGCGCGAAGACGGCCGCATGGTGCACGACATGTACCTGATGCAAGTGAAGACGCCCAAGGAATCCAAGGGCCGCTGGGACTATTACAAG
>DATJHN010000095.1:0-14698 GCA_035493915.1 Bordetella sp.
GGCCGAGACCGCCGCCACCGGGCGCGCGGTGTACTGGTCGCGTTCGCGCCAGCGTCTCTGGCGCAAGGGCGAGGAATCCGGGCATACCCTACTGGTCCATGAACTGCGCCTGGACTGCGATGGTGACGTGGTGCTGCTCAAGATCGAGCAGCAGGGCGGCATCGCGTGCCATACTGGCCGTGCAAGCTGTTTCTATCGCCGCCTGGACGACCAGGGCGGCGAACGCCGCTGGGAAACGACCGACCCGGTCCTGAAGGACCCCGAGCTGATCTACAAATGAGCGACATCGACTCCCGCGGCGACGCCGTACTGGCCCGCATCGCCGATACCCTGGCCACGCGCCGCCCCGATCGCGGCGGCGATCCGGCCACCTCCTACGCCGCCAAACTGCTGGCCAAGGCGCCCGACGCCTTCCTGAAGAAAATCGGCGAAGAAGCCACCGAACTGGTCATGGCCGCCAAGGATGGGGTCGCCGACCGTATCATCAGCGAGACAGCGGATCTCTGGTTTCATTGCCTTGTCGCGTTGACTCACTACAATCTGCGGCCAGAGGATGTCCTGGCGGAACTCGCGCGGCGCGAGGGTCTGTCGGGGCTGGCCGAAAAAGCCGCCCGGCCCGCCGACTGACGGTAACACCAGGCGCATACGGAGCAAGGTTCATGAGCGACAACTGCATCTTCTGCAAGATCGGCCGCGGCGAGATCCCGGCAAAAAAAGTGTACGAGGACGACGAATTCGTCGCCTTTCATGACATCAACCCCGCCGCGCCCGTTCATTTGCTGCTCATCACGCGCCGCCATATCGGTTCCCTGCAGGATGTGATATCCGAGGATGCGGGCTGGTTGGGTAGAATGGTGGCGTTGGCCCCGCGTCTGGCGCTGGAAAACGGCTGCAATCCCGGGGACCAAGGCGGGTTCCGCCTCCTGGCCAATTCCGGCGCGGAAGGCGGGCAAGAAGTCCCGCACCTGCATTTCCACATTATTGGCGGTTCGCGTCCCTGGAAAGGCCGCGTAGCCCCGAACGCATGAACACGGAGAACCGTCATGGGCAGTTTTAGCATTTGGCATTGGCTGATCGTTCTGGTCATCGTGGCCCTCATTTTCGGCACCAAGAAGCTGCGCAATTTCGGCAGCGACCTGGGTGGCGCCGTGAAGGGCTTCAAGGAAGGTATGAAAGACGCCAACGGCGACCCCGTCGAACCTGCCCAGCAGCAGCGCGTTTCGGGCGACACCATCGACGTCCAGGCCAAGGAAAAAACGCACTCCTGATTTCCGGCCCTCGGCGCGGTGGCGGCTTACCTTGCCGCAGTCCCGCGCCGGACGCGCGCCTCCCGCCATCGGCTAGTTCCGGACGGCGGGGGCTTCCTCTCTTTTACATGGCCGTCGTATGTTTGATGTCAGTTTCTCAGAACTGATGGTGATCGGCGTCATCGCGCTGATCGTCATCGGACCGGAACGCCTTCCCAAGGTCGCACGCACGGTGGGACATCTGCTGGGCCGCGCCCAGCGCTACGTAAATGATGTGAAAAGCGACATCCGGCGCGAAATGGAGCTGGACGAGCTGCGCAAGTTCAAGACCGACATGGAAACCGCCGCGCAGTCGGTACAGACATCGCTGCGCGACGCCGAATCCTCGCTGCGCGAACCCGCCCAGGCCCTGCGCCAGGAACTGGACGATGCCGCCAAAGCCGCGACCAGCGCTGTTTCCATGCAGACCCAAGCCACACCCGCGCTGACCGAGCCCGCGGCGCCCATCGACGGCGCGGATACCGCGGCTGTCCCGACGCAGCATGCAGCGACGGAGCCAGCGACTTCGACACAGGAGACGCCGGTAGCCGTGCCGCATACATCGCCCGTGGTCGAACCCACCCCGAGCGCATCGACGGCTCCCGCTTCGGAACCCGTGTCGCCCGCACCCGCGGTGTCTACGACACCCGGCGCGCCAGTCGCACCTGCTTCGCCTGCCACACCTGCTACGCCTGCCGCACCTGCTACGCCTGCGGCACCTGCTTCGCCTGCGGCATCTGCATCCGCGCCTGCCGCACCCGCGTCGCCCACTACGCCCGCTGCATCCACAACACCCGCCACGGCCGCCACGCCTGCCGGGCCCGCCGCCAGCGATACCACGACCAAACCTCAAACATCATCCGGTAGCGCAACGTGAGCCAGGAACTGCCGCAAGAAGAAGAGCTGCAAGAAGACAGCTTCATGTCTCACCTGATCGAGCTGCGCACGCGCCTGTTGCGCGCCGTGGCCGTCATCGGCGTCATTTTCGTCGTCCTGTTCTTTTTCCCGGGCGCCGCCAAAATCTACGACCTGCTTGCCCGTCCCATGCTCGCCGCGCTGCCGGAAGGCACGCGCATGATCGCGACCGGCGTCATCACGCCGTTCATGGTGCCCGTCAAAGTCACGCTGATGGCTGCGTTCATCCTGTCCCTGCCGGTGGTGCTATGGCAGGCTTGGGCCTTCGTCGCGCCGGGCCTGTACCGCCACGAAAAACGCCTGGCGCTGCCGCTCATCGCCTCCAGCACATTCCTGTTCCTGTCCGGCATGGCATTCTGCTATTTCGTCGTGTTCCGGACGGTGTTCCATTTCATCGCCACCTTCGCGCCGCAATCAATCACGCCGGCGCCGGATATCGAAGCGTATCTCAGCTTCGTCATGACCATGTTCCTGGCCTTCGGCATCACCTTCGAGGTCCCCGTGGCCGTCGTCCTGCTGGTCAAGGCGGGCATAGTGGATGTAAAGAAACTGAGCGGCGCACGCGGCTACGTCATCGTCGGCGCCTTCATCATCGCGGCGGTCGTCACACCGCCGGACGTGGTCAGCCAGTTCATGCTGGCCGTCCCCTTGGTCCTGCTATTCGAACTGGGATTGATCTGCGCCCGCTTTGTTTCGAAGAACAGCGACAAGGACCGCGAGGAAAACGCGCTCACCGAGCGGCAGTGATACGCCACGAACGCTGCCTGGTGAATGCCGATTGTTGAAGGCTGATCGACCAGGCAGCGATCCACACGCAGTGATTCACTAGAAACGAGACTGATTCACCTTGAGTCATCGGGACTGCAATCGTACATTGCAGAGATGACCATGGCGGACCGCTTGCGAACCCTCATGCGTTGGCGCGGCATCCGCAGCCAGCGGCAATTGGCGCGCTTGTCCGGCGTGCCGCAGACTTCCATCCACCGCATCCTGACGCGCGATCTCGGCTATATGCCGGCGTTCAACACACTGACCCGCCTGGCGCGGGCGCTGGACACCACGGTCCTCTGGTTAAGCGACGGCGACCAAAGTCCGCATGCAAACGAACCGCCGCAATTGCGCGAGCCGGGCGCCGCGCAGCATTACCATCCTGAATGCGGCGGCGACGCCGCCGAACTGCACATGCTGATGGCCAGGCTGTCCGAAGCCGAGCGACGCCACGTCGTAGCCCTGGTGCGGATGCTGGCGGAGCGGCCTATCTGGGCCGCTGGGGACGCACACCGACCTTCACCTTGAGTTCCAGCTGGCGGCCGCCGCGCAACACGGACAGGGCGACCTCCTGGCCGGGCGGCAGCAAGGCGATCATCGCCAGCATCGAAGAGGTATTGCGCACATCGTTGCCGTCGATACTCAGCACGATATCCCCCACCCTTACGCCACCGCGCCCCGCCGGGCCATCGCGCATCACGGCGGCGATGATGACGCCGCGCGGCGTGTCCAGCTTGAAGGCCCGCGCCAGATCCGGCGTCAGATCCTGCGGCTCCACCCCCAGCCAGCCGCGCTGCACGAAGCCGGTGCGTATGATTTCTTCCATCACCGAGCGCGCGGTGTCGATGGGCACGGCAAAGCCGATGCCCAGCGAGCCGCCGGACTGCGAATAAATGGCCGTATTGATGCCGACCACATTGCCGCGCTGGTCGATCAGCGCGCCGCCCGAATTGCCCGGATTGATGGCCGCATCGGTCTGGATGAAATTCTCGTAGGTATTCAGGCCCAGGCTGCTGCGTCCCAACGCGGACACAATGCCCTGCGTGGTGGTCTGGCCCACGCCGAAGGGGTTGCCGATGGCCAGCACGATATCCCCCACTTTCAGCGAACCGTCGTTGCCCAGGCTGGCCACCGGCAAGGCGCCAACACGGTCGGGCAGCTTCAGCACCGCAAGATCGGTTTCGGGATCCGCTCCCACGATCTGGGCCCGGGTTTCGCGGCCGTCGGCCAGCGCGACCTCGATGGCGTCGGCGGCCTCGATCACGTGATAGTTGGTCAGGACATAGCGATCCTGCACGATCACCCCGGAACCCAGGCTGGTCGACTCGTGGCGGCGATTGACGCCGGGCAACTGGCCCAGCAGTTCGCGCACGACCGGATCGTCGGGCAGCGGAATCAAGGGCACGTCGACGTGCTTGGCGGTGTAAACGTTCACCACGGCCGGCGCCGCGCGTGCCACCGCGGGCGCGAAGGTCAGCTCGCCACCTCGCGCGGGGGACGCCGGCGCGGCAGCCTCCGGCCGGGACGGCCCGGATGGCGGCGGCGTGCCCGGGCCGGACAGGCGCAGCCAGTCGGGGCGCAGCGTAGTGACCACGAATAGAATGGCAAGACTGACCGTGACGGCCTGGGCGAATATCAGCCAGAGTCGACGCATGATCCTTTTCAGGTAAAGCAATGAACAGTATCGATACCCGTGAACTGGCCGCTTGGCTGGACCAGACCCTGCAGCCGGCCCGGTTCCGCGACTACTGTCCCAATGGGCTGCAAGTGGAAGGTAAGGCGTCGATCGGCCATATTATCGCCGGGGTCACGGCATCCGAGGCTTTGTTGCGTACAGCCATCACCCGCGGCGCGGATGCCGTGCTGGTGCACCACGGATGGTTCTGGAAGAACGAAGACCCGCGCGTGCGTGGCCCGCGCCGCACCCGGCTGGCGCTGACCCTGGCCCATGACCTGAACCTGTTCGCCTTTCACCTGCCGCTGGACGCCCACCCGCGGCTGGGCAACAACGCCCAGTTGGCGCGCGTCCTGGGCCTGGAGCCGGATCTGGACGAGGCCGGCCTGCCGCGCACCTGCGGGCCGGACAACCTGGTCTGGCTCGGCACCGCCCCCGGCATCGACGACTTCGGCCAATTGGCCGCGCGCGTGGCCGAACGGCTGGGCCGCCAGCCGCAAGCCATCGGCGAGGCGCAACGCCCCATCCGCCGCGTCGCCTGGTGCACCGGGGGCGCGCAAGGCATGCTGGCCGACGCGGTGGACGCGGGCGTGGACGCGTACATCACCGGTGAGATTTCCGAGCCCACCGTGCATCTGTCGCGCGAAACCGGCGTCGCCTTCCTGGGTGCCGGCCACCATGCCACCGAACGCTACGGCGTGCAGGCGCTGGGCCAGGCCATCGCCGACCGATTCGGCATCCAGGTGGATTTCGTCGACATCGACAACCCGGTCTGAAGCGGCGCCGGGGATACGCAGGGTGCGGACATTCCGGCCCCTGCGCCGGCGATCGCCGGTCAGGCGATCGGACCGCGCTGCTGTTTCAGCAGATCGCGGATTTCCTGCAACAGCTGCACGTCCGCCGGGGCGGCGGCAGGCGCGGCATCCAGGTGCGTACGGGCGCGGGCGACCACCTTTATCATCCAGAAAATGATGAATGCCAGCAGCACGAAATTGATCACGATCGTGATGAAATTGCCCCAGGCGAATACATTGGCGCCGGCCTTGGTCAAATCCGCATAATTCATGGGACCGCTATAGTTGGCCGGCATCGATAAAACTATGAACTTATTGGAGAAGTCCACCGCGCCGCCCAGGATGAAGTTGATGATGGGCATGACGATGTCTTTCACGAGAGAATCGACAATTCTTCCGAACGCCGCGCCGATGATCACACCGACAGCAAGATCGACGGCGTTACCCTTGACAGCGAAGTTACGGAAATCTTTGAGAAAACTCATACGTGCTCCTCTGTGTATGCGCCCGTCATTGGGCTAAGGCTATAATACGCGGTTGCGAAGACGTTACGTATCATCCAAGTAAGTAGTAAGTTTTACCGTTAAGGTTTTACCGTTCCAAGGCCAGGTACAGGGCCAGCTGCTTATTCCACATCCCCGGAGGGGGACGCTACACGGCCCAGGCAAGACCCGCAGTAGCCGCATAAGACAAGGATGGAAGATGAGTGAGACTACGATGTATCACGATGACGAAGGCGCAGCACCGCTTAACCTGCCTCCCGACCCATCGCGACGTTTCTGGGTAACTACGGCCTGTGCCCTGGGTGGCGTGGCCGGTGTAGCAACCGCCGTACCGTTTGTCAGCACATTCGCGCCATCCGCCAAGGCCCGCGCCGCCGGCGCCCCGGTGGAAGCGGATGTCAGCCAGCTCCTCCCCGGCCAAATGATGACCGTGGAATGGCGCGGCAAACCTGTCTGGATCCTGCGCCGCACTCCGGAACAGCTCGAAGAACTGAAAAAAGATCCGTCGCTACTGGCCGATCCCAATTCCAAGCGCCCGGGCTTCACTCCCGAATTCGCCGAAAACGGCTACCGGTCGCGCAAGCCGGATCTCTTCGTCTGCGTCGGCATCTGCACCCACCTGGGCTGCTCGCCGAATCGCCAGGACGATGTCGCCCCCGGCGTCGACGGCTTTCTCTGCCCCTGCCATGGCTCCCGCTTCGATCTGGCCGGCCGCGTGTTCAAGAACGTGCCCGCGCCCGACAACCTGGAAGTGCCGCCATACCAATACGAGTCCGACACCCGCCTTACCATCGGTGTCGACGAGAAAAACAAGGCCTGATAGGGCGTCGCCACGCGCGCGCATTAGACAGATACGCCACGACTAGCAAAGGAGCTGCTTCATGGATGGCGACAAGACCGTCGAATCGACTGGTTTCATGGGTTGGCTGGATCGACGCTTTCCTGCCACGGCGACATGGAAAGCCCATGTGTCCGAGTACTACGCACCCAAGAATTTCAACTTCTGGTACTTCTTTGGGTCGCTGGCCCTGCTGGTACTGGTGCTGCAGATAGTGACCGGCATCTTCCTGGTCATGCACTACAAGCCCGACGCGGAACGCGCGTTCCAGTCGGTGGAATACATCATGCGTGAAGTACCTGGAGGCTGGCTGATCCGCTATATGCACTCCACGGGCGCCTCGATGTTCTTCGTCGTGGTGTACCTGCATATGCTGCGGGGCCTGCTCTATGGTTCCTATCGCAAGCCGCGCGAACTGGTGTGGATCTTCGGCGTCGGCATCTTCCTCTGTCTGATGGGCGAAGCCTTCTTCGGCTATCTGCTGCCCTGGGGCCAGATGTCGTACTGGGGCGCGCAGGTCATCGTGAACCTGTTCTCGGCCATCCCCTTCATCGGGCCCGACCTGGCGATCTGGATTCGCGGCGACTACGTTGTATCCGACGCCACGCTGAACCGCTTCTTCTCCTTTCACGTGATCGCCATCCCGCTGGTCCTGATCGGCCTGGTGGCGGCGCACCTGGTGGCACTGCACGAAGTCGGCTCGAACAACCCGGACGGTGTCGAGATCAAGAAGGGGCCCAAGGACCGCTACGGCCGCCCGCTGGACGGCCTGCCCTTCCACCCCTACTACACGGTGCATGACTTGGTGGGCGTGGCCGGCTTCCTGATCGTTTTCGCGGCCATCGTTTTCTTCGGCCCGGAAATGGGTGGGTTCTTCCTGGAGTACAACAACTTCATCCCGGCAGACTCGCTGAAGACGCCGCCGCACATCGCGCCGGTCTGGTACTTCACGCCCTTCTATTCGATGCTGCGGGCCACCACCGACGACTTCACCTGGGTGCTGTCCGGCGCGTCCGTGCTGGGCGCCCTGGCTTTGCTTTTCAAGGGCAAGGGACGCGGCATCGCCCGCATCGTCCTGCCGGCCATCCTGGTCGTGGTCGCCGTGCTGCTGCGCGTCCTGGACGCCAAGTTCTGGGGCGTCGTCGCAATGGGCGGCACCGTGGTAATCCTGTTCTTCCTGCCGTGGCTGGACCAGTCGCCGGTCAAATCCATCCGCTACCGTCCGGATTGGCACAAGGTGGTTTACGGGCTGTTCATGGTCAATTTCCTGATCCTGGGCTACATCGGCACCCAGCCGCCCACCCCGGCACTGAACCTGGCCTCGCAGATCGGAACGCTGTACTACCTGGCGTTCTTCTTCCTGATGCCCGTGTGGAGCCGGCTGGGCAGTTTCAAGCCCGTGCCCGAACGCGTCGTTTATCACGCCCACTGAGACCCCGCACACACAACGGAATGATCATGATCAAGAAGCTGATGGGTGCCGTGGCGTTAATGCTCACGTGCGCCGCCGCCTTGGCCGCAGAAGGCGGATACCCCCTGGAAACCGCGCCGAACCGGGTGAACGACGTGGCTGCGCTGCAGAACGGCGCCAAACTGTTCGTCAACTATTGCCTGAACTGCCACGCCGCCGGGTCGATGCGGTACAACAAGCTGACCGAAATCGGCCTTACGGATGAGCAGATCAGAAAGAACCTGCTGTTCACGGGTCAGAAAGTAGGCGACCTGATGACCGTGGCGATGACGCCCAAGGACGCCAAAAAATGGTTTGGCGTGGCGCCTCCGGACCTGTCCGTGATCGCCCGCGCCAAGTCCCAGACTGCAGGCGCGCCCGGAATCGACTACATTTACACCTATCTGCGTTCGTTCTACCGCGACACCAGCCGGCCCACGGGCTGGAACAACCTGGTATTTCCCAATGTCGGCATGCCTCATGCCCTGTGGGAACGCCAGGGTCCTCGCGAGCTGACCACCGTCGCCATGCATCAAGCCGAAGGCAAGGGCGAAGAGGGCGGCTGGGAACGCGTCACCACCGTATACGACCCCCAGGGCTACGCGACGGTCAAGAAGGACGAGGTCGCGGGCTACCACGGCAATGAAAGTTTCACGGCCACCTTCAAGCCTGCGAACGCGGCGCAATCCGCCCAGTTCGATAATGACGTCGCCGATCTCAGTGCCTTCCTGGGCTGGATGTCGGAACCCGTGGCCCAGTTCCGCAAGGAGCTTGGCGTGTGGGTACTGCTCTTCCTGGGCCTGTTCCTGGTCGTCGCCCTGCGGCTGAACGCTTCCTACTGGAAACACGTGAGGTAATCGGCCAAACCCAATAGGGGCCGGAGTGGCACATGCCCCCGGCATAACGCCCCCCCTGGCAATTGGGGCCAGCGCCTGCTAGATTGGCGGCGCTGGCCTTTCGCTTTTCATACAAGGACTTACCGCCATGATGGTGCTTTATTCCGGAACCACGTGCCCGTTTTCGCAACGCTGCCGTTTTGTATTGTTCGAAAAGGGCATGGATTTTGAAATCCGGGACATCGACCTGTACAACAAGCCGGAAGACATTTCCGTCATGAATCCGTACGGGCAAGTGCCCATACTCGTCGAGCGCGACCTGGTGCTGTACGAGTCGAACATCATCAACGAATACATCGATGAGCGCTTCCCGCATCCGCAGCTGATGCCGGCGGATCCCGTCATGCGTGCGCGTACGCGCCTGTTCCTTTACAACTTCGAAAAGGAACTGTTCGTACACGTCTCGGTGCTGGAAGACCGCAACACCAAGCCCGACGAAAAACGCCTGGATCGCGCTCGCCAGAATATCCGCGACCGCCTGGCCCAGCTGGCGCCCATGCTGCTGAAGAACAAATACATGCTGGGCGACGAATTTTCCATGCTGGACGTCGCGGTTGCACCGTTGCTGTGGCGTCTGGACCATTACGGCATAGAACTGCCGAAGAATGCCGCGCCGCTGCAAAAATACGCGGAACGCATTTTCTCGCGCCCGGCCTATATTGAAGCGCTCACGCCTTCCGAAAAGGTGATGCGTCGCTAGGATGGCATCCATGGGTGAATCATCGACCAAACCGTACCTGATCCGCGCGCTGCACGAGTGGTGCACGGATAACGGCTACACCCCTTACGTCGTGGTGCAGGTCAACGACCGCACCATGGTGCCGCCGGCGCACGTGCGCGACGGTCAGATCACGCTGAACATCGGCAACCTGGCAACCAACAAGCTGCTGCTCGGCAACGAGTACATCGAGTTTCAGGCCCGCTTCAACGGTGTGATCGAGATGGTGTCGGTTCCCGTGGGAGCGGTCAGCGCCATCTACGCTCGCGAGACGGGCGCCGGCATGGGATTCGAGGTTCAGACGGAAGAAGACGCCGCGGCACCGCGGCACGGCCGCGAAGGCATCGCGGCGGCTGGCGACGGCATTGCCGCCGATACGCAAAGCGACAGGGTCACGGGTGGCAAGGACGAGGATCCGCCTCCGCCACGCCCCCATCTGACCATCGTCAAATAGGCCGCGAACCGGCAACATCGCCGCCGGTTCGCGTCTTCTGACGCGGCGCCGCGCCGCGTATACAATGCACGTCTTCGCGGCATCCCTGCGCCTACACGGCAATGGCATGCCGGCTGGCCGGCTTAGCTCAGTTGGTAGAGCAGCGCACTTGTAATGCGAAGGTCGGGGGTTCGATTCCTCTAGCCGGCACCATAAAGCAGTATCCAACAATATCGGCAAGTACACGAAACCCGCGGCATACAGTGCCTGGCGGGTTTTTTTATATGGCGCGGCGCTAGCTGGAAAAACCTCCGGACGCGGACTGCAAGCCCGCCTTGCTTGCGACGATCAGCGCCAGTTCGTCCAGAAGGGACTGATAGGCGCCGCCACATACCAGTCCAGCGGACAGCACCGCATGTAGCTGCATCAGCGTACGCGAAGGCAGCCGGCTGACGGCGCAACCGAGCCAGTCCCGCGGTTGCGCGGTTCCGGCCGCGGCTTCGCGCGCGAACACCGTTTCAAGCACCTGACCGACCGTCTCGCAGAACGAGTCTTCGGCGACATCGGTGGCGGCAAGGCGGCGCAATGCATGCCCGTACAGGGCTACACCGGTTGCCATACGGGATTCCAGGACGAGAAGAATGCCGTCGGCACGATGGAAGTCTGTTCCACGGAGGTCGTACAGCAGTTCCTCGCGATGGAACGAGAGGATTTTGTCCCTGACCTTTTCGCGTGCTGCCGCTGTACGGTCCGCGGCTTCGCGCAAAACGAGCGCGCTTTCATCGCTGATGCCCCACGCCGTGCCCGCGCATTTGTCCAGCCGCCTGACCTGCCTTCGCAAATTGGCGAAATGCTTGACCAGCGGCTCATCGGACTGCATGGCGTTCAGGAAGACATAGGCCGCCCCGCTCACTCCTTCGCGGCTATTCGCCATGCGCAGCGCCGCCTTGTGGCGCTCTCCAGGCGTGGCCCAGTATCGCAGCCGATACGCCATGGCCGAGAACATGGACCGGGGCCAGGAGCATGCACGCCGGCCCGGCCACGCATCGTCGCGCGCTTCCGCGGATGACGCGGCGCCGTGCGATGACTGGTCATGCGGGATCACTAGAGGCGGCAGCGCCACTTCCTGCGCCATCGGCGGGAACCTGGGCGGCGGAGGCAAGGGCATCCGGTGCGCGGCGCCGGCCGGGCCATCGAAATCGCAGATCGGACCGTTTGCCGATCGAACCGCCCGGGAAGTTTCCGTTGCGCGGCCGACGCGCGTGGTGGCCTTGATCACGGCAGGACCAGGCCAGCGCCAGGCGAATCCAAACAGGGTGTGGCTGCGCGCCATGGTGGCACGCGCAAGTGTATTGCCCGCGCGCCCGCACCTGTCCGGGCAGTCCGTCGTCAGTGTCCTGAAGGCATGGTCGTTCCCGGTACTGCCGGCCGCATTATCCGTGGAGGATGCCGAGGCTGCAAAATAGGAAGGTGAGGATGCGTCGGTTCTGCCGGCGTCCATATTCGCGTCTCCTGATCTGGATGGACGCGGCGTCACGATGCGATGGCGGGCCTCGGTGTGACGCCACGATGAATCGGGCGATCCAGGGCGCGACGGCATTTTGGGCCAGCGCGCAAGCCACTTCGGTCTCGGGGCCGTAGGGCGGGTTCCGCGGCAGGGGGAGAAACGGACGAACTAACGTGACGGCAAAACAGGGGCCAACCGCGTGCTATCGCGCGGAAACCCGGGCTGATGCGAACTGGGTCGGGGCATGCAGCCTGCCGCACACGGGCTCGATGCCATGCACGTGCTCGTGGCGGAAGCGGAACCGCAGCTTGAGCATGCGGCCATTTTCCGTGCGGCGCGTGACGACATCGGTGGTGTAGGTCGTGGCACCATTCAAGGGGGCGTTATAGATGACGCGTGCCTTGATGACGGAACCATCGGCCGGACATAGATGCACGATGTCGCCGACATGGATCGGTGTGCCGTCCAGCGCATGATCAACGCGCGGCACGAGGGTAGGTTGAGTTGCGATTGTCATTGTCATTATTTTCCAAAGCGAATAAAGCATGCCGCCAAGGACGGAGCGTTGGGCTTGCGGCCCTGGAACGGACATGCACTGCACGCAGCGGGATCTGCCATGGGCGCGCGATGTTGACATCGTGGCCTAATGTCATGACCGAATCATTGCTGCGTATGGTTTAGATGCCCTCCATCGTATGGACGAGAACACCTGGACCGCGGCCGATAGCAACAAACGGGCCCGCGGTGGACGAGGGCGAACGATGTGGCTATCGTCTGGCGAAATTTGCCAGGGGTGTATGCAGGAAGAACTACCGGGAGAAACCGCAGGGGGAACTTCGAAAGTGCTTGCTGCGCGTATTGAGCGAGACGGGCAGTTTAATAATGTAGATGAGCTTGCTGATGGGTTACCAACCGGGGTTACCAACCAACCTTACCCGAATGCGTTTTATCCGAGCCCGTAGCGCGAACAATACGAAATTATGCACCATCTTCAGCCAAAAATCAACATCTTCAGGAATTCGTGGCCGGAGAGGATATATGTGTCCTGGCTGGCCGACGTCTGACGGCTACAATCTCCAGTCCGCATGCGGCGCGCAACAGCACACCGCGGCGCCTCGCAAAGGACATCCTGCCATGGTGGACATGCACCCTGCTTATGAAGCCGCCTACAGCCCGCTCCGGTTCTGGCGCAAGCTGGCGCGCCACGCGAAAGGGGCCGGACGCCAGGCCGTGGAAAAAGCCCTGTGGCTGTTCTATACCCTGCAGGCTCCCGGTACCCCGAAATGGGCGAAACGCGTCATCTACGGCGCGCTGGGCTATTTCGTCTTTCCCCTGGACGCCATTCCCGACCTGACGCCGCTGGTCGGCTACACCGATGATCTGACCGTCCTGGCGGCGGCGCTCGCCACCGTGGCGGTGTACGTCACCGACGACGTCAAGCGCCAGGCCGCGGACAAGCTGCGAGACTGGTTCGGCGCCGGAGACACGGCAACCGGCGCCCTGCAGGAGTGATATGGCGGCGCCAGTCTCCGCCACATTCACCGACCTGTGGGTGGCCGAAACCGTACGCCTGCGCGAAGAACACTGGGGTTCCCTGGAAGACCAGGACGCGGTGCGGCAGGCGCGCCATGCCGACGGCCCCATCGAACACCGCGTCCTGCTGCGCGCGCGCCTGATCGCGCGCCGCGAGCATCTGGATGAACGCATCGCCCATTGGCGGCGCGGCGCCGGCATCGCTGCACTGCTGCTGCTGGCGCTGGCCGTGCTGGCTGGGGTGGGTACGGCATGGAGCGCGCTGGGCGACGGCACGCGCGTCGTCAACATCATCTGGGCGGCGGTCGCCCTGCTGGGGCTGCATGCGCTGACCTTCCTGTTCTGGCTGTCTAGCTTCGCCGTGCGCGGCGGCGCGGCCGGTGGCGGCCTGGGCGGTGCGTGGCTGTGGCTTACCCGCAAACTGGCGCGCGGGCCGGATGCCGCGCTGCCGCCGCAAGGCCTGATGGCCTTGGTAACGCGCGCCGGCGCCGCGCGCTGGCTGTTCGGCGCCGTCAGCCATCTGCTGTGGCTGGCCGCCCTGGCGGCGGCCTTGGCCACGGCCCTGGCCGTGCTGTCGACCGCCCGCTACCGCTTTGCCTGGGCCACCACGCTGCTGGCGCCCGATACCTTCGTCGACGTGACCCAGGCCCTGGGTTGGCTGCCCGCCCATCTGGGTTTCGCGCTGCCCGACACGGATACGGTACGCCTGAGCGACGGCACCCATCCGCTGCCCGCCGGCGCGCAGGCGCAATGGGCATGGTGGCTGATCGGACTGCTGGTCGTGTACGGCATCCTGCCCAGGCTGATCGCCTGGCTGCTCAGCATCGTCCGGCTGCGTGCCGCGCTGCGCGGACTGCGCATCGACATGGCGCTGCCGGGCTATGCGGCCTTGCGTTCGCGCCTGCAACCGCCCGCCGACCCGCTGGACCAGGAAGGCGGGGCGGCCGGCCCGCATGCACCCCGCATCGGCCCCGCGCCTTTGCCGTTCACCGCCGGCCAGGCCGTGCTGGCGGGCCTGGAACTGCCGGACGACGTGGATTGGCCGCCGGCTGACATACCCGCGACCATTCGCGTCGCGGGCAACCTGGACAGCCGGGAACAGCGCCATGCGCTGTTGGATGCCTTGACGCGGGCACCCGCGCGCCGCCTGCTGGTGGCGTGCGATGCGCGCCAGACGCCGGATCGGGGCACCCTGGCGCTGATTTCGGACCTGACCGGAAAGGCGGCGGAAACGCGCGTCTGGCTGGTGAGCGGCGCGGCGCCGCCGATGGCGGCCGGCGGAGTTGGATTCCGGGCTGAAACAGGCAGCGACCCGGCCCGCACAGTCGGATACAAGGACGAGACCGGCCACGACCTCGCCAACATGGTCGAACACCAGGCTA
>DATJHN010000096.1:0-9910 GCA_035493915.1 Bordetella sp.
CGTGGTGCAGTACATCAGCAACCGCGTGCTGGTGATGTATCTGGGCCAGGTGGTCGAATCGGGACCGGTATCGCGCATCTACGAAGCGACGCGGCATCCATACACCGCGGCGCTGCTTGCCTCGCGGCCATCGATGGATCCGCGCCGCCGCGTGGCGCGGCCGCCGCTGTCGGGTGATCCGCCCAATCCCATCAATCCGCCGTCGGGCTGCCGCTTCCGCACGCGCTGCCCGCGGGCGCAGGAGCGGTGCGCCCAGGAAATGCCGGTGCTGATGCCCGCGGACGACGAAGCCGGCCACCTTACGGCCTGCCATTACCCGCTGCGCGTCGGCGAAGCGCGCGCCCTGCTGTCCGCCGCTCCCATCGCGAACGAAGACGCGAACCCGGGCCTGGCGTCCGCCGATAGCCCTTCGCTACTGCGCGCCTGATTGGAGACCGCGACCATGAATGCCATTTCCGGACCCATCGCCGACCCGCTGGTACAGGTGCAGGACTTGACGGTGCGCTTCGTCAACCGCGACATGAACGTACCGGTGGTCAACGGCGTTTCATTCACGCTGAACGAAGGCGAGGTACTTTGTCTGCTGGGGGAATCGGGCTCAGGCAAGAGCGTCACGATGCGCGCCCTGATGCGCCTGCTGCCGGACAGCGCCCGCCTGGGCGGCCAGGTCCTGGTCAGCGGCCACGACATCCTTGCCCTGCCGCGGCGCAAGCTGCCGGCCATCCGAGGTTCGCTGATCTCGATGATCTTCCAGGAGCCGCTCACCGCGCTGGACCCCGTCTACACCATCGGCCAGCAGATCGCCGAAACCGTGCAGTGGCACGACGGCGTCAGCCACCGCGATGCCATGCGGCGCGCGCTGGAATTGCTGGAACTTGTACAGATTCCCTCCGCCGCGCGCCGCCTGGCCGCGTATCCGCACGAATTGTCCGGCGGCCTGCGGCAGCGCGCGATGATCGCCCTGGCGCTGTCGTGCCGGCCGCGCCTGCTGCTGGCCGATGAGCCGACCACCGCGCTGGACGCCACCGTGCAGATCCAGGTACTGCTGCTGTTGCGCGAACTGCAGCGCGAGCTGGGCATGGCCACGCTTTTCGTGACGCACGATCTGGGCGTGGCCTGCGAGGTGGCCGACAAGGTCGCGGTCATGTACGCCGGACGCTTCGTGGAAACCGGGGCGATCGCCGACATCATGGACCAGCCGTCCCATCCCTACACGCAGGGGCTGCTGCGATCAACCGTGCACGGCGGCCTGCACGACAGCGATCTGGAGCCCATACCCGGCGCACCGCCCGACCTGGCGCACCTGCCGCCCGGCTGCTGTTTCGCGCCGCGCTGCGGTCTGCACCAGCCGGAATGCGACGCGGGTGTCCCGGCCCTGCGCGAGCCTCTACGCATGGCCGGCGGCCTGGTGGCCATGCCGGGCAGCGGCCATGCGGCCCGCTGCATCCGCATCGGCACCTCCACGGTTCCGCACATGGGCGCAGGCATGAAAGCGGCGGCATGGCAGTGACGGCGCAGACATCATCGTCACGCCGGCTCTTCGCGCTCGGTGTCGCAACTTATGCGGGCGCTGCACTGGCCGGTTGGCTGTTCCAGCAGGCGCATGTTCCGTTGCCCTGGATGCTGGGTCCCGTCACGCTGATCGCCACGGTTTCCCTGGCGGGCTTGCCGGTGGTGGCACGCGTGGGCTTGCGCAATCTGGGCATGACGGTTGTCGGCACCACGCTGGGTCTGTCGTTCACTCCCGAAGCCGCGCACCAGCTGCTGGACCACATCCCCCTGATCCTGGCTGCCGTCGTGGCGACACTGCTGATCGCCTGCGCCGCCTCGCTGCTGCTCACCCGCACGGCAGGCATCGACCGCGTTACCGCATTCTTTTGCAGCGTGCCGGGCGGCGCGGCGGAAATGTGCATGCTGGCGCATCGTTACGGCGGCGCGCCCACGCCCATCGCGGTGTCGCAGATGCTGCGCGTGGTGCTGCTGGTCATCGTGCTGCCGGCGGTACTGACGCTCAGCGCCAACGGCAGCACGCCGGCGCTGCCGCTGGGCACGGGCGCGGTGCATCCGCCCGCGCTGGCGGCACTGCTGGCGCTCTCGGGCATCGTCACCCTGCTCCTGGCGCGGGCCGGCATGCGCAATGCCTGGTTGCTGGTGCCGCTGGCGGTGGGTATCGCCGCCACGCTGTCCGGCTGGGTTTCATCATCGATGCCGCCGGCTCTGGCCAGCCTGGCGCAAGTGTTTATCGGCACGCAGCTGGGCGCGGCGTTCCAGCGCGACGATGTCCTTGCCGTGCGGCGGTCGCTGCCTGCGATTTTGCTTAACGTCGGCATCCTGGCGGCGGGCTGCGCGGGCGTGGCCATGGCCTTGGCGGCGGTATCGGGCGCGCATCCGCATTCACTGGTGCTTGCCACGTCTCCGGGCGGCGTCACTGAAATGTGCCTGACCGCGCGTGCCCTGGGCCTGGAAGTACCGCTGATCGTCGGTTTTCACGTCTGCCGCGTATTCGTCGTGCTGGCGGCCACCCCGTGGCTGTTCGCGGCCATGCGGCGCGGCGGCCTGATCCAAGTTCCCGCGACCGCCACGCGGTCCTCTTGAAGGAGTACACGGCATGAGCGCCGAACTGTGTTTTCTGTCGGTGGGCGAGGCCGCCCGCCTGGTGCAATCGCGCAAGCTGTCGCCCGTCGATCTGGTCGAAGCCTATCTGGCGCGCATCGCCGCGGTCGACGACCAGGTAAAGAGCTATCTGCTGGTGATGGCCGACGAAGCCCGCGCGGCGGCGCACGCGGCCGAAAAGGATATCCAGGCCGGCCGCTGGCGCGGACCGCTGCACGGCATTCCCTATGCGGTCAAGGACAACTACTACACGCGCGGCATCCGTACCTGCGCCGGGTCCCGGCTGCTGCTGGACCATGTCCCCGATCATGACGCCGCCGCGATAGAACGCCTGCGCGGCGCCGGCGCGATCTTGCTGGGCAAACTCAATACGTGGGAGTACGGCACGGGCACCGGCGCCGTGCATTTCGACCTGCCCTTCGAACCCGCGCGCAATCCCTGGAACCTGGCGCACTTCACGGGCGGTTCATCGACGGGCTCCGGCGCCGCGGTGGCCGCCGGCACCGCCATGGCCGCGTTGGGATCGGATACCGGCGGCTCGGTGCGCCTGCCCGCCGCCGCCTGCGGCCTGCAAGGCATGAAAGCGACCTACGGCCGCGTCAGCCGCCACGGCATCCTGCCCAACTGCTACACGCTGGACGTACCGGGCCCGCTGACCTGGACCGTGGAGGACAGCGCGCTGCTGCTGCGCGCCATGGCGGGCCACGACCCGCGCGATCCCGGCAGCGCCCGGCAGCCCGTGCCCGATTATGTCGCCGGCCTGGAAGGCGGCGTGCGCGGCATGACCATAGGCATCGTGCGCGACCTGGGCGCGGAAGGCGAACGCGTGGACGCCGCCAACCGCGCAGGCCTGGAAGACATGGCCCGCGTGCTTGCCGCCGAAGGGGCGCGCATCATCGAAGTCGTGCTGCCCGCCAGCGTGACCGACTACCGGCAGGCGAGCAGCGTCATCAACTGGACCGAATCGCTTTCCATCCACGAAAAAGACTTCATGACCCGCGCGGAAGAAATGGGCCAGGCGCTGCGCGACAAGATGATGAGCGGCTTCATGACGCGCGCCGTCGACTATCTGGCGGCGCAGCGCCGACGCCGCGAATTGGCCGCCGCCACGGACGCGCTGGTACGCAGCGTCGACGCGCTGATCCTGCCTTGCGCCTTCCACACCGCGCCGCCGATCGAGGATTTCGATCGCGTCAAGGCATTCACGACGGATACCGCCTGCCCGCCGTTCAATATGTCCGGCCATCCCGCGATGGCCATCTGCACGGGCTTCGGCGAAAACGGACTACCGGCGAATGCCCAGGTCGTCGGCCGATACTTCGACGAAGCCACGGTCTTCCGCGTCGCCCGCGCCTACGAGCGCGCCACCCGCTGGCGCGACCAACGCCCCTCGCTGCTGGAGCAGACCGCTTTGCAAGACGCCTAGGGCCCGCGACGCGCAACCCCGCGCATCCATATCGGAGATGATTGCCCATGAGTAGTACGCCGCTGTTCCATCTGACTGTCAGCCAGGCTTCCCGCATGATCCAGCGCCGCGAGCTATCGCCGGTAGAACTGGTGGATGCTTTTCTCGACCGCATCAGCGCCGTCGACGATAAGGTCCGCAGCTATCTGCTAATCACCGCCGACCGTGCGCGGGCGCAAGCACTGCAGGCACAACGCGATATCGCGGCTGGCCGCTACCTGGGGCCGTTGCACGGCATCCCCTACGCGGTCAAGGACAACTACTACACGCGCGGCCTGCGCACGACCGCGGCGTCGCGCCTATTGCTGGATTTCGTACCCGATCACGATGCCACCGCGGTGCGCAAGCTGGACGCGGCAGGCGCGATCATGCTCGGCAAGCTCAATACCTGGGAGTACGGAACCGGCAATGGCGGCGTGTATTTCGACCTGCCCTTCGAGCCGGCGCGCAACCCATGGGATCTGTCGCGCTTCACGGGCGGCTCGTCCACGGGCGCCGGCGCCGCGGTCGCCGCCGGTACCGCCATGATCGCCCTGGGCTCCGACACCACCGGCTCGGTGCGGCTGCCCGCCGCCGCTTGCGGCCTGCAAGGCATGAAGCCCACCTATGGCCGCGTCAGCCGGCACGGCATCCTGCCCAACTGCTACACGATGGATACCCCCGGGCCGCTGACCTGGACCGTGGAAGACAGCGCCATCGTTCTCGGCGTCATCGCGGGACGCGATTCACGTGATCCCGCCAGCGCGGATCGCGCGGTGCCCGACTATCTCGACGGACTGAACGATGGCGTCGCCGGCATGACGGTCGGCGTGGTGCGCGACGTCGGTGCCCCGCCGGGCGCCATGGATGACGCCAACGCCGCGGGCCTGGAAAACATGGTGGAGGTATTGCGTGGCGCCGGCGCGCGCATCGTCGACGTGGTGCTGCCCGCCCCCATCGCCGAATACCGCAACGTCACCTCGGTCATCAACTGGACCGAATCCTTGTCCATCCATGAAGAGGACTTCGTGCACCGCGCCTCCGACATGGGTTACGCCCTGCGCGACAAACTGATGTCGGGCGCCATGACGCGCGCCGTCGACTACGTCGCCGCGCAACGCCGGCGGCGCGAACTGGCCGATGCGACCGATGCGCTGGTACGTTCGGTGGACGTGCTGATCGCGCCGTGTGCGTTTCGCGTCGCCCCCGCCTTCGCCGACGATGCCGCCATGCGCGCCTATACCCGCGAAAACGCCTGCCCGCCCTTCAATGCGTCCGGCCACCCGGCCATGACCGTCTGCACCGGTTATGACGCCGCGGGCCTGCCCACCAACGCGCAGATCGTCGGCCGCCGGTTCGACGAAGCACGCGTCTTCCAGGTCGCACGCGCCTATGAACAAGCCACGCCATGGCGCGATCGCCGTCCCTTGCTTTAATCACCAGGAGCCCACGCCATGACCGCGAAACCGCTATGGACCGCCGCCGATATCCAGGCGCACTGCGACCGCTATGGACTGCGATTGCCGGAACCCTTGATGCGCCGCATGCAGGAACTCTCATCCAACGTTACGTTGACCGGCATGGCGATTCCTCGCATGCCGCGCAAGGACCGCGAACCGGCCTTTATCTTCAATCTTCCCGTCGCGTCGCTCAACCGTGAGGAACCGTAATGGAACCGTATGAACTGACAGCAACCGAAGCCTCTGCCCTTATCGCCGCACGCAAGTTGTCATGCGAAGAGCTGGCCCGATCCACGCTGGGCCGCATCCGTGCGCGTGACGCCGCCGTCCGCGCATGGAGCTGGTTCGACGAAGACCAGATCATTCGCAACGCGCGCGAACTGGACAAACGTCCGCCGCGCGGCCCGCTGCATGGCCTGACCTTCGGCGTCAAGGATGTCATCGATACGGCGGACATGCCTACCCAGCACAACTCACCCATACACGTCGATCACCGGCCCGGGCAGGACGCCGCCTGCGTCGCGGTGGTCCGGCATAGCGGTTCGCTGATCGTCGGCAAGACCGATACCGTGGAGTTCGCCTCCGGCGGCCGCCGCGCCGTTACCCGCAATCCCCACAATCCCGCCCACTCCCCGGGCGGTTCGTCGTCCGGTTCCGGTGCCGCCGTGGGCGACAAACAGGTGCAACTTGCGTTCGGCACGCAGACGGGCGGATCGCACATCCGTCCCGCCGCCTTCAACGGCATTTACGGCATCAAGCCGACCCACGGCATCGTCAGCCGTGAAGGCGCGAAGATGTACTCGCATACGCTGGACACCATAGGCTGGTACGGCCGGTCGGTGGAAGACCTGCAACTGGTGGCCGCGGCATTCCAGTTGCCCGTTTCCGATCGCCCCGCGCCGGTAAACGTCAAGGGCCTGAAAATAGGGCTTTGCCGCACGCCTGTCTGGTCGGTCGCGGATGCCTACGCACGTGCCGCCTTGATGGAAGCCGCGCACCGGCTGGAGGCCGCCGGCGCCATCGTCACGGAACTCGCGCTGCCGGGGGACTTCGACGGCATGGATGCGGCGCAGCAGACCGTCATGCGCGGCGAGGGCCGCGCCGCTTTCCTGCCGGCCTATCTGGGCAGCCACCATCTGCTGCACCAGGATTTCCGGGATATGGTCGAGAACACCCAGCGCATCACGCCGGCGCAACTGGTACAGGCCTACGACCTGGCCGCCAGCTGCCGCCGCGCCTTCGACGGCCTGTTCGGCGCCACGCTGGACGCGGTGCTTACTCCGTCTTCGCCCGGTGAGGCGCCCGAAGGACTGCAGGACACGGGGAATCCGGCCTTCAACTCGATGTGGACGCTGCTGCATGTTCCCTGCGTCGGCATTCCCGTCGGCAAGAGTGCGCGCGGACTGCCGCTGGGCATCCAGCTGGTCGGGCCGCGCTTCGGCGACTCCCGCCTGTTGGCCATCGCGCAAGCCTGCGCGCCGGTCATTCATGAGAACGGCATGCTTGCCGAAATCGAACCGGCCCAGGCGATGGCGGCCTGAGCACTCCGGCGCGGGCACGCGAAACGGTGCGGCGGGCCTCCGCACGACGCCTCGCCAATTGGCCAACCCGCCAACCCGCCAACCACGTCGGAGAAGAACCGGAGCGCCCGTGCTCCGGTTCCGCGGCCCCCTTTCAAGCCTGCATCAGATCCTCGATCGTCGCCGGCAGCTCGCGCACCCGGACACCTGTCGCGTGATAAATGGCATTGGTGATCGCCGCCGCCGTGCCGGCCAGCCCGATCTCGCCCACGCCGCGCGCGCCCAGCTCATTCAATACGGGATCGGGATAGTCCAGGAAGGTCACGTCGATCTCCGGCGTGTCGGCGTTCGACGCCACTATGTAGTCGGCAAGATTGCTGTTGATGGGCTTGCCCGAACGCTCGTCATAGGCCGTGTGCTCGAACAAGGCCATCCCCACGCCCATCACCACCGCGCCCTCGATCTGGTTGCGCGCCGGCCGCGGATTCAGGATGCGGCCCGCGTCAATCACCGTCACCACCCGGCTTACACGCAGGCGTGCGATTTCCGGCTGCCATTCCACCTCGGCGAAATGCACGCCATAGGAATTGATGGAATATTTGCGCTTCAGCGGATCGTCGGTGAAATTGCCCTCGGTCTCGCTGCCTTCACCCGCGATGGCACGCAGGTCGGCGCCGGCCACGATTTCCGCGAACGGCTTGCCTCTTTCCGGTGGCTGGCTCTTCAAATGCACATAGCCGTGCGAAAAAGCCAGGTCGTCGGCCTTATTGTCGGAAAACGCCGCTTTTTCACCCTCGCAGGCCGTTTCCAGCATGGACTTGACCGCCGCGCGCGTCGCCTGGAACACCGCCGGAATCACCGAGGCGGTCACTGTCGAACCGCCTGATACCGGCCCTGGCGGCAAGGCCGTATCGCCCAACGCGACGTCGATGCGGTCGGGAGGAATGCCGGTTTCCGCGCTGACCAGCTGCGCCATGATGGTGTAGGTGCCCGTCCCGATGTCCTGCGTCCCGCAGGCCACGTGCGCCGATCCATCGGCGCGCAGCTCTACCCTGGCATGCGTGGGTTGGCGTGCCCCCAGCCATGAACAGCAGGCCATGCCCCATCCCAGTACCCTGCCGTCGCGCCGCATGGAACCGATCTCCGGCGTGCGGCGCGACCAGCCGAACTTTTCCGCGCCCTGTCGTATGCATTCAGTCAGGTGACGCGACGAGAACGGCAGGCCATTGCCTTCGTCGTGATCGGGCTCGTTCTTCAGGCGCAACTGTACGGGGTCCATCTTCAGCGCCACCGCCAGCTCGTCCATGGCGGATTCCAGCGCGAACAGGCCGGGCACGGCTCCGGGGCCGCGCATGGCGGTGGGCGTGCCCATGTTGCGGCGGCACAGCGCCGACGTCACGCGCAGATTGGCCGTGCTGTACATGTGCGGCGTGGCTTCGGCGCACTCTTCCTCGTAATCATCCAGTATCGAAGTCTGGTTCAGATAGTCCTGCTGCAGCGAGACCAGCTTGCCTTCGGCCGTGGCCCCCAGCCTTATGCGCTGCTGCGTGATGGGACGGTGGCCGACGTTCTGGAACATCATCTGCCGCGTGACTACCAGCTTGACGGGCTGCCCCAGCTGGCGCGCCGCGACGGCCGCCACCATGCAGTGCGGCCAGGGCCATAATTTTCCGCCGAAGCCGGACCCCAGGAAACGCGCGATCACCCGTACTTTGTCCGGCGTCGTGCCCAACGCCTGAACCATGACCGCCTTGTGGTTGTCCACCGCCTGCGACGTCTCGTACAGGGTATATCCCTGACCGTCCCACACCGCAACGGTGGCGTGCAGTTCGATGGGGTTGTGCGTTTCCACGGGCGTGACGTAAGTATGGTCGATCTTCACCGCCGCCGTGTCGAACGTGGACTGGGCCTGTCCGCGTTCGCTTCCTACCTTGGGTTCCGTATCCGCGGTCAGGCTGGTGGCGACCGACGGTTTGTCCTCGACATAGCGCACCTGGACCGCCGCGGCGGCCGCCGTGGCCTGTTCAAAAGTATCGGCGATCACCGCCGCAACGTACTGCCCGTAATAGCGTATGACGTCGTCATGGAAAGGCGGACGCCCCTCGTCCACCTTGGCGCCCTGCACGCGGTACAGCTTGCCGGCATTCTCGCGATGCAGGACCAGCCGCACGCCGGGCATCGCTGACGCCACCGATATATCCAGCGCCGCGATGCGCCCATTGGCGATGGTGCTGCACACCGGTACGGCGTACAGCATCCCGGGAAAATGAAAGTCGGAGGTATACATGGCCTGGCCGCTTACCTTCAACGGCCCGTCGACGCGCGGCGTGGCGCGCCCGATGATATCCGCCGCCTTGGCGCGGGGACGATCTGCGACTGTGTTCATGAATCGAACTCCTGTCTTAGGCGGCCTGCGTGGCCTGTTTCAGGGTATGGACCAGGCAGCGCCGCGCCAGCTCTATCTTGAATGCGTTCTGGCTTTGCGGCCGTGCGTCCCTTAACGCGGCGTCGGCAGCGGCGCGGAAAAGCGCTTCGCCTGGCGTCTGGCCGAGCAGGACGGCTTCCGCCTCGGTCGACCGCCATGGCCGCGTCCCGACACCGCCCAATGCCACCCGTGCATGGGAAATCGCGCCATTGCTGACGGCCGCGACGACTGCCGCCGATGCCAGCGCGAATTCGTACGAAGCGCGGTCGCGCAATTTCAGATAGACCGACCGGCTGCCCGGCGCCGGCGGCGGCAGCGTCACGTGCGTAACCAGGTCGCCCGGCTGCAGCACGGTTTCACGATCCGGCGTATCGCCAGGCAAGGTATGGAACTCGCCGATCGGAACGGCGCGCTGGCCCTGCACGCCCTGAATTTGTACGGTTGCCTC
>DATJHN010000097.1:0-4586 GCA_035493915.1 Bordetella sp.
GCTGACCAAGATCAAGGGCACCAATCCCGACGCCATCGTGCTGTCCGCGCTGCTGGCCGAAGGCGGTCCCATCATGGTGCAGGCGCGCCAGCTGGGCCTGAACGTACCGGTCATCGGCGGCAACGGCATGAACTCCGTCAAGATCTTCGAACTGGCGCCCGGCACCGCGTCCAACAATCTCTGGATCGGCAGCCCGTGGTCCATCGAAAACAAGACGCCGGAGAATTCCAAGTTCATCGACGCCTACAAGGCCAAGTACAACATCGCGCCCGACCAGTTCTCGGCGCAGGCTTATGACGCCCTGTACATCGTCTCCCAGGCGCTGAAGAAAGTGCAGCTCAAGGGCGACCTGGCCGCCGACCGTGCCGCCGTGCGCGATGCGCTGCCCGCGGTTGAATGGACGGGCGCCACCGGTGGATTCAAGTTCCGTCAGGCCAAGGATCGTGCCGGCAAACCTGCCGGCTATGACGCCGAACAGGCGCCGATCATCAGCAAGACGGAAAACGGCAAGTACGTCATAGAAAAGTAAAACCTTTTCAAGGGCGCGGCTTCGCGGCCGCCTCCAACGCCTTGCGGGCTGCGCCGGCCGCGGCCCGCAAGGCGTTTTCGATTCGGAAGTCCCGGTATGTTGGAACAACAATTCGTCAATGCCCTGTCGCTGGGCTGCGTGTACGCCCTGTATGCCCTGGGGTTCACGCTGGTCTTCGGCGTGCTGGGCATTATCAATCTGTCGCACGGCGCGGTCTTCATGGTCGGCGCCTACGCGGCACTGACCATCGTTACCAAGCTGGGCTTTCCGCTGTGGATTTCCCTGATTCTGACCTTCATCGTCGCCGGTGCGCTGGGCGCCCTGATCGACTGGCTGGTCCTCAAGCCGCTGCGCCGGCGCAATGCGCCGCACTTGATCCCCATGATCGCCACGATCGGGGTGGGTATCGTCCTGAATAACGGCATCCAGGGCATCTACGGCGCCAGCAATCTGCGCTTTCCCCCGGGTGTGGTTCCCGACGACACCATGGTCATCGCCGGCATCCACGTGACGGCGATCGAACTGGCCATCATCTTTCTGTCGTTCGCCCTGATGGCCGTGCTGATGGTGGTCATGCGGCGCACGCAGTTCGGCCGGGCGCTGCGCGCGATCGCCGAATCCCCCAAGGCTGCCTGGCTGCTGGGCATCAATGTCGAACAGCTCTTTCTGATTACTTCATTCCTGGCCGGCGGCCTGGGTGGCGTCGCCGGCCTGCTGATAGGCCTGTATTCCAACGCGCTTTATCCGCTGATGGGACAGCCGATGCTGCACAAGGGCATTGCCGTCATCATCCTGGGCGGCATGGGCGATATCCGCGGCGCCATGCTCGGCGGCCTGTTCCTGGGCTTCGCCGAAGTGCTATCGGTCGCGTACATCGGTTCGACCATGCGCGACGCCGTGGCTTTCGGCCTGCTTTTCCTGATTCTGCTGGTGCGCCCCCAGGGCCTGTTCGGCAAAGTGGTGCAACGCAAGGCCTGATCATGAATGCATTCGATAGTTTCTGGGCCATCTACGGCAACGTGGTGCTGACGCTCGGCACCAACGCGCTGCTCGCATTGTCGATCTGGCTGACGCTTGCCTGCGGCATGCTGGCCATGGCCAATGCGGCCTTCATGGGCATCGGCGCCTACACGGCGGCCATCCTGACCATGAATTACGACGCGCCTTTTTCGGTCGCGCTGGCGGGCGGCATGGCGGCTCCCGCCCTGGTCGCCGCGCTCATCGGCCTGCCGACGATACGGTTGTCCGGCGTTTACCTGGCGATGGCCACGCTGGGGTTCGGCGAGGTGGTCCGCGTGGCCGTGCTGAATACCGAATCGCTCACCGGCGGCGCGCTGGGCCTGAACGGCATTCCGCAGCTGACCCAGTGGTGGCATGTGCTGCTGGCCGTGGCCATCGTGCTGTTGCTGCTGTGGCGGGTGCGCAAGTCCAAGCTTGGCCGCGCTTTCGATGCGATACGGGGCGACGAGACCGCGGCGGGCCTCATGGGCATCAATGTGCGGGCCAATAAAATGCTCGCCTTCGTCATGGGCGGCGCCATCGCCGGCCTGGCCGGCGCGCTGAACGCCCATCTGACATTTTTCATCGGCCCGGGCGAATACGGCTTCGACCGGGGCGTTGAAATCCTGACCATGGCCATCCTGGGCGGCATCGGCGGCCTGCCGGGCCCCGTGCTGGGCAGCGCCATCATTACCCTTTTGCCGGAAGTACTGCGCGGCTTCAGCGATTTCCGCCTGGTCGCCAATGGACTGATTCTTGTGTTGATCGTGCTATTCCTGCCGCAAGGTATTTGGGATCCCGTGCGTTTCACGCGCTGGATGCGCAAGGGAGGCCGGCGCCATGCTTGAGCTCTCTTCCATATCCATGCGTTTCGGCGGCCTGCATGTGCTGCAGGACGTCAATCTGCAGGTGCCCGAAGGATCCATCTTTGGTTTGATCGGGCCCAACGGCGCCGGCAAGACGACGGTATTCAATATCATCACCGGCTTGCTCAAACCCAGCGGCGGCCAGGTGCGCTTCGACGGGCAGAGCCTGATCGGCCGGGCGCCGCACCAGATCACGCGTTCCGGCATCGCGCGCACTTTCCAGAACATTCGCCTGTTCAAGGAAATGACGCTGCTGGAAAACGTGGTCGTGGGCGCCTATCGCCATATGCACTACGGTGTGGCGGGCATGCTGTTCAGCCTGCCCGGTTTTCGTCGCGACGAGGCCAAGGCGCGCGAGCGTGCCCTGGAATTGCTGTCCTGGATGCGCCTGGATCACAAGGCACATTCCCTGGCCGACAATCTTTCCTATGGCGAACAGCGCCGCCTGGAACTGGCGCGCGCGCTGGCCACGGAGCCGCGCCTGCTGCTGCTGGACGAACCGGTCGCGGGCATGAACACCGGCGAACGCGCGGAATTGATGCACGAAATCGAAGCCATCCGCGGCCGCGGCTATACCATCCTGATGATCGAGCACGACATGCGCTTCGTCATGGGCTTGTGCGAGACCATCGCCGTGCTGAATTTCGGCAAGATCATCACCAGCGGAGTGCCCGAGGCCATCCGCACCAACGAGCAGGTCATCGAAGCCTACCTGGGGCGCGATGACGACGACGAAGACGCGGCGCGGGAGGTGCAGGCATGAGCACGCCCCAGGGTATACCAACGACCGCCTTGCTGGAAATCCGCGGCCTGGAAGTGAATTACGGGCATATCGAAGCCGTGCGCCGCGTGGACATATCCTTGCGCGCGGGGGAAATCACCGCCCTGGTCGGCGCCAACGGCGCGGGCAAATCCACCACCCTGCTGGCGCTATCCGGCCTGCTGCCCAAGGCGCGGGGATCGGTGCATTTCGAAGGCGAGGACATCACGCGCCTGGCGCCGCACCAGATCGTCGCGCGCGGCATCGTCCAGGTGCCGGAAGGCCGCGCCATCCTGACCACCATGACGGTGCGGGAGAACCTGGAGCTCGGCGCCTATCGCCGCGGACGCGTCGACACCGGCGCCGATCTGGACTACGTGTTCAATCTGTTTCCGCGGCTCAAGGAACGCCTGGACGGTATCGCCGGCAACCTGTCGGGGGGCGAGCAGCAGATGCTGGCCATCGGCCGCGCGCTCATGGCCAAGCCCCGGCTGCTACTGCTGGACGAGCCGTCGATGGGCCTGGCGCCCATCGTCGTGCAGGAAATTTTCCGCGCATTGCGGGCCATTAATGCCGATGGGCTGACACTGTTCCTGGTTGAGCAGAACGTGCGCCAGGCGTTGAAGGTCGCCGCTCACGGCTACGTCCTGGAAAACGGCGCGCTGGCGCTGTCCGGCACCGGTCGCGAGCTGCTGGGTCATCCCCGGGTGCTGGAAGCCTATCTGGGCGCATAGGCCAGGCAGGCCATCACACCCGCGGTCAGCGGCTTGACGTCGGTTGGCTTCGTGGCGTTCAGGCCTGGGGCCCGCGCTTTGCGCCGGCTCGGGGCCCTGGGGGCGGCCCTTTCGAGGTCTTTGCGGGTCGGATACAACGTCATTCGGCCTGGTCGCTCAAAGTTTGAGCGTTTTCATGCTAGAATCGTCGACTTTCCCTTATTTCGACCAGCACGGGCGGCTAATAACGCTTAGGCAGGCCGGTAGTTGTGGAAAAAACCCGGGCGAGAAATCCAATTCAATTGGGCCAACCCCCGGACATCCAGTCGATTTCCGGCGGATGAACATAATTTTATTCAGGAACCATCATGAAGACCTTTGTGGCCAAGCCGCATGAAGTCAAGCGTGAGTGGTTTGTGATCGACGCGAAGGGCAAGGTCCTCGGTCGTGTGGCCAGCGAAGTCGCACACCGTCTGCGTGGTAAGCACAAACCCGAATTCACGCCTCACGTTGATACGGGCGATTACATCGTCATCATCAACGCATCGGACATCGTCGTTACCGGGAACAAGGCGCAAGACAAGAAGTACTTCCGCCACACCACGTACCCGGGCGGCATCCGCGAGACCAACTTCGAGAAAATGCAGCAGCGTTTCCCCGGCCGCGCCATCCAGAAGGCGGTCAAGGGCATGTTGCCGAAGGGTCCCCTCGGCTATGCC
>DATJHN010000098.1:0-7165 GCA_035493915.1 Bordetella sp.
TCAATGCCGCGATCGTTGCGCTTGCCAAGGCATTTTCGGATCGGGGCATCACCGACGGCGTGCAGGTCAATAGCGTGTTGCCCGGGCCGGTCATGACGGGGCGCCGCCGTTCGTACCTGGAACATTGGGCTCCGCTGCATAACATGACGGTCCAGGAAGCAACCGCGAAATTTCCCCAGGAGGCCGGGATCTCTCGTTACGGAGAGCCCGAAGAGATCGCGGAATTGATGGCGTTCCTGGTGTCGCCCGCCGCGCGATGGCTGACCGGGTCGACGCTGCGCATGGATGGCGGTGAGGTGAAGGCGGTTTGAGCGTCCTCGCCCTGGGCATGTTTCAAACGCGTGGGGCTGCGAGGCAACATCCGCTTTGTTCCTCGAATACCTTGCGTATCTTCTCAGTTATGCTACGGGCTGTTTCAAAAAACGAGCAAGGAGGAGAGCATGTCCCCTAATTTGATTACCCGCCTGAGCCGCGCCCTGGCCTGCGGCGCGGTCGCATTGGCGGCCATGGTCCCCGGTGTCGGTCAGGCTGCCGATAACTATCCCAGCAAGCCGCTGCGTTTCATCGTGCCTTATCCGCCCGGTGGCCCGCTAGATACGATGGCTCGTATGTTGGCCGAGAAGGTGCGCGGCGACCTGGGCCAGCCCGTGATCGTGGAAAACCGCGCCGGCGCGGGCGGCAATATCGGCGCCGACCTGGCGGCGAAGGCGCAGCCGGACGGCTACACGCTGGTGATGGGCGCGGTGGCGACGCACGCGATCAACCCGTGGCTGTTCAAGAATCTGCCCTACGATCCGATCAAGGACTTCGCGCCGGTTACGATCATCGCGTCGGTGCCGAACGTGCTGGTCATCAACGTCGACTTCGCCAAGAAGAACAACATCAACAACCTGGGCGACCTGATCGCTTATGCCAAGGCCAATCCCGGCAAGCTGAATTACGGTTCGGGCGGCAACGGCAGCGCGGGCCATTTGTCCGGCGAACTACTGAAGGCGCGCGCGCACGTCAATATCGAGCACATCCCCTATCAGGGGGCGGCACCTGCCCAGCTGGCGCTGCTGTCGGGCCAATCGGACTTCATGTTCGATAACCTGGCCGCTTCCGCGCCCTTGATCAAGGATGGCAAGGTCAAGGCCCTGGCCGTGACGACCAAGGACCGCTCCTCGCTGCTGCCCGATGTGCCCACTGTCGAACAATCCGGCGTCAAGGATTTCGACCTGGGTACGTGGTTCGGCGTGTTCACCACCGGCGGCACGCCTCCGGCGGTGGTCGACAAGCTGAACAAGGCCTACAGCGCCGCGTTGATGCAACCCGACGTGCGCCAGCGCCTGCTGACCATGGGCTCGGAAATCAAGCCCATGACGCCCAAGCAGTTCGCCGATTTCGTGCAGGTCGAGAAGGACAAGTACAAGGAAATCGTGCAGGTGTCGGGCGCCAGCACGAATTGATCGATGATGGATGCGCCGACGTGCGCATCCTGAATCGAATAAAAACGCCTCGATCGGCCGCTATGCGCGGTTGATCGAGGCGTTTGTTTTTTTGCCGTCGGGCGGGCCCAAGGCAAAAAGCGCCGCGGATGTTGCGACCTATGTGGCCGTCCTTGCGGTGAGCGTGCGCGAAAGCAAGGACCTCCTACTTGATGAAATCCGGCTGCTGCGACGGTGCGGCGCGCTGGAATGCCGGCAGGGTATTGCAGTGCTCGTAGACCGCCATGGCCTTGGGATATACGGACATATCGTAGCCCATGCGCTGCGCATTGGCCATCTGCGGCACCAGGCAGATATCGGCCAAAGTGGGTGCATCGCCGAAGCAAAAGGGAGCGTGGCCATATCGCGCCAGCAGTGTTTCCACCGCCGTCATGCCGTCCTGGATCCAATGCCGGTACCAGGCATCTTTTTGTTCAGCCGTCACGCCCAGCACATCCGTCAGGTAGCGCAGGATGCGCAGGTTGTTGACGGGGTGGATATCGCAGGCGATGACGCTGCTCAGCTCCAGGACCCTGGCGCGCGGCATTGTGTCGCGCGGGATCAGGCGCGGTTCCGGATGGGTGGCATCCAGGTAGTCGATGATCGCCAGTGACTGGCCCAGGTCCATATCGCCGTCGTTCAACAGCGGCACGCTGCCGGACGGGTTCCTGGCCATGTAGTCTTGCGCGCGATGCTCCAGGGTACGGATGTTGACGCCCTGGTAATCATGGTCCAGGCCCTTCAGGGCCAGGGCGATGCGGACGCGATAAGAAGTCGAACTGTTGAAGAAACTATAGAGTTGCATGAATGCTGTTCCGCTCGAAAAGCGGGAGACGCTCATCGCGGCCCCGGCTCCGTTTATTCCGTGAGCTATCGCCCGTTAATCCATGGAGATGCCAGGTTTACTTCTACGGTCAACACGCGCCAGCCTCAGTCCGCCTTGATGCCGGCGCGCGTGACGATGTCGCTCCAGCGCTTGGCGTCCTTGGCGATCAGGTCGCCGAATTCGGCCGGCGTGGACGTCGCGGGCACCATGCCCTGGGCTTCGAATGCGGTGGCGGCGGACGGTGCCTTCAGTGCCTCGGCGATCTGCTTGTTCATGCTGTCGATGATCGCGGGCGGGGTGCCTTTGGGTGCCAGCACGCCGTACCACATGTCGACGTCCGCGCCTTGCAGGCCGGATTCGGTCAGCGTCGGCACGTCAGGCAGTTGCGGAATGCGCTTGGGGCTGCCGGTGGCAATGGCCTTCAGCTTGCCAGCCTTGATCTGCGGCAGCGCCACGTGCACCGGCAGGAACATATAGTCCAGGCGGCCGGCCAGCATATCGGTGACGGCGCCCGCGGTTCCCTTGTAGGGCACGTGCAGCATTTCGGTTTTGCTCTGGTCCAGCAGCAGCGCCATGGCCAGATGGTGCGGCGTGCCGACGCCCGGCGTGCCGTAGGTGAGCTTGCCGGGCTGCTTGCGCGCGGCGTCTTCCAGTTGCTGTACGGTGCTGACCGGATTGGAGGGGTGCGTCACCAGCAGCAGCGTGCCCCAGGAGGTCAGGCTGACCGGCGCGAAATCCTTGACGGGGTCGTAGTGCAGCTTTTCCTTGTACAGGGGCTGGTTCATTACGAAGGTGTTCACGGTCACCAGGAAGGTGTAGCCGTCCGGTGCGGAACGGGCGACTTTTTCCGTGCCGATGTTGCCGCTGGCGCCCGCCAGGTTTTCGACGATGACCGATTGTCCCAGCGTCTTGGGCAGGGTGGCGGCCAGCTGACGCGCCACGAGGTCGATGCCGGTGGCAGGCGTGAACGGCACGATCAATGTGATCGGACGATCCGGCCACGCGGCCTGGCTGACGGATGCCGTCAGGGCAAGGGCCAGCGCGGCCAGGGCGCGAAACAGGCTTTTCATGTTTTTGTCTCCTTGCGGATGCGGTGCCTCCACCGCGTCCGATGGGGTGGTACTGCCAGGTCAGAGGAAGGACGGTCGCGATTTCAGCGTTTCAGGATCGAAGCCGGCCACTTGCTTATAGCGGTCGGAAATGGCTTGCAGTTCGTCGCGGCCGATGATGTCCTCGATGTGCTCGAAGCGCTGGTCGTGCGAACGTTCGTAGGCTTCGCGCAGGATGGCATCGGGCGGATTGCTGCGATTGGTCAGAACCACCTTGGTGGTGACGGCCACGCGTTCGCGGTCGTATTCCTGCAGCGCCTCCGGGGTCAGGCCCATTTTCTTGAGCCGGCCGGCCAGAAAGCGTGCGTCGATGATGGCCTGGCCCGCGCCGTTGGATCCACGCGGCACCATGGGATGGGCGGCGTCGCCCAGCAACGTCATGCGGCCCTGCGTCCAGGTGGGCAGCGGGTCCTGGTCCACCATCGGATATTCAAGCACCGAGTCGGCGTTCTGGATCAGCGCGGCCACGTCCAGCCAATCGAAATGCCAGTCGGCGAAGGCCGGGAAAAAGTCTTCCAGCCGGCCCTGGCGCGTCCAGTCGCGCACAGCGGGTTCGGCCGCTTCGATCTCGGCCACCCAGTTCACCAGCTGGTTGCCTTCGGCATCGATGTTGTCGCGGATGGGGTAGATGACCATCTTGCCGATCGACAGCCAGCCCGCGCGCACCATGCTACCGCCGCTCAGGAAGGGCTTGCAGCGCGTGGTACCGCGCCACATGTTCACACCGGAATAGCGCGGCGCGCCTTCGTTGGGATACAGCTGTTTGCGCAGCGCGGAATGGATGCCGTCGCAGCCCACGACGATGGCGCCGCGCACGGACGGACGCGGCTGGCCGGCGCCGTCGGTCATGTGTACGGTAACGCCATCGGCATCCTGCTCGACGCGCACGGCGCGATGATCCGTCAGTACGCTGTCGGCGCCCAGGCGCTCGCGCACGACGTCGAACAGCGTCATCTGCAGATCGCCGCGATGGATCGAGTACTGCGGCCAGGCGTAGCCGGCTGCCTTGCCCGCCGGTTCGCTATAGATGAACTGGCCGTGCCGCGTAAAGAAAATCGATTCGCGGGTATGCACGCCTACCTTGTCCAGCGCCGGCAGCATGCCCAGTTCGTCCAGTTCGCGCACCGCGTGCGGCAGCAGGTTGATGCCCACGCCCAGCGGTTTGATTTCCGGAACGGATTCGTACACCCGGCAGGCGATGCCGGCTTGATGCAGGCTCAGGGCCAGCACCAGGCCGCCCACGCCCGCGCCCACGATAATGACGTCGGTATCTTTCATGGCTTACACCACCCGCGCGCGCAGAATGCCCAGTCCATCGACCCCGCCTTCCATGAGGTCGCCCTTGACCACCGCGCCCACGCCTTCCGGGGTGCCGGTGTAGATGAGATCGCCCGGCTCCAGGCGGAAGTAGTGCGACAGGTAGCTGATGGTTTCGGCCACCGACCAGATCAGCTTGGCGGTATCGCTGCGCTGCTTCTCCTGGCCGTTCACCTTCAGCCAGATGCCGGCCCGGTCGTAATGGCCCTTGGTGGCGACGGGATAGAGCGGACCGATGGGCGCGCTGTCGTCGAAGGCCTTGCCCAATTCCCAGGGGCGGCCGGCTTCGCGCATTTTCATTTGCAGGTCGCGGCGCGTCATGTCCAGGCCGACGGCGTAGCTGTGTACATGGTCCAGCGCATCGCCGACGGCGATGTTCGCGCCGGCCTTGCCGATGGCTGCCACCAGTTCGATCTCGTAGTGGTAGTTGGAGGTTTCCGTGGGGTAGGGCAGGTCCAGGGTCTCGCCCTCGGCGACGGGCATGACCGCGTCCGCGGGCTTGCAGAAGAAGAACGGCGGTTCGCGGTCGGGATCGAAGCCCATTTCGCGTGCATGGGCGGCATAATTGCGGCCCACGCAATAGACGCGGCGCACGGGAAAGCTGTCGCCGGTTCCGGCGACGGGCACGGCGACGATCGCCGGCGGGGCAAAGACGTAAGACATGAGCAAGAACCTTTGTTGGCAAAGGACAGAAAGTGGTCGCCCGAAGCAGGCGGGGCAGGTCGAACAGTCGGGGTGTGCGGGCCAGGTCTGATCAGCAGTGTTATCTGGCCATGCACGAAACAGCGGTAACTCGTGGGGCTGGCAAGTTGCGGCCACGGCCGTCGGCGCGGCAAGCGCCGGCACCGCGGGCGGCTTAGTCCGCGCGTTCTTCGCGCAGCAGGCCGAGCGCCGCTTGCACGGGGCGGTCGGAATAGCTGAACAGGATCGCGTCGTCCATGGCGGCCAGTTGCACCGGCTGCCAGGACGGTGCCACGAATACGTCGCGCGGGCCGAAGTGGAATTCCTGGTCGCCGACGCGCGCGGTACCGCGGCCTTCCACCACCGAATAGACGGTGGAATCCGTGCTGCGATAGGTCTTGCCCTGGAAGCCGGCGGGCAGGAACTGCATGAAGGTGGCCATGGTCGGCATCGGATAGCCGCCGGTCGCGGGATTGATGTAACGCAGCTTCACGCCATCCCAGGCGTCCAGTTCGCCGAAGCGGTACAGCTGGTCCAGTGCTTCGCGGCTGCGATCGTAGGGGTAATTGAAGATGGGCGAATTGCCATTCGCCGGCACGTGGCGCACGGGCGCCATGTTGTTGCCGAAGCGGGCAAAGCTATCGCCTTCCGGCCGCGTTACGGGCTGGGTAGACGCGGGATAGTTTTCGGCGAAGCCGGCGTCCAGCATGCGCAGCAGCGGAATATCCAGGCCATCGTGCCAGACGACGGGTTCGCCGCCGTCGGCCGCTTCCATATTGCCGTGGTCATGGAAGGTCCATGACGGCGTGATGATGAAGTCGCCGGGGTGCATGGTGGTGCGCTCGCCGTTGACCGCGGTGTATGCGCCCGAACCTTCGACGATAAAGCGCAGCGCCGATTGCGTATGGCGGTGGCTGGGAGCGATTTCGCCCGGCAGAATCAGCTGAAGTCCGGCGTATAGCGTCTGGGTGATGCTGGCCTGGCCCGGCAGGCCTGGATTTTCCAGGATCAGTACGCGGCGCACCGCTTCTTCGGCGGTAATCAGGGAGCCCGCTTCCAGCACGTCGGCGCGTACATCGTTGTAGCGCCAGATCGCCGGGATACAGCGCGGCTGCGGGCTGCGCGGCACCAGGTTGTGCAGGGATTCCCACAGAGGCGCCATGTTCTTGCGGGCGATGCGTTCGTAGTACGCGGCGCGGTCGGCGCGGGTCGATGTCTCTTCGGCCATAGCGTTGTCTCCTGACGTTTTTGCGTATTATGTGAGCGGCGATATGCCTTAAGAAATGAAATTATCTTATTATCCATACATAAAAATATATGGATGAGACGGCAAAACCATGGATTGGACCCACCGGCTGCGGCTGCGCAACCTGAAAATGCTGCTCAGTCTGGCGCAGACGCGCAATATCAGCCACTCCGCGGCCATGCTGAATACCACGCAGCCGGGCTTGTCCAAATGGCTGAAAGACCTGGAAGACGATATCGGCCTGCCGCTGTTCGAACGGCATGCGCGCGGATTGCGGCCCACACCCTACGGTGAAGCCCTGATCGCGCACGCGCAGCGTATCGATGCGCAACTGGAACGCGCCAGTGGCGACATGGCGGCGCTGCGCCAGGGCGGCGGGGGACGCGTGGTGATCGGCGCGTCGGGTGCGTCGGCATCCGATACCGTGCCGCTGGCCGTCATGCGCCTGCTGGAACGCATGCCGCAGGCGCGCGTCAAGCTGGTCGAATCGACCATGGACCATTTGCTGACGCAGCTGGCG
>DATJHN010000099.1:0-19603 GCA_035493915.1 Bordetella sp.
GACTGGAGAGGCGGCAAGGCCGATGGCGAATGCGGCCATGCCCAGGATGCGGGCGGCCGGCTGGCGAGGGAAGAATGAAGGGAAATGGTTGCGCATGGGTGACCTTTCAAATACGGGAAAACGAAGCCCCTCGGGCCATGCAATATCCATGCCATTTTTGGGCGCCACGCCGGCGATCCCCCCAGGGGGTCGCCGGCGGCGCGGCCGTGCACGCTGTGCGTGCCTGCAGTGCGTGCCTACATGGTCGCGTTCTGCGTGGTCACGAACATGGCGCGCAGGTGTTCTCCCGACGTGGTCGGCGGGTACTTGGCCGGAGCATCCGGCAGCCGGCAGGTCGGCAGGCACTCGATGCGTGCGTCGTAGTTGGGGTTATGGAAGAACACGATGGACTGGCGCCGGCTGTTCGCCATGGCCTCCAGGGGTGGATTGACCACGCGGTGCAGGGTGGAGACCCAGCGGTCATTGGTCCAGCGCGCCATCAGGTCGCCGATATTGATGATGAAGCAATCCGGCACGATGGGGACATCCACCCACTGGCCCTCGGCATTGAACACCTGCAGGCCGCCGGGGCGGTCCTCGGTGGCCAGGATGGTCAGGCTGCCATAGTCGGAATGCGCGCCCGCGCGGATCTGCCCGGGTTGCGGAAGCTTGTCTTGCGCCGGATAGTTGCGCAGCCGCAGGCGGCTGATGTGGCGATCGACCTTTTCGTCGAAGTAATGCTCGTCCAGCCCAAGCGCCATGGCGAAAATGCGCATCAGCGTGCGGGCCAGATCGCCCATCGCGCCGTAGTACTCGATCCATGTCGGACGCAGCCCGGCCGGTTCTTCCGGCCAGATATTGGGCGCGAAATGCTGGCCCGCGGCGGGTGCGTAAGCGTAGGCGGGATCGGGCGTGTCCACGGGGCCGATCATCAGGCTTTCGTTCAGGTCGCCGGCCATGGCGGTTGCGTCCCGTGAACGGCCCACCGATTCGTCTTCCAGGCCGATATAGCCGCGCGCGACGTCCATGCCGGGGCGCGCGACCTGCATTTTGCGCGCCAGGGGCAGGTCGAAGAAACGGCGGGACACGTCGCGCATGCGTTCGATCAGCGCAGGATCGATGCCATGGCCCGAGATGATAAGAAAACCGATGTCGCGGCAGGCCTGGTCGACCGATCGCGCGATCGCCTGTTTGTCCGCGGCGCTGCCGGACGCGAAGCGGGAAATATCGATGACGGGAACGTGCAGAAGTTTCATGACGCGGGTCTCCAGGGGGAATGCGTCGGCCGGCGCTGCTTATGCAAGCGAGTCGCCGCCGTCCACCAGCAATGTGGATCCTGTGATGCAGGGGTTGGCCGCGACGGCCAGAATGGCGCGGGCTATCGAGTCCGGGTCGGCGACGCGGCCGGCGGGCACGCGGGCCGCATACGACTGGAACTTGCGTTGCCGCTCCGGCTCGTCCAGCTTGTTCCATAGCGGCGTATCGGTGACGCTGGGCGATATCGCGTTGACGCGGACCGGCGCGAGTTCCAGCGCCAGGCCGCGCATCAGGCCTTCCAGCGCGGCGTTGATGGCGCCCTGCAGCACGGCGTTGCGGTCGGGACGGATGCTGAATACCCCGGACACCAGCGTCAGCGACCCGCCAGGGCGGATGCGGCAGGCGCGCGCGACATGGTAGGCCCCCCAGAATTTGCTCTGCATGGCCTCGCGGGCTTCATCCAGGCCCAGTCCGCGCACCGGTCCGGTGTGCGTCTGCGATCCGCATACCACGACGTGGTCCCACTCATCCTGGACGGCGAAGAAATCGCGCACTGCCGCCGCATCAGTCAAGTCCACCGCGGCACTCTCGGCAATGGCGGGGTGCGCCGCGCGTGCGGCCGACAGCTTGTCCTGGGAACGGCCGGCAATCAGGACGTATGCGTCGCCGCTTGCCAGCACCGCGGTGGCGAGTCCGATGCCGCTGCTGCCGCCCATGATCGCGATGCGCTTGCCCTTGAGGTCGTTCATGTCCCGTTCTCCTGGTGTCCGGTTGGCGTCGCGCCCAGGTAAGCCCGGGCCAGCATATCGTTACCCGCGATGTCCGCCGCCTTGCCCTGGGCGACGATGTGTCCGGCTTCCATGACATAGGCGCGGTCGGCCAGCGCCAGCGCCAGGCCCGCCATCTGGTCCACCAGCAGTATCGTCATGCGCTCGCGGCGCAGCGCGTCCAGCGATTCGAACAGTTCCGCGATGATCCTGGGGGCCAGGCCCAGCGACGGCTCGTCCAGCAGCAGCAGGCGCGGGCGGGTCATCAAGCCCCGCGCCAGCGCGAGCATCTGTTGTTCGCCGCCTGACAGCAGTCCCGCGCGCTGGTGTAAACGTTCGCGCAGCCGTGGAAAGCGATCGAGCATGGCTTGTACCCGGCTCTCGCCGTCGCGCGGATGCAGAAAGGCGCCCAGGCGGATGTTGTCCAGTACCGACAGGTCCGGAAAAACCTGCCGTCCCTCCGGGACCATCACAATGCCCAGCCTGACGATGGTTTCGGTGTCCAGGCCGTTCAGCGGACGTCCCTCGAAATGCAGGCCTCCGGCGCTGGCGCGATGCAGGCCCGCCAGTGTCCGCATCAGCGTCGATTTGCCCGCGCCGTTGGCGCCCAGCAGCGCCACGATTTCGCTTTCGCGGACTTGCAGGTCTATGCCGTGCAGGACCGGGTCGGCACCATAGCCCGCGACCAGCTCGCCGACGCCCAGCATTTCGTGACCGGCCGCCCGGGGCACGGCCGATGCCGTGGGATGTTTCGCATCCGCCTGCTCGCCCAGATAGGCTTGCCGCACGGCCGGATCCGCCTGGATCTGGGCCGGCGTGCCCAGTGCCAGCCGGCGGCCGGCATCCAGCACCACGATGTGGTCTGAAATGCCCATGACGAGGGCCATGTCGTGCTCGACCACGACGACGCCCGGTCCCGCATCGGCGATGCGCCGCAATAGCGCCGCCAGGTTTTCCTTGTCCGCGCGGCTGAGGCCGGCGGCGGGTTCGTCCAGCAGCAGCACGTCGGGATCGGCGGCCAGGGCGCGGGCGATCTCCACCAGCCGGCGGTCCACGTGAGCCAGGCCGGCGGCCGGTGTATCGGGGTCGCCCAGATAGCCGCAAAAGGCCAGCAGGCCGCGCGCCCGTTCGCGCTGCGCGGGCGCCGCGCGGGCACCGCCGGACAGCAGTCCCCCCAGGCGGCCGCGCGCCATCGCCAGTGCCACGTTTTCCAGGGCGCTCAGGCCACCGAACAGTTGCGATGTCTGGTAGGTGCGGGCGATGCCCTGGCGCGCGATGCGGAATGCGGACAGGCCCTGCAGTTCCTTTCCTTCCAGGATGATGCGGCCGCTGCTCGGCACATAGAAACCGCTGAGCATGTTCAGCGCCGTGGTCTTGCCGGCGCCGTTGGGTCCGATCAGCGACGTGACCCGCCCCGGCGCGACTTCGAAGTCCAGGCTGCTGATCGCGCGAACACCGCCGAACGTCATGCCAAGTCCACTCACGCGCAGGGCGCGGCGATGCCGCTGTCCCATGAGCGGCACGGTGTCGTTCGCGTTCGGCGCGATGCGCGTATTGCCGCGGGAACGCGCGTCCAGCCAGCGGGCCGCCATTCCGGCGATACCTTCCGGGGCAAGCCAGAGCACCACCAGCAGCAATGCGCCGAAGAACAGCAGGCGGTAAGACTCCAGGGACGCAAGAATTTCCGGCAAGACGCCCACGACGACCGCGCCGGCAATCGGGCCGGCCACCGTGCCCGAACCGCCAATGACGACAACCAGCACGAACAGGATGGACTGCATGAAGCTGAAGGTGTCGGGCGTGACGAAGCCGGACAATGGCGCGAACAACCCGCCGGCCAGTCCGGCCAGCGCGGCGGAGATGGCGAACGCCGCGACCTTGATGACCAGGGGATTCAGCCCTATGGATTCGGCGGCGGTTTCACTGTCCATGATGGCGCGCATGGCGGCGCCCCACATGCCATGCGCCAGCGCCGCATAGGCCGCCACCAGGACGAGCGTCGTGGCGATGGCGGCCATCGCGACAGCCTGTTCCGGCGCGAAGCCGCCCAGCGTCAGGGGAGGAATTCCCATGATGCCGTTCTGGCCGCCCGTCAGCGCGGGCATTTCGACGATGGCGTGCTGCACGATAAAGCTGAAGGCGATGGTGACCATTGCCAGGTACGGCCCTTTGACCCGCAGCGCGGGCAGCGCCAGCACGGCGCCGGCCGCTGCCGATAGCAGCGCGCCCGCGCCCCAGGCGGGCCAGAAACTCCATCCCGCCTGTGTCGTCAATACGGCAACGGTATAGGCACCCAGCGCGTAGAAGCCGACCTGGCCGAAGGAAACCTGGCCGGTCAGACCCAGCAGCACATTCAGTCCGATGCCGACGATGGCTATCAGCGCCACATTGGCCAGCACGAACACGTAATAGCTATTCAGCGTGGCGGCCAGCACCATGCACAGCACGGCGACAAGCACGGCACAAGGGATTCCGGCGCGCTTCATAGGATCGCCATGGGATGTCTCATACCTTGCGCACTCCCGCTTGTCCCAGCAGCCCATCGGGCCGGATCGCGAGCAGGCCGATTACGAGGCCGAAGGTAATGATCTGGGTATACCCGGATCCGATGTAGGTCACGATCAGCGCCTCGGCGATGCCGAACAGCAGTCCGGCAGCCATTACGCCCCATGCGCTGCCGATGCCGCCCAGGATGGCGACGGCGAACGCCTTGATTCCGAACAGAGTGCCCATTTCGGCGCTGACATTGAACAGCGGCGCGATCAGGATGCCGGCGATCCCCGCGAAGCAGGTCGACAGGGCGAACGATGCGGTGATCGTGCGCCGTATCGGGATACCCATCAGGCGCGCGGCGTCCCGGTTCTGGGCGACCGCCAGAACGGCCTTGCCCCAGCGCGTGCGGCGCGATACCACGTGCAGCGCCGCCGCCATGGCCAGCCCGACGGCGGGAATGACGAGATGCAGGGCATACACGCCCAGGCCGATGCCGCCCAGTGAAATCTGCTCGCCGGCCAGCGGCGAGGGCAGGCTGCGGGGTTCCTTGCCGAAGGTGTGCATGACCAGGTTGTCGAGCACGATGCCCAGGGCTACCGTGGACATCAGCCAGGCATTGGAGCCCCGGCTGGCAAAAGGCCGCACGGCCAGTGCTTCCACCGCCATGCCATAAGCCGCGCAGAGCACCAGCGCGAGCATTACGGCCAGCCACATGGGCAGGCCGATGGTCTGCGAGAAGCAGAAGCACAACACCGCGCCCAGCATGACCGAGCTGCCCTGCGCGAAATTCACCGTGCCGGATACCGCGTAGGTCATGGTGAAACCGAGCGCCACGACGCCGTACATGCTGCCCAGGCTGATCCCGGTTATGAGCGCTGATAACAGCTGCATCGCCTGTCCAAGCCGCCAGCCGGGTCTTCAGGGCTTCATGCCGACAGGCACGATGCGGTTGTCGATGAACTGCGCCCAGACGTAGTCGTTCTCAGTCAAGGCGTCGTGCTGGGTGGGGCTGAACGGATGGGAGTAGGTCTTGATCAGGCCCTGGTAGGAATCGATCGCGTAATAGCCCTTGCGGATGGCATCGCCATCCGTCGAGCCGGCCTTGGCAATCGCCAGGGCGGTCAGCCGCATGCCGTCGTAGGCGTTCGCCACGCCAACCGCCGGCGTAATATCGCTCGGTTGCTTGACGTCGGGGTACTTGGCCTTCAGTTCCGTGACGACCTGTTCGCCCACGGGCGAAAGCTTGCCGTAGAAGCTATAGGTCTGCACGAAATGGACATTGCTGGCGTTCGGGCCGCCCAGTTCGGTGAAACGTCCGCCCGCCACGCCCCAGTGCGAGACGACGGGCACCTTCCAGCCCATACGGTCCATCGACTTCACCACCTGCGCGGCGGGGCCGACGTTGGCGACCAGGAATATCGTGTCGGCGCCGGCCGCCTTCAGGCGCGTGAGCTGGGGCACGATATCAACGTCGGTCGCCTCGAACTTCTCGCTGGCCACGGGCTCCATGCCCTTTTCCTTGAGGGCGGCGACCAGGCCTTTCTGATTGGATTCTCCCCAGGGGTTGTTGATCATGAGCAAGCCAAACTTGGACGTGTGGAACGTCTTCTGGGCATAGGCCAGCATGCCTTTGTCGACCAGCTCATCGACGGCTGATACACGGAATACATAGTTGGGGTCCGCGCCGTTGCGCGTAATCGCGGTGCCGGCGGCCCACGGGTTCATGAAGGGCACCTTGGCCTGGTTCGCCAGCGGCGCGATGGCCAGCGCGACCGGCGTATCGATGCCCCCGAAGAAAACGGCGACCTTCTCGCGGTAGATCAGTTCGCGCGCCGCGGTCACGCCCTTGGCGGGATTGGATTCGTCATCGCGCCGCACCAGTACCAGTTGCCGTCCGCCCAGCAGACCGCCTTGCGCGTTGATTTCATCGATGGCCGTCTGTAGGCCGCGCGTGATCGCTTCGCCCGATAGCGCGGACTGGCCCGATAGCGCGGCGACCAGGCCGATCTTGATCGGTTCGGCGGCGTGAACCGCGGGTAGCCATCCCAGCCCCAGCATAAAGGCGGCGGTACAGGCGGTGAATGTGCGGCGGCATGCGCGAATCATGGTTTCCCCTGAGGCTTGTGGCTGTTGGTGTATCGCCGTGTCCGGCGCCTGGATGGTCATGCAACATCCGTGCCAACATTGCCGCCATGTAGTGCCGGCGACACGGTAGAAATTTTGTCGTCGATCAGTATTAATTTTTGTCGGCAAAAAATAAGCGATTGGAGATAATGTCATTGCCTGGCGAGGGGGCCGCGCATATCGCGCGTAGTCAACCAATGCGCCAATGCGGTGCGAAAAACGGAGCGATCCGTGCATGGCGCACCGGTGTGTTGCATCCGGGCTTGTGCCGGCGTCGCGGAGCCGATCCTGATCCGTGCCACGGGCCATACGCCTTCAAGCAAGCTAAAGGGTTTTCCAAATGACGACGGTTTCCCGTTTCGACAAACTGGCCACGCATGACCGGTTCGACTATTCGCCTATCCACCAGCGTCCCGATTACCATTGGCCCGGCAACACGCGGCTGGCGGTTTACCTGGGATTCAATATCGAACACTTCGCCTTTGGCGAAGGACTGGGAGCGAAACTCGGCGCCGCGCTGGCCGAGCCCGATGTGCTGAATTATTCGTGGCGGGAGTACGGCAATCGCGTTGGGGCGTGGCGCTGCCTGGAAATGTTCGATCAGCTGGGATTTCCCGCCGGCATCATCGCCAACACGTCCGTATACGACCACTGCGCCAGCCTGATCGAAGCCTGCGTGCGCCGGGGCGACGAACTGATCGGCCACGGACACACCAATTCCGATCACCAGGGCGCGCTGCCCGAAGCGCAGGAACTTGCCCTGCTGGAGCACTGCCGCGATCGCATCGCAGCGCTGGGAGGCCGCGCGCGAGGATGGTTGTCGCCGTGGATCGCGGAGTCCCGGGTCACTACCGACCTGCTGGCGGAATCCGGTTATCGCTATACGCTGAACTGGGCACATGACGACCAGCCGATACGAATGCGGACGCGCGGGGGACAGCCATTCTGGTCGATTCCCTATCCGCAGGAATTGAACGACATTCCGATGATCATCGCCCGCCAGATGGACGCCAAGGACTTCGCCCAGATGATCATCGACCATTTCGACGAAATGCGGCGGCAGTCCAGGCACCAGCCCCTGGTGATGGGCATCGCGTTGCATCCCTACCTGATGGGCCAGCCATATCGCCTGCTGCATCTGCGCCGCGCGCTCGAACACATCGCACATGCCCGCGATAAGGGTGACATCTGGATCACCACGCCAGGAGCCATATGCGGCCATGTCGACATGCTGGAACAGGGCGCCGGGCAACAGCCGCGCTGATATCGCCCCGGACGCGCATATAGTTACGGCTTTTGTAGTGTGGCGAACGCCGCGATGCCATGACTATTGCTACCAGGAAATCCACGTCCACGCCCCGGCCCCGGGGACGCCCGAAGGTACGTCCGGACCGGCTGGTCTCCAGCAGGAGAGGCGCACCCGCGCCCACGCCCGCCGCGTCCGCCAACGATAACGAAGAACGCATCTACCAGGCCGTCCTGCGGAGCGTTCTGGGTCAACGCCTGAAACCTGGTACCAAGTTGCCGGAAGCCGCCTTGTGCGAGCTGTTCGGCGTTGGCCGTTCCCTGGTGCAGCGGGTGCTGCAACGACTGGCGCGCGATCATATCGTCGAGCTTCGGCCCAATCGCGGCGCCATGGTCGCGGTGCCCACGCCGGAAGAGGTCGCCAAACTGTTCGAGGCCAGGCGCGCGCTGGAAGCCGCCATCGTGCCGCTGGTCGCGCGCCATGCCACGCGCGCGGACTACGCCATGCTGCGGCGGCATTTGCGGCAGGAGCACCAGGCCTTGCGGCACAGTGGCCAGGCGCAATGGGCGCTTTTGGCCAGCGCGTTCCACACCAGGCTGGCGGAGCTGTCGCGCAATCCGCTGCTGCAGCGATACCTGGTGGAAACCATATCGCGTTGCGCCCTGGTGGTCGCGATCTTCCAGCCGCCCGGCAACGCCACCTGCGAGCATGATGAACATGCACACGTAGTGGACCTGATCGAGCGCGGCGATACGGCCGGCGCGGTACGCGCGATGGAGCAGCACCTGCGCGACCTGGAGGCTCATGTCAATATCGTGCAGGAGACGGCCTCTTCCAGCCTGGCGGATATGCTGGGCCTGCCATAGAACGGCGGGCTCGCGGCGGGCAGGGATCAGCCGCGGCTTGCCGGGGCGCCATCCATCAGCGGCGCGCAGCATTCGCGCAGCCCTGCATGCAGCAACTGCACGGCCGGGGAAAACTGTTTGCGGTGCGGGCAGATCAGGTTGAACGGCGCCCCTTCGCCGGGAATGTCCGGCAGTACCACTTCCAGCTTGCCCGCGCGCACGTCGGTGCAGACGTCCATCCAGGATTTGTAGGCGATCCCCTGTCCCGTCACCGCCCAGCGGCGCACGGCGTCGCCGTCATCGGTCAGCAATGGGCCGGATACCGCGACGGCGCGGCGGCTCTCGCCGTCGCCAAAGCGCCATTTGTCGTATGGGCGGCCATGCATCATGTAGAGCAGGCAGCTGTGCCGCTCCAGGTCGTCCAGCGCCTGCGGCCGGCCGTGGCGGTCCAGGTAGGCGGGCGAGGCCACCAGCACGCGCCGGTTGTCGGGCGCTATGGGCAGGGCGATGAAGCTGGCGTCGCCGATGCGGCCATAGCGCAGGGCAACATCGACCGGATCGCGGAATACGTCGGTGATGTTGTCGGACAGGAAGAGCCGCAGGGTAAGTCCCGGATGATGCGCGCGAAAAACGTCGAGCCAGGGCAGGATGGTGTTGCGGCCGATGTCCGAAGGTGCCGATATCTGCAGCGTGCCCTGCAGCGCGGCATCGTCGGGATGCATGCGTTCCGTACCTTCGCGCAGCATGTCCAGCGCGCCCGTGGCGAAGGGCAGGTATTGCTCGCCTTCGGCCGTCAGGCGCAGGCTGCGGGTGGATCGCGCGAACAGGCGGATACCCAATTCGGCTTCCAGCCGCTTGATCGCTGCGCTGACCTGGCCGGGCAGCAGGTCCACTTCGCGCGCGGCCTGCGAAAAGCTGCCCAGCGCGGCAGCGCGCACGAACAGGCTCAGATCGTCCAGGCGGATCATGTTTTTTTGCGGCTTGGGGGAGGTTGGCGCATTGTGCCGTGTTTTACGGCAGGCCGCATGGTGCATTGTTTGCCCAATACGCGCCCCTGATCCGAGTTATCGTTCCGGATTGAATCCACTGAGCGCAAGTCTTCCGGTGCCACGACCGTCCCCGCCATCCCTGCCGCCCGGCCTGATCGTCATCCACAGCAACCTGTCGGAGTCGCTGCGCGACGTGCTGGTGGGGTGGATGCGCGCCCATCCGCTGGGGCCGCTGGAGCGCGAGGTGGTGCTGGTGCAAAGCAGCGGCATCGCGCAATGGCTGAAGCTGGCGCTGGCCGCCGATCCGCGGGATGGCGCGGGCGGCGGGGCGGGCATCGCCGCCGCCTTCGAATTCCTGCTGCCGTCGCGGTTTCTGTGGCGCGTCTACCGGGCGGTGCTGGGGGCCGCCGCCGTGCCGGAAGTCTCGCCCTTCGACAAGCCGCGGCTGATGTGGCGCTTGCTGCGCCTGTTGCCGGAAGTTATGGACCAGCCGGTATACGCGCCCTTGCGCCGGTTCCTGCGCGATGACGCCGACTGCCGCAAGCGCTATCAGCTGGCCGAGCGGCTGGCCGATGTCTTCGACCAGTACCAGGTCTATCGCGCCGATTGGCTGGCCGCGTGGGCGGCCGGCCACGATACCCTGCCGCGCGATGGCGGCGCCGACTTGCCCTTGCCGCCGTCACAATGCTGGCAGGCGGCCTTGTGGCGCGCCGTCCTGGACGACGTCAAGGCGCTGGCCGCGCCGATCGGCGCCGCGCCGTCCTCCGACGGGCGCGCCGCCGTCCACGCCGCTTTTCTGCGCCGCGCGGAGGCCCTGCCGGACGATGCGCCAGTGCCCGGCCTGCCGCGCCGGCTTATCGTGTTCGGTATCTCCACGCTGCCGCGCCAGTCCCTGGAAGTACTGGCGGTGCTGTCGCGCTGGACCCAGGTGCTGATGTGCGTGAACAACCCCTGCGAGCATTACTGGGCCGATATCATCGAAGGCAAGGACCTGCTGCGCGCCGCGCACGCGCGGCAGCAGCGCCGCCGCGGCAGTCCGGCGCGCATCGGCGACGACGAACTGCATCTGCACGCGCATCCGCTGCTGGCGGCCTGGGGCAAGCAGGGACGCGATTTCATCGGCCTGCTGGACGAGCATGACAGTGCCGGCGAGCGGGCCAGGTTGGCGGCCGCGCTGGGCGGCGAGGCGCAGCGCCTGGACCTGTTCGGTTCGGCCGGCGACGACACGCTGCTGCGGCAACTGCAGGACGACATCCGCGACCTGCGGCCCGTGCGCGAAACGCGCGCGCGCTGGCCCGCCGTGGATGCCGTCAGGGATCCGTCCGTGCGCTTTCATATCGCCCACAGCCGGCAGCGCGAGGTCGAGATCCTGCATGACCAGCTGCTGGCCGCCTTCGACCAGGACGCCACGCTGCGGCCGCGCGACGTCATCGTCATGGTGCCCGACATCGAGGCCTACGCGCCGCATATCCAGGCCGTGTTCGGGCTGCACGACAGCGGCGATCCGCGCGCCATCCCCTACACCATCGCGGATCGCGTCAAGCGGCACGCCGATCCTTTGCTGCATGCGGTGGAACAGCTGCTGCAATTGCCGCACGCCCGTTTCGCGGTCAGCGAATTCATGGATTTGCTGGAAGTGCCGGCGGTGCGCGAGCGCTTCGGCATCGCGGAAGACCAGTTGCCGCTGCTGCATGCATGGATACGCGGCGCGAACATACGCTGGGGATTGCACGATGCGCAGCGCGCCGCGCTGGGGCTGCCGTCCAGCGGAACGCCCGCCGCGCAGAACACCTGGCTGTTCGGACTGCGGCGCATCCTGCTTGGCTACGCGGTGGGCGGGCGCGCCACGAACTGGAACGGCATCGAACCCTACGACGATATCGGCGGTCTGGATGCGGCCTTGCTGGGGCCGCTGATCGCGGTGGTGGACAGTCTGGAACAGAGTTGGCTGGAACTGGCGGCGCCGGCCACGCCCCAGGTCTGGGGAGAACGCCTGGCCGCATTGCTGGAACGCTTTTTCCATCCCGGTGATAGCACCGATGCATACACGGTGCAGCAGTTGAACGCCGCCTTGCGCGAATGGCTGGACGTGTGCGCGGAAGGCGGCGTGGTCGAAGCGTTGCCGCTGTCCGTGGTGGCGGAACACTGGCTGTCGCGGTTGGACGAAGGCGGCTTGTCGCAGCGTTTCTTTGGTGGCGCGGTGACCTTTGCGACGCTGATGCCGATGCGGGCCATTCCCTTCCGCATCGTTTGCCTGCTGGGCATGAACGACGGCGAATATCCGCGCGTTCGCATGCCGATGGATTTCGATCTGATGGCCTACGACTATCGCCCCGGCGACCGTTCGCGGCGCGAGGACGATCGCTATCTGTTCCTGGAAGCCCTGTTGTCGGCGCGGGACCGCCTGCTGGTGTCGTGGGTCGGCCGCAGCGTGCGCGACAATACCCCGCGGCCGCCGTCGGTACTGGTCGGGCAATTGCGCGATCACCTGGCCGCGGGGTGGCGGCTGGCGCGCGATACGGCGGCATCGCCGGAGACCGCCGCCGTGCGGATGCAGGAAACCGGCGACGCGGGAATGCATGAGACTGCCGGTGCGGGAACGCACGAGACCGTCGCCGCGGGAATGCCGGAGCCGGATGAGGCCCTGCTCGCTGCCTTGACGACCGAGCATCGCTTGCAGCCTTTCAGCCCCGCCTATTTTTCCAGCCCGGCATCGGCCAGCCTGTTTACCTACGCCAGCGAATGGCGCGACGCGGGCAATGGCCGCGCCGGCGCCATGCAACCGCTGCCACCGCTGGTGCGCGACGAGCCGCTGACGCTGCGTGAGCTGGCCGACTTCGTGCGCGCGCCGGTGGATGCGTTTTTCAAGCAGCGTCTGCAGGTCAGTTTCCTGCAGGAAGACGCCGCGACCGAAGATGTCGAGCCTTTCGTGCCGGACGCGTTGGAGCAATGGCAATTGCAGGATGCGCTGATCCGCGCGCAATCGCGCGCGCTGGAAACCGGCGGCGATCCCTATGCCAGCCGAGAGGCCGAATTGGCGCGCATCGGCCGGGCCGGCGTGCTGCCCGATGGTGCGTTCGGCGCTCTCACGGCGGAGGATCTGATCGCGCCGCTCGATGACATGGCGGAACGCTACGGCAAGGCGCTGGCGCGCTGGCCGCATGCGGTCCAGGAAGAGTTTCCGCTGTTGGTGGACGGTATCGATGGCGTGCCGGCGCTGGAAGACAGCCTGGGTGCTTTCCGCCGCGACGACGAAGGGCAGCGCTGCCGCCTGCTGGTCGACAGCAGCAGCCTGATCCCCAAGGGCAAATACCGGGCCGCGCGCATCGTGCCGCATTGGGTGGCCCATGTGGCGGCGCAGCTGGCGGGCGAAGCCGTGACCACGGTGGTTGTCAGCAAGGCGGGCGACGTGGTGTTCCCGCCATTGACGCGGCGCGAGGCGATGCGGTGCCTGCGCGCTTGGCTGCGGGGCTGGCAGGCCGGCATGTCGCGGCCGCTGCCGCTGGCGCCGGCCGCCGCCTTCGAATGGTTGACACGGCATCCCGCGCCGCCCGAGATGGATGCGGCCGGCGATGAACAGGCCGCCACCGTATCCGGCAAGGATGCGGCCTTGCACGACGGTTCCGCCGATGACGCTGGCACGCACACCGCGGATGGCGTACCGGCCTGGGATGGCGGCGGCGCGGGCGGAATCCCAGCCTTGCTGGCCGCGCCCGCCGGGCAGGCCGCGCGCAAGGTGTACGAAGGCGCGGCGGAACAACGCGGCGAAGTGGACGGCAGTCCCTATCTGCAGGCGGTATACCCCGATTTCCCGTCGCTGATCCGCGGCGGCGAATTTTTCGCGCTGGCGCAATCCTGGCTGCGCGCGATGCGCGCTTCGCTGTACGCCGATCGTAACAAGGGCAAGGCCGCGCCGGATGGGCAGGAGGGCGAGCATGCCTGAATCCGGCCATCGCAGATCGGGCGCGCGCGGCGCGGCAAATCCCTACGCCACGCCACTGGACGTACTGCGCTTTCCGCTGCACGGCAGCCGGTTGATCGAGGCCAGCGCGGGCACCGGCAAGACCTTTACCATCGCCACGCTTTACGTGCGCCTGGTCCTGGGGCACGGTGGCGACGCCGGTTTCGACTGCCCCCTGATGCCGCCGCAGATCCTGGTCGTTACCTTCACCGAAGCCGCGACACAGGAACTGCGCGATCGTATCCGCGTGCGGCTGGCGCAGGCGGCCGCGTACTTCCTGGCGGACCCGGCCCAGGTGGCCGAACGGGCACCGGGCGAGGATCCCCTGCATGACCTGCGCGCCGACTATCCCCAGGACACTTGGGGTGCGTGCGCGCGCAAGCTGCAGTTGGCGGTCGAATGGATGGACGAGGCCGCCGTCTCCACCATACACGGCTGGTGCAACCGCATGCTGCGCGAGCACGCGTTCGACAGCAACAGCCTGTTCCAGCAGACCCTGGAGCAGAACACCGCGCCGCTGATGGCGGAAGTCGTGCGCGATTACTGGCGGGCCCACATCGCGCCGCTGGATGCGCCGTCGGCAGCCGAGGTCCGCGCCTGGTGGCCGGGACCGGACGAATTGCAGGCGCAGTTGTTGCCCGTGCTGCGCTTCGCGCCTGAATTGAAGGTGCCCGGTGACCCGGGGATGGCCGAAGGCCTGGGCGACGCCGATATCGTGGATGCCGCCGATGCCACCAATGCCGCCGACGCGCGCCACGCGCCAAGCTCCCTGCTGCAAACCGCGCGCCAGCACCGCCAGGCCCTGCTCGGTGAACTCAAGCAACCCTGGCAGGCATGGCTGCCCGAACTGCGCGAGCTGTTCGACCAAGGTGTGGCGGCCAAGCGCGTCAATGGCCGGCAGATCCAATCCCGCTACTACCTTGCGTGGCTGGAGAGCCTGCGGGCGTGGTGCGAGGATCCGGACGCCCGCGTCCCGCAGCTGACGGATACCGCCTGGCTGCGCCTGGGGCCTGGATTGAACGAAGCCTGGAAGGGCGATCCGCCCGACCATTCCGCTTTCGCCGCGCTGGCCGAACTGCGCGAACAGACACGCGCACTGCCCGAAGCGCGCCACGATGTACTGCGCCATGCCGCCGACTGGGTCAGCCGGCGCTTCGCCGGCGAGCAGGCGCAGCGCGCCCAGATGAGCTTCGATGCCCTGCTGGACCAGCTCGACGCGGCGCTCGCCGGTCCCAGCGGCGCGGCCCTGGCGGAGACCTTGCGCCGGCAGTTTCCCGTGGCGCTGATCGACGAATTCCAGGATACCGATCCCGTCCAGTACCGCATTTTCGATGCCGTCTATCGCGTGGCCGGCAACGACGACGCCAGCGCGCTGATCCTGATCGGCGATCCCAAGCAGGCGATCTACGGTTTTCGCGGCGCCGATATCTATACCTATCTGCGCGCCCGCGCGGCCGTGGACGGCCGCCTGTACGTGCTGGGCAGGAATTTCCGTTCCAGCCTGCCGATGGTGCAGGCCGTGAATCACTGTTTCCTGGCGGCGGAGCTTCGCGACGAGGGCGAAGGCGCCTTCCTGTTCCGCCGCGGCGGCGTCAATCCCGTGCCTTTCGTGCCGGCGCAGGCAAATGATCGCCCCGACCGCCTGGTGGTGGAGGACGCGGGCACGCCGGCGCTGACGGTGTGGTGGCTGGCGCAGCCCGAGGACGGCAAGTCCATGGGCACGGGCGTCTATGTGGAGACGATGGCTGATGCCTGCGCCGGCGAGATCGCCCGGTTGTTGACGCTCAGCCAGCAGGGCCGGGCGGGTTTCGTGGCGCGCGATGCGACACCGCTGCGGCCGGCGGACATTGCCGTGCTGGTCGATACCGGACGCCAGGCGCGCGCCGTGCGCCGCGCCCTGTCGCGCCGTGGCGTGCGCAGTGTCTACCTGTCGGAACGGCAATCGGTCTTCGCCGGCGCGCAGGCCGGCGAAATCGAATTCTGGCTGCGTGCCTGCGCGGAACCCGACGATCCGCGCGCATTGCGGGCGGCCCTGGCCACGCCCACGCTGGGTGTGCCCTGGCAGGATCTGGACCGCGTCGGCCAGGACGAACTGGAATGGGAGGCGCGTGTCCAGCAGTTCCGCGGCTACGCCCGCTGCTGGCGCGAAAAAGGCGTGCTGCCCATGCTGCGGCGCCTGCTGGACGATTTCGGCGTGCCCGGCCGCCAGCTGTCCGATAGCGCGGACGCCGATCAGGCGGGTGGCGACGGCGAACGCGTCATGACCGATATCCTGCACATCGCCGAACTGCTGCAACAAGCCAGCGTCCATGTCGACGGCGAACACGCGCTGCTGCGCCATCTTGCCGAAATGCGCCACGCGGCCGCACAGGGCGAGGAAAACGACGCCCTGACCATCCGCCTGGAAAGCGATGCCGACCTGGTGCGCGTGATCACGGTGCACAAGTCCAAGGGCCTGGAATATCCGCTGGTATTCCTGCCCTATGCCGCCGCTTTCCGGCCGGTCAGGCCGGACGCCGTGCCCCTCTCCTGGCATGACGAACACGGCGAGCTGAAGGTATCGCTGGCGCCCGATGCCGCCGGCCATGCCCGCGCGGACCGCGAGCGCCTGGGCGAAGACTTGCGCAAGCTCTACGTCGCGCTGACGCGCGCGCGCTACGCGACCTGGATGGGCGTGGCGCCCGTCGCCAATCTTGAGGCCAGCGCCGTGGGCTATCTGATCGGGCGCGGGCTGGCGCCGAACGACCAGTCCTTGCCGCAGGTGCTGGAAACCTGGCGCGACGGCCATGCCGACATCGCCTTGCAGGAGGCACCGCCCCCGGCCGACATCCGTTACCGCGCCGATGCCGCCGCGGCGCCGGCCGGCCGCGCCCGCACGATGAGCCGGACGGTGCGCGATCCGTGGTGGATCGCCAGTTATTCGTCGCTGCGCACGGCCCGCGCCGGTAACGCGGCCGAAGCCGAGCCGGAAACGGCACGCGAGGATGTCTTCCTGGAAACCGCCGACTCCGATCCGGCGCCGCAGGCTGGTGGCGATGCGCCGGACGCCGCGGCGCGGCCAGCCTCTCGCGCATTGACGGCGCTACGCGGCGTCCACGACGCCGCGGGCGGTCTGCATGGATTTCCAGCCGGGGCGCACGCGGGCACCTTCTTTCACGAACTGCTGGAATGGGCCGCGGCGCAGGGTTTCGCCACCGTGGCCGGCCAACCGGACGCGGTGCATGTAGCAGTTGCGCGCCGCTGCGAGGTGCGCAACTGGTCGGCCTGGACCGAGCCGCTGACCGCGTGGTTGCTGGATGCGGTCGCGCGTCCCATGGTCCTGCCCGATATGCCCGGCGGCCCCGTCACGCCGGTGGCGCTGGCCGGCATAGGCGATTACATCGCCGAAATGGAGTTCTGGCTGGGCGCCGGCAACGTCGATGTGGCGCGGCTGGACCGCATTGTGCGGGCGCACACCCTGGACCAGGCGCCGCGGCCCAGCCTGGAGCCGGCACGCATCAACGGCATGCTGAAGGGCTTTATTGACCTGGTGTTCGAACACGAAGGCCGCTATTACGTGCTGGACTACAAATCCAACCGCCTGGGCGATGACGACATCGCATACACCCAGGCGGCGATGCGCGACGCCATACTCGGCCATCGCTACGAGCTGCAGTACGCCTTGTACCTGTTCGCGCTGCATCGCCTGCTGCGTTCGCGACTGCCCGATTACGACTACGACCGCCACATAGGCGGCGCCGCGTACGTGTTCCTGCGCGGCACGCAGGCCCCGCAGGGCGGCGTGTTCGCCGAACGCCCGCCCGCCGCCATGATGCATGCGCTGGACCGCCTGTTCGCCGCGGCGCCTGCCCGCGAGGAGGCCGCCTGATGTTCCTGTCGACGCTCACCGATGCTGGCCTCATCGGCCGCGATCGCGGCCGTGACGATGCCGCTCGTCGCGAACTGCTGGTCTTGATGGACGAGTGGGTGCTGCATGGCTGGATACGCCAGCTGGACGCCGTGTTCGCGCGCTTCCTGTGGGACGAGGTGCCCGATGCGCCGCCCCTGCTGATCTTCGGCGCGCTGCTGGCCAGCCATCAGCTGGCGCATGGCCACGCCTGCCTGGACCTGGGCGCGACGCTGGAGGATCCGGAGATGACGCTGGCGCTGCCGCCGGAAGGCACCGGCTTGCCGGCGTCGGAAACGCCGCTGCGATCTCCCGCTGCGCTGCTGGCCCACGTATCCCTGCCGCGCTGGCTGGCGGCGCTGGACGTGCCCGCTCTGGTGGGGCGCGGGCCCGGCGGCACGCCCCTCGTCCTGGTAGAACATAGGCTGTACCTGCGGCGCTGCTGGCAATACGAACAAGACATCAACGCGGGCATTTCAGCGCGGCTGGCGCGCAATCCCGCTTTGCAGGCCGCCCTGCCGCCGCCCCGCCTGCGCGCCATGCTGGACGCTTTGTTCGCGCCTGATACAACGGCCGGTGGCATCGCGCCGGATACCGATTGGCAGAAAATCGCCTGCGCCGCCGCCGCGCGCAGTGCTTTCACCATCATCACCGGCGGCCCCGGTACCGGCAAGACGACCACCGTCGTCAAGGTGCTGGCGGTGCTGCAAGCCCTGGCGCTGGACGGCACGGCCACAGCCGCAGCTACAAGCATAGGCACGGCCACGGCGCAGCACACTCCGCGTCCGCTGCGCATCAGGCTGGCCGCACCGACGGGCAAGGCGGCGGCGCGCCTGAGCGAATCCATCGCCGGCGCCGTATCGCGCCTGCCGGTCGCGCATCTGCCAGCCGGCGAGGCGGTGCGCGATGCGATTCCGACCAGCGTGTCGACGCTGCACCGCTTGCTGGGCAGCCGCCCGGGTTCGCGCAAGTTCCGCCACGATGCCGAACATCCGCTCGCGCTGGACGTGCTGGTGGTCGACGAGGCATCCATGATCGACCTGGAAACCATGGCCGCCCTGCTGCAGGCGCTGCCGCCGCGCGGACGGCTGATCCTGCTGGGCGACAAGGATCAACTGGCGTCGGTAGAGGCCGGCGCCGTGCTGGCGGACCTGTGCCGCGACGCGCACGCCGGGCGCTATACCCCCGCCACGCGCGATTGGCTGGAGCAGGTCAGCGGCGAGCGCATCGCCGGCGATCTGGTCGATCCGCAAGGCACCGGACTGGACCAGGCCGTCGTCATGCTGCGCCACAGCCATCGCTTCGCCGCCGACAGCGGCATCGGGCGGCTGGCATCCGCCATCAATGCCGGCAACCGCCAGGCGGTGGCGCGATTCTGGCGCCAGCCCCATGCCGGTGTGACGCGCCTGGCGGGGCACGATTGCGAACGCGACTTCGCCGCGCTGGTCCTGAACGGCCAGGCACGCACGGAACTGGAGCAGGCCATGGCCGGCGCCGTCACCGTGGATGCCCCCATCGACGATGCGGATCACGGCCCGCACGGCTATGCCCGCTATCTGCGCCTGATGCATGCGCGCCGGCCCGCGCCCGGCGCCAGCCAGCCGGATATGGACGACTGGGCGCGCGGCGTCCTGCGCGCGCATGGCGCCTTCCAGCTGCTGACGACGCTGCGCCATGGCTCGTGGGGCGTGGATGGCCTGAATCGCCGCGTGGCGCAGCTGCTGCGCGAACACGGACTGATCGATGCCACGGACGCGTGGTACGCCGGCCGTCCAGTGCTGGTGACGCGCAATGACTACGCGCTGGGCCTGATGAACGGCGACATAGGCATCACCCTGGCGCTGCCCGGCGAGGACGCCGGCCGCCCTGCTGTCCTGCGCGTCGCGTTTCCCATGACGGACGGCAGCGGCCGCATCAAGTGGGTGCTGCCCAGCCGCCTGCAGGCGGTCGAAACGGTATTCGCGCTGACGGTGCACAAGTCGCAGGGGTCGGAGTTCGACCACGCCGCCGTGGTCCTGCCGGAACGGCTCAGTCCCATCCTGACGCGTGAACTGCT
>DATJHN010000100.1:0-15432 GCA_035493915.1 Bordetella sp.
ACGCGTTCGGCGGTCAGGCCCATGCCGTAGGCGATGCCGATGTCTTCGTTGTTGGCGAAGATGCGCGGCGAGAAAGACGGTGCGAATCCCATCATGGGTACCTGGCTGAGCGATTCCACGCCGCCGGCGATCATGACGTCGGCCTCACCCACGCGGATACGGTCCGCGGCCATGGCGATGGCGCTAAGGCCGGAGGCGCAGAAGCGGTTGATGGTGATGCCCGGCACGCGGTCCGGCAGGCCCGCCAGCAGCACCGCGATGCGTGCGACATTCAGGCCTTGCGCGCCTTCGGGACGAGCGCAGCCGATGATGGCGTCCTCGATGGCGGCGGGATCCAGGGTGGGCGTCTGCGCCAGCGCGGCACGCAGGATGTCGGCCAGCAGGTCGTCGGGCCGCGTGTGGCGCAGCGCGCCCTTGGGTGCCTTGCCGACCGGCGACCGGGTGGCCGCGACGATGTAGGCATCTTGCAGAGTTCGAGTCATGAAGCGTCTCCTTGCACGAGCAGCTTGGGCGGCGGAGTCTTGAGCGACTCGCGCGGCATAAGCGGCCGGCGTTCTCTCGATGCTGGACCGGGCGCGCGCCGGGTATTGCTCGCGCCGCCGAGGTATCCAGGGCCGCGGCGATGCGCAAGCGGCGCAAGCGGCATGGGCGGCATAGTCAACATGGGCGTCACGAGTGGCGTAAGCGACATAAGCGTCGTAAGCGGCAAAAGCGGCCTGAACAGCATTCGAAGCCCAGTCAGCATACCCCGCAACCCATCAATTCCGCACAGGCTTGCCGGTCTTCAGCATGCCTATGATGCGCTCGTGTGTCTTGGGATTGCTTAGCAGCCGCCCGAAAGCGCGGCGTTCCAGCGCCAGCATCCATTCCTCGTCCACCAGCGTACCCGGGTCCACGTCGCCGCCGCAAATGACCTCTGCAACGGTGCGGCCCAGCTCGTAGTCGTAGGGCGAAATGAAGCCCCCATCGCGCATATTGACCAGTTGCGCGGTCAACGTAGCCGCACCATCGACGCCCGCGACCGGGAACGGCGCCGCCAGCGGAGGCCGCCATCCCGCATCGGCCAGCGCGGCGGCATGGCCGATGGCGACGTGCAGCAATTCATCTTCATGCATGACGATGGGATCGCCTTCGCGCAAATAGCCGATCTGTCGCGCTTCCAGCGCGGATCGCGAGACCTTGGCGGTGGCGATGGCCTCGGCGAACTTCTGCAGGAAAGGCAGCAAGGGCATATCCGGCGCGGTGGCGGCACGCTGTTCGGCGGCGCGGCGCGCGCAATAGGCCAGGCCGCCGGCGCCGGGGACCAGGCCGACGCCGACTTCGACCAGGCCGATATGGGTTTCCAGATGGGCCACGCGGGCCGACGCATGCACGGCTATTTCGCAGCCGCCGCCCAACGCCAGGCCGGAGAGCGCGACGACGGTGGGCACCAGCGCCGAGCGGAAGCGCTGGGCGACGCGCTGCAGGTCGCGTTCCAGCGGTTCGATCGCGGCGACGCCGCCCTGCATGAAGGCCGGCAGCATGGCCTGCAGGTCCGCGCCCGCGGAGAAGGGCTGGCTGGTCTGCCAGACCACCAGGCCATGAAAGCGTTCTTCCGCCAGGTCGATGGCATGCAGCAGGCCCCGCGTGACGGCGGGGCTGATGGTGTGCATCTTGGTCTTGAAGGAGGCGATCAGGATATCGCCGTGGCCCGTGCGCGGCACGGTCCACAGGCAGATGGTTTCGTCCTCGAACACGGTGCGGCCGGGGGCCTCGCGCGGTTCGCCCACCAGGCGCGGAGGGGTCAGCTGGCGCTGGTATACGGGCAGGTCGCGGCGCGGCTGGAACGCGGCGGCGCGCGGATTCCATGAACCTTCCTTGGTGTGGACCCCGCCGTGCTGCGGTACCGGACCACTGAAAACCCAGTCCGGCAAGGGCGCGGATGACAAGGTCTTGCCTTGGGCGATGTCGTCCTGGATCCATTGCGCGACCGTGGTCCAGCCCGCGGCTTGCCAGACCTCGAACGGGCCTTTCACATGCCCGAAACCCCAACGCATGGCGAAGTCGACATCGCGCGCGGTGTGGGCGATTTCGGCCAGATGCACCGCGGCATAGTGAAACGTGTCGCGCAACAGCGCCCACAGGAATTTGCCCTGCGGGTGGGAGGAGTCGTGCAGCGCAGCCAGGCGCTTGGCGGGATCGCGCTCGGCCAGCGCCGCCGCGACGCTGTCGTCCAGGCGCGCATCGGCGGGCACGTATTGCCGCGCGGCGGGATCCAGGCGCAGGATGGTCTTGCCGTCCTTGCGGTAGAAGCCCGCTCCGGTTTTCTGGCCCAGCGCGCCCTGGGCCAGCAGCCCCGCCAGGGCCGGCGGCGTGGCAAAGGCCGCGTGGAAAGGATCGTTCGGCAAGCCGGTCTGCATGGTGCGGATGACGTGGGCCATCGTGTCCAGGCCCACCACGTCTGCGGTGCGGAAGGTGCCGGATTTGGCGCGGCCCAGCCTGGCGCCGGTCAATTCGTCGACGACGTCGTAGCTCAGGCCATGGCGATCGGCCTCGATCATGGCGGCCAGGATGCCGAAGACGCCGATGCGGTTGCCGATGAAATTCGGTGTGTCCTTGGCGCGCACGACGCGCTTGCCAAGGTCGGATACCAGGAAAGTCTCCAGGTCATCCAGCAAGCCGGCGTCGGTGCCCGGCGCCGGGATCAATTCGACCAGCGGCATGTAGCGGGGCGGATTGAAGAAATGCACGCCGCAGAACCTGGATCGTATGGACTCGGGCAGCGTCGATGCCAATGTGTCGATGGACAGGCCCGACGTGTTGGTCGCGAGTATGGCCCGCGGCCCCAGCGCGCCGGCGATGCGCCGGTAAAGATCCTGCTTCCAGTCGATGCGCTCGGCGATGGCTTCCAGGACCAGGTCGCAGTCGCGCAGAAGATCCAGATGCTCGTCGTAGTTGGCGGGCCGGATGTGTGCCGCCAGTTCGGGCGCGGCCAGGGGAGCGGGATTCAGGCGCGCCAGGCCTTCGATGGCCTTGCGCGCGGTTGCGCTGCGATCCGGCCCGTCGGCGGCAAGGTCGAACAGCACCGCCGGTATGCCGGCATTCACGCAATGAGCGGCAATCTGCGCGCCCATGACGCCGGCGCCCAGGACGGCGACGCGGCGGATACGCGCCGGGACACCGCTGCTGCCTGGATTCCCTTGGCCGTGATCGGGTTGGGATCCTGAACGGGTTTCGCCGAACGTGGTCATGCCGATGTCTCCTGCAAACGGGTCATTGCCGGCCGTGCGTTTCGCTTAAGGCCAGCCTGAACCAGATTTATGTGGGATGTTGCGGGCTCGACAAACTCTGTGACTGATCGCGGGAACGACGATTTCATAACTGGAAACACGACTACACCCATCTACGTTGCATTCCGTACGAAGCCTCGATCCTACATGGATCGGGCGACAAATCGCAGAGGGGAATGCCCGGGCGACGACGATAAATTTTGATACTGACGGTGTGGCGTCGACCGGCCATGTGCGTTCAATAGCGCGACGACCGCCTGGCATGCGTGCTCAATGCCATGGGGACTGTCCGGTTGTGCATGAGATGCCGCGGCGACGAGCCGTGATCCGCGCTCAATATCCCGACGATTGACCGGTCAAGGCCACGCCCATGCGCAAGAGGGTATAGGCGACGTTATCCACGACGCGGTGCACCCATCCCCGTTTGTGGTGGTCCGCGGGACGGACCAGCTGCCCGCCACGCTCGATTTCCTCTTCCAGCTTGGCGCGCAGTTCACTCGCGAAACCGGCATCGTCCACCACCACGTTGGCTTCCCGCGCCAGCAACAGGCTGAAGGGATCCAGGTTGGATGAGCCGACCGTGGCGACGTCGTCGATCACTGCCACCTTGGCATGCAGGTAGCTGGGCATGTACTCATAGATCTCGATGCCGGCGCCCAGCAGGTCTTCATACAACGCATGAGTCGCGTAGTACTGCAGGCGATACTCGACCTTGCCCTGCAGCACCAGCCGCACCCGCACGCCGCGCGCGGCGGCGCGCTTGAGCGCCCGGCGGAAGCGCAGGCCGGGAAAAAAGTAGGCATTGGCGATCAGGATTTCGCGCTGGGCGCGATTGATGCCATACAGGTAGGCGCGTTCGAAGGTCTGCCGCCAGCGCACATTGTCGCGCAGCACCAGCGCGGTACGCAGGTAGCCGGGCGGCCGGTCCAGCGGTGGAAAGGACGGCCGGCGCAACCGCCGCCGTTCCGCCGCCTTTTCAACATGGCGCGCGACGTGCTTCAGGCTTACCCAGAGCAGGTCCTGCGCATGGACGGCGTAAGAGACCAGCGGACCCTGCACTTCGACGGCGAAGTCGAAGCGTGGGTTGGCGAGAATCCCGTCAGTCGGCTCCAGGTCGTCGAAGTCGTCGACGATGTTGATGCCGCCCACGAAAGCGATGCGGCCATCGACGACCGAGACCTTGCGATGCAGGCGGCGCAGCCGGCTGCGCGAAAACAGCAGCCGCCGCGGCCAGCCGGGTTCGGGGCGGAAGATGCGGCATTGCGCGCCGGCATCGATCAGGCGGCGCCGGACCTCATCCACCCATTCCCAGCTGCCGAAGCCGTCGATGACGACGCGCACCTTGATGCCGCGGGCGCAAGCGCGCGTCAGCGCATCCAGTACGCGCTGCGCGGTGCGGTCCAGCGTGAAGATGTAGGTTTCCAGATGCACCGATGTCCGTGCCGCATCGATGGCATCGCACAAGGCGGGAAAGAAGTCCGCGCCGTTCTTGAGAAGCCGGACCGCGTTGCCGTCCGTCCAGGGCAATCGCAGCGGCTTCGGCCTCACGGCAATTCGAGCTCCGCCAGCAGGGGTGCGTGGTCCGACAGTTTGGACCAGGCGCGCCCGCGCAGCACGCGCGCGCTACGCACGCCGAAGCCGCGCTGGTAGATGCGGTCCAGCCGGAACCAGGGGAACACGGCGGGAAAGGTACGCGGCGGCGGGGCGGCGCGGTAGCTTCCGTCCATGGTCAGCTGGTTGGTGCGTTCCAGCATGGCCAGGCTGTTGGGCACGCCGCGCAGCACATTGCTGAGCCGACGCATGCTTTCACGCAGGCGCGGGCCTTCGCCGCCGACCAGCTTGGACGCGTGGGAGAACACTTCGTAGACGCCCAGGCGCTGGACGAACAAGGGCGCCAGGCGATCATTCCAATCATTGAAGTCGCCCGCGATGACCATGGGCGCGCCCGCCGGCACCATGCGGTCGATGCGATCGACCAGGGCCTGGATCTGCCGCGTGCGGCTGCCCGCGAACAAACCCAGATGGACCACGAAGCAATGCACTTCGTGCTTGCCGACGTCCACCGTGGCATGCAGCAGGCCGCGCTGCTCCATGCGGTGATCGGAGATGTCCTGGTTTTCGAAGTCCAGGATCGGGTAGCGCGACAGCAGCGCGTTGCCGTGGTCGGAGCGGTCGCGGACGGCGTTGCGGCCGTAGCACATTTGCATGTGCAAGGCCGCGGCCAGCGACATGTGCTGGGCGTCCAGCACGTTGCGGCTTTCGTTGCGGCCCTGGACTTCCTGCAGGAAGACCAGGTCGGGGCGCAGTCCGTACAGTCCCAGGCGCAGCTCTTTCAGGGAGTCCCGCGCGCCAAGCGCGGAACGGCCCTTATGGATGTTGTAGCTGACGACGCGCAGGATGGACATGGACCCAGCTTAGCGCATCGTTATTTCACTTCGGCGTTGCGCAGACGGATGTGCAATTCGCGCAACTGCTTCTCGTCGACCGGCGAAGGCGCCTGCGTGAGCAGGTCCTGCGCGCGCTGCGTCTTGGGGAAGGCGATCACGTCGCGGATGGATTCGGCGCCGGTCATCATGGTGACGATGCGGTCCAGGCCGAAGGCGATGCCGCCATGCGGGGGCGCGCCGTATTGCAGCGCGTCCAGCAGGAAGCCGAATTTCTGCCGTGCTTCTTCCGCGTTGATCTTGAGCGCGCGGAAAACCTTGCTCTGCACTTCCTCGCGATGGATACGGACCGAGCCGCCGCCGATTTCCCAGCCGTTCAGCACCATGTCGTAGGCCTTGGCGAACGCCTTGCTGGGATCGGTCTGCAGGAAGTCCTCGTGGCCATCCTTGGGGCTGGTGAACGGATGGTGCGCGGCGGTGTAGCGGCCTTCTTCCTCGTCGTATTCGAACATGGGGAAGTCGATGACCCACAGCGGTTGCCAGCCGGGCGTGAACAGGCCGGAGGTCTTGCCGAATTCGCTGTGGCCGATCTTGACGCGCAGCGCGCCGATCGAATCGTTGACGACTTTTTCCTTGTCGGCGCCGAAGAAAATGATGTCGCCGTCCTGGGCGCCGGTGCGCTTGACGAGCTCGGCCAGCGCGGCGTCGTGGATGTTCTTGACGATGGGCGACTGCAGGCCCTCGCGGCCCTTGGCCGCGTCGTTTACCTTGATCCAGGCCAGGCCCTTGGCGCCGTAGATGCCGACGAACTGGGTGTAGCTGTCGATTTCGCTGCGCGACAGCGCGCCGCCGCCCGGCACGCGCAGGGCCACCACGCGGCTGCCCGGCGCCGCGGCGGCAGCCGCGAAGACCTTGAAATCGACGTCGCGCATGATGTCGCTGATGTCGGTGAATTCCAGCGACACGCGCAGGTCGGGCTTATCCGAACCGTAGCGGCGCATGGCTTCGCTCCACGTCATGGACGGGAACGGGCGCGGCAGGTCGACGTTCTGCACCACCTTGAAAACATGATGGATCATGTTTTCGAAGATCTCGCGGATCTCGACTTCGTTCAGGAAGGAGGTCTCGCAATCGATCTGGGTGAATTCCGGCTGGCGGTCGGCGCGCAGGTCTTCGTCGCGGAAGCACTTGGTGATCTGGTAGTAGCGGTCGAAGCCGGACACCATCAGCATCTGCTTGAACAGCTGCGGCGATTGCGGCAGCGCGAAGAACTGGCCCGCGTTGACGCGCGACGGCACCAGGTAATCGCGCGCGCCTTCCGGCGTGCTCTTGGTGAGCATGGGCGTTTCGATATCGATGAAACCCAGCGAATCCAGGAACTTGCGCACTTCGATGGAGACGCGATAGCGCAGCATCAGGTTGCGCTGCATCTGCGGACGGCGCAGGTCCAGCACGCGGTGCGTCAGGCGGGTGGTTTCCGACAGGTTGTCGTCGTCGAGCTGGAACGGCGGCGTGACGGAAGCGTTCAGGATTTCCACTTCTTTGCACAGCACTTCGATTTCGCCGGATGCCAGATCGGGATTGGCCGTGCCTTCGGGACGCAGGCGCACCAGGCCGGTGACACGGACGCAGAATTCGTTGCGCAGGCGTTCGGCGGTCGCAAAGGCGGCGTTGTCGGGGTCGAAGACGATCTGCGCCAGGCCCGCGCGATCGCGCAGGTCGATGAAGATAACCCCGCCGTGGTCGCGGCGGCGGTTTACCCAGCCGTTCAGGGTAACGGTCTGACCGAGGTGGTCACGGCAAACCTGTCCGGTGTAGCAGGTACGCATTGCGGGATGACTCCGTTTCTACTTTGTTGGGGCGCCTTGGAGCGTCACGATAATGGATCGAAGGGCGGGCCGCGGGCCTGCCCGGCTTGTCAGGGGTTCTCCCCGCGCTGGCGTACGCCGGGCGCGGTCGGAATTTCGGCGGGCCGCTCCGGCGCGGCGGGCGCGACCGGAGGGGGCGGCGGGGGCGGCCCCACCACCCCCATGGATACGACGTACTTCAGGGCGGAATCCACGCTCATCTGCAGATCGATGACTTCGGCGCGCGGCATCATCAGGAAGAAGCCGGAAGTCGGGTTGGGCGTGGTGGGCACGTAGACGCTGACGTGGTCGCCGGGCAGATGCGTGGCGACTTCGCCGCTGGGCGTGCCGGTCAGGAAAGCGATGGTCCAGGAGCCGTGGCGCGGGTATTGCACCAGCACGGCCTGGCGGAAGGCCTGGCCGTTGGACGCGAGTACGGTGTCGCTGACCTGCTTGACCGAGTTGTAGATGGAACGTACCAGCGGGATGCGGCCCAGCAGTTTTTCCCACTGCTCCAACATCGTGCGCCCCAGCAGGTTGGCGGCGAAGATGCCGGTCAGCAGGACGACCAGGATGACCAGTACGAAGCGGAAGCCGGGGATGTCCACGCCGAACAGCGATTGCGCCGACAGGAAGCCGGGGACGAAGCCTTCCAGGGTCGCGATAAGGACGCCCAGCACCCAGACGGTGATCACCAGCGGCACCCAGATCAGGAGGCCGGTGATGAAGTACTTCTTGAAGACGCGCATCGCCATGGCGGACGTCAGGTAGCCGTGGAGGGCGGTGCGGCGGGCGCGGCGGCGGGTGCCGGCGTGGCGGCCGGAGCCGCATCGCCGGATTTGGCCGCGGCGCCATCACTGCTGGTGCCGCCAGCGTTTTCCGATTTCGATTCGGTCTTGGCGCCGGTCGAAGGCGCGCTGGTGCCGCTGCCGCTGCCGTTGTTGCGGAAATCGGTGACATACCAGCCGGAACCCTTTAGCTGGAAGCCCGCGGCCGTTACCTGCTTGGAAAACGCGCTGGCGCCGCACTCGGGGCAAACCGTGAGAGGGGCGTCGGAAATCTTTTGCAGCACGTCCTTGGCATGGCCGCAGGCGCCGCACTTGTAAGCGTAGATAGGCATTCAGTTCACTCCCTGGCCCGCCGGCACGAAAGAACCCGCCCACGGGCGTCGCCGGGAAGATCGGGACGCGTCAGGAGCGGGGCCGGCAAAAAATACGGGAAAGTCTTGAATTTTAGCGGGTTTTTGCTTAAGGGCTGTTACCCCTGGACGAAGCCGCGCCCTGGCGCCGCGCAGCCGCTGGCGGCGGCCGACCGGCGGGGCCCTTTCCCTACACTGGCAGCAGGAACATTCCCGCGGCGACCAGCGTCGGCAGCAATGCCGACACGAACAGGCGCCCCGCCGCGATGCTGCCGTCGGGGAACTGATTCTTGAGAATGGCGAAGCCCGCCGGATTGGGCGCGTTGGCGATGACAGTCAGCCCGCCGCCAGTGACCGCGCCGGCGACCAGCATGTAGCGCCACGCTTCGTTGGTGCCCTGCACCAGCGAGCCCAGATAAGTCAGGGCCGCATTGTCGGTAATGGCGGTCAGCGCGGCGGCGCCCCAGAACAGCAGCGTGGGCGACAGGTCGCCCAGCAGGTCCTGCAGCCACCACCGCTGCAGGCCGCCCAGCACGACCAGGCCGGCCAGGAAGAAGCCGACCATCAGCCCTTCCTTGATCATCAGGCGGTTCTGGTGGCGCTTGTAGGCCTCGGTGAAGCCGATGAACATCATCATCAGGCCCATGAAGATGGCCGGGTGATGCGCGCTAAGGACCACACCGACCAGGAAGACCAGATGGATCGCGACGACGACCAGCGGCACCGGGGCGCGGCCCGTGTCGCGGGATGGCGGGGCCTTGCCGGCGCCCTGCAGCGCCTCGCGGCAGAAAAAGGTCAGCACCCCGGCGTTGATGAAGACCGCCACGGCGGCGCGCCAGCCGAACTCGGTCGCCATATGCGCGGCATCCCAGCCGAAGGTGGACGCCACCATCAGGACCGGCGGCGCGGCATACGAGGTCAGCACACCGCCGATGGAGACGTTGACGAGCAGCACGCCCAGGGTCAGGTATTTGAAGCCCGCGCGGCCGGTGGCGCGGAAATAGGAGTCGCGCAGCAGAATGGCCGCGAGCGTCATGGCGGCGGGTTCGGTGATGAAGGAGCCGGCCAGCGGCACAATGGAGAGCACGACCAGGAAGGTGCTGAGTTCGTCGCGCATGGGAAGCACGCGCGCGATGCCGCGGACGACGGCGTCGACGAATTCCAGGATGGGCCGGCTGCCGGCCACGACCATGATCACGAAAACGAACAGCGGCTCCGTGAAATTGCGGGTGTCCATGTATTCGATGGCCTTGCCGGTTCCGCCCAGCAGGGCCAGGCACACGATAAGAACGAAGGCCCAGACGCCGAATACGGCTTCGACTTCCGCCAGTAAGTGCCAGACGCCGGCGTGGGTGCCGTTGCGGTGGGCCAGGCGAGCGAAGACGGGGACCGAAAAGGTATGCAGGACGGCGACGGCAAATAGCACGGTCGCGATCAGTTCGATCGAGGTAGGCATCGGGGGGACTCCCTTTGTGTTGTTCTGTGACGGCAGGGGTGGCGCCGCGCCGCTATCGCTTTGGTGTGAGCGCTGGGGACGATACAGCCCCAGGTGCAGGCGCTCAGGGACTATACAGAATGGCGTCAGGGTTTTCGTTGACGGGAGCGTTGAATAAGTCCGCACGCCACGCCCTGCGTGCGGTGGAATGTATAGATAATGTATTTTGGATCAGGGTTTTTCCGGCTGATCAGGGTGAACGGCTGGGGGTTATAACGTTATTTTGTTTTTTTGATGTACTAAAAATGAAGATTGCACTTCTGGGATGCGGCGAGGTGGGCCACTGTTATGCGCAGGCATGGCGAACCGCGGGGCACGAGATAGCGGCGGTGTGCGAACTACGCCAGGATGCGGACATGCAGGCCCGCGTGCGCGGCCATGGCGCCGTGCTGCACGCAGCGCCGGGGCCGTGGCTGGCCGACGCCGATGTCGTCGTGTCGGCGGTCTACGGCCATGCGGCGCTGGCGCTGGCGGCGCAGGTGCTGCCGCATATGCGCGGCGATGCGCTGTACGCCGACTTCACCACGGCCAGCGCGCCCGACATGCGGGCGGCCGCTGATCTTGCGGCGAACCATGGCGTGGCGTTTGCCGACGTGGCGATCATGGGCGCCGTCGTCCTGCTGGGCGAACGTACGCCACTGCTATGCGCGGGTACTGGCGCCGATGCCGCGGTGGCGTTCACGCAAGGCAGCGGCGCGCCTGCCCGGGCCATCGCCGGCCAGGCCGGCGACGCGGTGCGCCTGAAGCTATTGCGCAGCATCATGACCAAGGGCATGGAAAGCCTGGCCGTGGAATGCATGGTGGCGGCGGAAAGCATGGGCCTGCGAAGCGCCTTGTACGAGGTACTCGCGGACGTCGACCGCACGCCGCTGACCCACTTCATGGAGTCTTTCGTGCGCTCGCACGTGCTGCACGCGACGCGACGCCGGGCCGAAGTGCAGGAAGCGCGCGAGCAGCTGGTGGAGGCCGGGCTGCAACCGCTGGTGCTCGATGGAGTGGAGCGCCTGTTCGCGCGCACGGCGCAAGGCATCGAGGCGGCGCGGGAGGCGAATGGCGGCGCACCGCTGGATGTTCCGGATACGTTGCCGGCGCGGCTGGCCTGGCTGACGACGCTGGCTCGGCAGCCCTGAATTCACCGCTCGCGGTGCTGCCGGGCGAGCCGCGGTTCGCCCGCACGGCAACGTGCGGTATGCGTGACGAGCGACACCATAATGCGATAGCGCGGGGCTGATGCGCCATCGCGCATCGATAACAAAAATCGTGAGGAAGACAATGCAGACTTTGAAGAAACTGGCCGCGGCGGCGGTCATGGTCATGTGCGGCGCCGCTGTCGTCGCGCCCGCGGCCGCGGCGCCCGGCGCAGACCTGGGCGGCGCGCCCATCACGTTTATCTCGCCCTTCCCTCCCGGCGGCGGCACCGACACCCTGACGCGCATGGTGGGCACGGCGATCAGCCAGGAGAGCGGTTGGAACGTGGTGGTGGAGAACAAACCGGGCGCGGGCGGCAACCTGGCCCTGGACGCAACGGCGCGCGCCCGGCCGGACGGCCATACGCTGGTCATGGCCCAGACCGACAACATCGTGCTGAACCCCTGGCTGTACAGCAAGCTGACCTACGACACCTTCAAGGACTTCAAGCCGGTGGGGCTGGTGGCGTCTTCGCCCAGTGTGTTCGTGGTGTTGCCGGATTCGCCCTTCAAGACGCTGGACGATGTGGTGAAAGCGGCCAAGGCCAAACCGGGCCAGGTGTCGTTGGGCATTCCCGGCATCGGCGGTACCGGCGACCTGCTGGGCTACCTGTGGCGCAAGGCCGCCGGCATGGAGCTGATGCACGTGCCGTATCGCGGCTGGTCGCAGGCCTTTCCCGACCTGATGAGCGGCCGGATAGCGCTGTACACCGGTTCGGTGGCGTCGCTGCTGCCGCAAATCCGTGGCGGGCAGGTCCGCCCCCTTGCCGTGGTGGCCGATGCGCGGTCGCCGGCACTGCCTGACGTGCCGACGTTCGCGGAAAGCGGCTTCAAGTCGATTACCCAGACCATCTGGTGGGGCCTGATGGCGCCCGGCAAAACGCCGGACGATGTGATCGCGGCCTTGAACGGCGCGCTCAATCGCAGCCTGGCCAAGCCCGATCTGGTACGCAAGCTGGAGGAAGCGGGCTATAGCGTCATGGGGGGAACGCCGCAGGATCTGGCGAAGCGCTATCGCAACGATTACGAGGTCTTCGGCAAAGTGGTGCAGGAAGCCGGAATTCCCAAGCAGTAGGCCGCCCCTACGAGCGGTCGCGGTCAACCGCCGTCTTCCGCCTGTGCCGCCTGTGCCGCGGTCTTGCGATGGTTGCGGAATAGCAGGTGCGTGGCCGTCAGGTGCAAACGCATCGCGGCTTCCGCGCAGGCGGGATCGCGGGCGCGCAGCGCCTCGATTATCTGGCGGTGGTGTTCCACGCTGCGCAGCATGTCCTCGCGGCTGTAGAAATAGAAAGAGCCGATGATGATCGGCATATCCAGAAGGTTTTCCACCAGCGCGCGCACGCGCGCCGACTGCGCGGCCTCGATCAGCGCGTGGTGAAAGCGGTTGTTCAATTGCTGGACTTGATCCACATGTTCCGGATCGTCTGACTCCACCGCGCGCAGCATGCGCTCGTTCATCTGTTCCAGCAGATCGATCTGCTCCGGCGTGGCCCGCATGGCGGCCGCACGCGCGGCGTAGGGCTCCAGCAGCAGGCGCAGTTCGAAGGCTTCGTTGATGTCGCGATCCAGCCAGCCCAGCACCACCGTGCCGCGCCGGCCGTCGCGCTTGACCAGGCCATCGGCGGCCAGCCGTTCGATCGCATTGCGCACCGGCGTGCGGCTGACCGACAACTCGCTGGCGATATGCTCTTCGCGCAGCCTTTGGCCGGGCAGAAAGGCGCCGGCCATCAGGCGGCGGCGCAATTCCCCGTACACCAGGTCGCGGGCGCTAGGCATTTTCCAGATGGCTCATGAAGGCGTCGTGAAGGTGCCGACTATACCCGAAGCAAGGACCCGCCCGGCTCCCGTCACGGGGCCGGGCGAACGGACTATTGACGCTGGACGCCCGCGCCCCTTAATGTACGTACAAACGCACATTAAGGAGACACCATGGCTGGCTTGGGAGGCATGGAGGGCGCGCTCGCGGGTGTGAAGGTGCTGGATCTTTCCAACTTTCTCGCGGCGCCGATGAGTGCGATGTTCCTGGCGGACTTCGGCGCGGACGTGCTCAAGGTGGAGCGTCCGGGCAAGGGCGACGAGGTGCGCTACTGGGGCGAGAACAAGAACGGCGTGGGCCTGTACTACAAGGTCATCAACCGCAACAAGAAATCCGTGACGCTGGACCTGCACACGCCGCTGGGCGTGGACGCCGTGAAGCGGCTGGCGGCCGACGCCGATATCGTGATCGAGAACTACCGCACCGGCACGCTGGAAAAGTGGGGCCTGGGCTACGACACGCTGAAGGAGATCAATCCCGGGCTGATCATGATGCGCATCACCGGGTTCGGGCAGACGGGGCCCTACAGCGATCGGCCAGGCTTCGGTACGCTGGCCGAAGCCTATGCCGGCTATGCCCAGATCAGCGGCTATCCCGACGGAGCGCCCTTGCTGCCCGGCTTTGGGCTGGCGGACTCGACGACGGGCGTGATGGCGGCCTTTCTGGCGCTGGTGGCGCTGACGGAAAAGCGCCGCAGCGGACGCGGACAGTACGTGGATCTGGCGATCTACGAAACGCTGTTGACGCTGATCGGGCCGCATGTGATTAATTTCGATCAGCTGGGTATGGTGCAGCAGCGCGAAGGCAGCCGCCTGCCCTTCACGGCGCCGCGCAACACGTATCGAACGCGCGACGACAAGTGGGTCACGGTGGGTGGCAGCGCGCAATCCGCCTTCATCAATATCTGCGAAACGCTGGGCGTCCCCGAGCTGGTGCGGGATCCGCGTTTCGCCGACAACCGGCAGCGGCTGCGCAACGTGGATGCGCTGGACGATGCGCTGCAGGCGGCGATCGCGCTCTTCGACCTGGACGATCTGTTGGCGCGGTCGGCGGCGCGGCGCTGCACCATGTCGCCGGTGAATGACGTGGCGCAGATTTTTGCCGATCCGCATATACGCGAACGCGGCAATATCCGCGCCGTGTACGACGACGAGCTCGGCTGCGAGCTGCGCATGCAGGATGTCGTGGGCAAGCTTTCGGTCTCGCCCGGCGCGATCCGCCATCCAGGGCCACGCCTGGGACAGCACAATCGGGAGATCCTGGTGGAAAGGCTGGGCTATGGCGCGGAAGAGCTGGCGCGCGCGGGAATCCTTCTGGACGACGGAGAGGGCGATGCGGCTACCTGAACAGATCGATATTGTCGAAGTCGGGCCGCGCGACGGCCTGCAGAGCCTGCGCAAATGGGTGCCGACCGAGGACAAGGTGCGGATGGTGGACCGCCTGTCGCAGGCGGGATTTCCGGTCATCGAGGTCACCGGCTTCGTGCACCCGCGCGTGATTCCGAATTTGAGTGACGCCGAGGCGGTATGTGAACGCATCATGCGGCGGCCGGGCGTGATCTATCGTGGCCTGGCGCCGAATGCGCGCGGCGCCGAGCGGGCGGCAGCGGCGCGGGTGGACGAGATCGTCGGGCTGACGATCGCCAGCGCGTCGTATCTGAAGAAGAACCAGAACATGACGCCGGAGCAGGCCGATGCGCAGGCGATCGAGGCCTTCCGCATCGCCGACGCCCATGGACTGCGTTATGTGCTGGCGATCGGCATGGCCTTCTGGTGTCCCTATGAAGGCCTGATGCCGCAGGAACGCGTGATGGAGATGGTGAGCCGCTTTCGCGATGCGGGCATCCGGCGCATGTACCTGGCCGGATCGGTCGGGCTGGAGGACCCGCGGCATGTGAACGAACTGTTCACCGGCCTGCGCGACCGCCTTCCCGATGTCGAACTGGGATTCCATGTGCACAACCTGGGCGGCATGGCGACGGCCAATATGCTGGCTGCGCTGGATGGCGGCGCGGTGTGGCTGGAAGGCGCGATCTGCGGGATCGGCGGCGGCATCGCGATGCCGGAAACGCTGGGCGCGGTAGGCAATTTTCCCAGCGAGGACATGGTGCGCATGATGGCGCTGATGGGCCTGGATACGGGACTGGAGCCGGAAGCCGTGCTGGCCGCGGCGCGCGACATCGCCGCCATGCTGGACATACCGCCGCGCAGTCATTCCATGCACGGCAGCACACGCGAGGCCGTAATGCAGTGGGGGCGCGATCACCCGCACGAGCATCCTGAATGATGGCTCTGGC
>DATJHN010000101.1:0-9429 GCA_035493915.1 Bordetella sp.
AACCTGAACCTGATCGACACTCCGGGGCACGTGGACTTCTCCTACGAAGTCAGCCGCTCGCTGTCGGCGTGCGAAGGCGCGCTGCTGGTGGTCGATGCGTCACAGGGCGTGGAAGCGCAGACCGTGGCCAACTGCTACACGGCCATCGAGCTGGGTGTCGAAGTCCTGCCCGTCCTGAACAAGATGGATCTGCCGCAGGCCGATCCCGAAGGCGCGCGCCAGGAAATCGAAGATGTGATCGGCATCGACGCGTCGCGCGCCATCGCCGCCAGCGCCAAGACCGGCATGGGCATCGACGACATCCTTGAGGCCATCGTCCGCGACGTGCCGGCCCCGGAGGGTAGTCCCAGCGAACCGCTGCAGGCGCTGATCATCGACTCCTGGTTCGACAATTACGTCGGCGTGGTCATGCTGGTGCGCATCGTCAACGGCGTGCTGCGCCCCAAGGACAAAATCCTGTTGATGGCGTCCGGCGCCACGCATCTGTGCGAGCAGGTCGGGGTTTTCACACCCAAGTCGGTGCAGCGCCAGGCGCTGAGCGCCGGCGAAGTAGGCTTCGTCATCGCCGGCATCAAGGAACTGGCCCACGCCAAGGTGGGGGACACCGTGACGCTGGTGGGCCGGCCGGCCGCCACCGCGCTGCCTGGCTTCAAGGAAGTAAAGCCGCAGGTGTTCGCCGGCCTGTACCCGGTGGAAAGCAGCGAATACGACCAGTTGCGCGACTCGCTGGAAAAACTGAAGCTGAATGACGCCGCGCTGATGTTCGAACCAGAGGTCTCGCAGGCGCTGGGCTTTGGCTTCCGCTGCGGTTTTCTCGGCCTGCTGCACATGGAAATCGTGCAGGAGCGGCTCGAACGCGAATTCGACATGGACATCATCACCACCGCGCCGTCGGTGGTGTACGAAGTCGAACAGCGCGACGGCGAAGTCCTGACCATCGAAAGCCCGTCGCGCATGCCCGAAGTCGGCAAGATCGCCGAAATCCGCGAGCCCATCGTCAAGGTCACGCTGTTCATGCCGCAGGAATATGTCGGCCCGGTGATGACGCTGTGCAACAACAAGCGCGGCGCGCAGATCAACATGAGCTACCACGGGCGCCAGGTGCATCTGGTTTACGAGATCCCGCTGGCGGAAATCGTGCTGGACTTCTTCGACAAGCTGAAGTCCGTGTCGCGCGGCTATGCATCCATGGATTATGAGTTCCTGGAATACCGTTCCGCCGACGTCGTGCGGGTGGATTTGCTGATTAACGGCGACAAGGTCGACGCGTTGTCCATGATCGTCCACCGCAGCAATGCGCGCTATCGCGCGCGCGACGTGGTGTCGCGCATGCGCGGCCTGATTCCGCGGCAGATGTTCGACGTCGCCATCCAGGCGGCCATCGGCGCCGAGGTCATTGCCCGCGAAAACGTCAAGGCGCTGCGCAAGAACGTGCTGGCCAAGTGCTATGGCGGCGACATCAGCCGCAAGAAAAAGCTGCTGGAAAAGCAGAAGGCCGGCAAGAAGCGGATGAAGCAGGTCGGCAGCGTTGAAATCCCACAGGAGGCTTTCCTGGCCATCCTGCAGGTGGAAGATAAGTAAATAAGAGCGAGAAGGGCATCACATATGAGCTGGAACTTTGCGCTGATTCTGTTCATCCTGCTGGTCATTACCGGCATCGTCTGGCTACTGGACATCACCGTTCTGCGGAAAGCGCGGCGGCGCAAGGGGGAAGAGGCGGCAGCCCGCTTCGATCCGGCCGTGATCGGCGACGCGCAGGAAACCGAACGCCTGCGCCGCGAGGCGGTGGAGTCCGCCACTCGCGTGCCTTGGTGGGTCGAATATGCGGTCAGTTTTTTCCCCGTCATCCTGTTCGTGTTCGTACTGCGTTCATTCGTGGTTGAACCATTTCGCATTCCATCGGGGTCGATGCTGCCGACGCTGGAGTCGGGCGACCTGATCCTGGTCAACAAATTCAGCCGCGGCATACGGCTGCCGATCATCGATAAAAAAATTCTGAACACCGGGGATCTGCAACGCGGTGACGTGATCGTATTCCGCTATCCAGTGGATACGGACGTCGACTACATCAAGCGGGTAGTCGGGCTGCCGGGGGATGAAATCGCCTACCTGGACAAGAAACTATATGTAAACGGTCAGGAAGTGAAACATACCCGTGACGGAAACTATTTCGAGCCGGACCGGGTCGCCTATGTCAATCGCTACAAAGAGGATTTGGGCGACGTTAGGCACGATATCCTGCTGGATGAAGACAAATTCCAGGAATATGGCCCAATTTGGCAGTTCCCGCATCTGGATAACTGCCAGTACAGCCGCAATGGCGTGCGCTGCAAGGTTCCCGCCGGCGAATACTTCGCCATGGGGGATAACCGCGACAACAGCGCGGACAGCCGCTACTGGGGATTCGTTCCGGACGGTAATATCGTGGGCAAGGCATTCTTCATCTGGATGAACTTTTCCGATCTAAGCCGGATCGGTCGATTCAATTGACATGTCGCTCGACGCGCTCCAAACCCGCCTGGATCACCGTTTCCGCGATGCAGCCCTGTTGGAACAGGCGCTGACCCACCGCAGCCACGGTGCACGCCACAATGAACGATTGGAATTCCTGGGCGACGCCGTCCTGAATTTCGTCGTCGCGTCGATGCTGTTCGAGCGCTTTCAGAAAATCGATGAAGGCGATCTGTCGCGCCTGCGTGCCAACCTGGTCAAGCAGGCGTCGCTGGCCGACATCGCGCAAAAGCTGGACCTTTCCCAGGACCTGCGGCTGGGCGAGGGCGAACTCAAGAGCGGCGGCTTTCGCCGTCCTTCCATCCTGGCCGATACGCTGGAAGCATTGTTCGGTGCCGTTTTCCTGGACGGCGGTTTCGATGCGGCGCGCCGGGTCATCGCCAAGCAGTACCAGCCCGTGCTGGCCACGGTAGACCCCAAAACGCTGGGCAAGGATGCCAAGACCTTGCTGCAGGAAGTCCTGCAGGGCCGCAAGATGGCCTTGCCCGTCTACACGGTGATCGCCACCCACGGCGCGGCACATAGCCAGCAGTTCGAAGTCGAATGCGCGATCGCGCCGCTGGACATCAAGGTGACCGCCGCGGGCGCCAGCCGCCGGGCCGCCGAACAGTCCGCCGCCAAGCTGGCGTTGGACGCCTTGCTGGCAGCGAGTCCCCCCAAGACGGGCCGCCGCGCACCGCGCGCGCGCAAAACCGCGCAGCTGTCGCTGCCGGTTGCCGTCGCTCAAGAGATCAAATGACGCAAGAACAACCCACCCGATGCGGCTTTGTCGCCATCGTGGGCCGCCCCAATGTGGGCAAGTCCACGCTGAACAATGCCCTTATCGGCAGCAAGATTTCCATCGTGTCGCGCAAGGCCCAGACCACGCGGCACCGTATCCACGGCGTACTGACGCGTGGCCATGAGCAGTTCGTCTTCGTCGACACGCCGGGTTTCCAGACGCGGCATGGCGGCACCATGAACCGCATGATGAACCGTGTCGTGACGCAGGCCCTGGCCGACGTGGATGTGGTGGTGCATGTGGTAGAGGCCGGCAAGTGGTCCGAAGGCGACGCCAAGCTGCTGCCCATGCTGCCGGTGGGCAACCGCGCCATTCTTGCCGTGAACAAGGTCGACGCGCTCAAGGACAGGGATAGCCTGTATCCGTACGTGGCCAAGGTGAGCGCGCTGCATGACTATGGCGCCGTGGTCCCGGTCAGCGCCGCGCGCAATCGCCAACTGGACGACCTGCTGGACGAAATCGCCAAGCGCCTGCCGGAAGGCGAACATATGTTCGAACCGGACACGCTGACGGACCGTCCCATGCGCTTTATCGCGGCCGAGCTGGTGCGTGAGAAGATTTTCCGGCTGGTCGGCGATGAATTGCCCTACGGCTGTACGGTGGTCATCGAACAGTGGGAAGAAACCGACAAGGGCGCGCGCGTGGCGGCGTGCATCGTCGTCGAACGCGACAGCCACAAGCCCATCCTGCTGGGCGCGGGCGGCCAGCACATGAAGCGTATCGCCACGGAAGCCCGCCTGGAAATCGCCAAAATGCTGGACAAACCGGTGCACCTGGAAATCTACATCAAGGTACGCAAGGGCTGGTCCGATCGCGAAGAGGCGTTGCGCGATCTGGGATATGAGTAAACGCGGCACACGCGTCCAGGATACCGCCGGCTACATGCTGCATGCCACGCCGTGGCGGGAAACGTCGTTGATCGTGCAGACATTTTCGCGCGATCACGGCTGTGTCGCGCTGGTCGCCAAGGGCGCCAAGCGTCCGTATTCGACGCTGCGTCCCGTGCTGTCGGCTTTCCAGCCCTTGATGTTGTCCTGGTCCGGCGCCGGCGAGGTCAAGACGCTGACCCGCGCCGAAGTGGCCGGTATCCACCCACTGGCCGGCGCGGCCTTGATGTCGGCCTGGTACATGAATGAATTGCTGCTGCGCCTGTTGCCGCGCGAAGATGCGCATCCATTTCTATTCGATGCCTACGATACCGCGCTGACTCAGCTTGCCGGCGGCACCCGCGCCGCCGGCGCGCTGCGGCGTTTCGAATGGACGCTGCTGCGGGAGACGGGTTACGGCGTGGACGAGCTTACCCCGGATTTCGACGATCCCGCCGTCGAGCCGCGGCTACGGAATGATCTGCGTGAACGGCTGGCGGAGCACTTGGCCGGCCGGCCGCTGTCGACACGGCGTGTACTGCTGGACCTTCAAACCCGCCGGCTGTCGGTGCGCCTGCCCAGCAAGTAGCCGCAGGCTGCCCATATCGCGGCGCATAGCGCGCCCACCAGCGCCACCAGGGCGGCGCCATGGCCCAGCGCATCCACGCCGGTTTTGACCCAGGCGCTGGCGGCATCGCCGGCGCGATAGACCACGGTATCGATAAAGTTCTTGGCCTTGTACTTGGCCTCGGCATCGACCGTGGTAAAGACCATTTCCCTGCCGGGCCGCACCAGCGCGTATTCGCCGACGCGGCGCAGCACCATTACCACGGCCAGCACGGCGAACACCGGCGCGGCCGCCAGCACCAGGAAACCCACGCAAATGGCCAGCGGCACGGCCGTCAACAGGAATGTGACGCCCAGCCGTTGCGCCAGGCGCCCGGTAAGGAATAGTTGGGTCAGCAGCGACAGCACCTGCACGGCGAAGTCCAGGGCGCTGAAAACGCGGATCCGTTGCGCCGACGAAGCGAAGGCGTCGGCCACCAGCCGGGCCTGTTCCATATATAGAAAGGTGCTGGCGGTCGCCAGCAGGATGACGAAGGCGGCGATGCCCAGCAGCAAGGGCGAGGTAAAGGTACGCGTCGCGCCCGCCAGGATGCCGCCGCCGATCGGGCGCGCGGGCGACGCTGGATCGAAGGGCGCCGGTTTTGCGGCGCCCCGCATCGCGGCAGTCTCCGAGCCCACCGTTCCCGCGGTCTTCGTCGTTTCGACAGCGTCGGCGCTTACCGTTCCCGCGGCCTTCGGCGTTTCGACAGCCTCCGCGCTTACCGTTCCCGCGGTCTTCGGCGTTTCGACAGCCTCCGCGCCTGCCGTTCCAGTGGCCGTCGACGTTTCGACAGCGCCCGCGCCCGCGGATTCGCGCCAGCGCATCAGCCAGGATTTCATGGGCAGCGTCAGCCCCAGGAATACCGCCGAAAGCAATATCAATCCAGGCGCGCCCAGGATGCCCGCCAATGCACCGCCCAGGACCGGTCCCGTCAGCCCGCCGGTGCTGGCGCCGGCGGAGATAAAAGCGAACAGCCGCTTGGCCTGTACGGTATGGAAGACGTCGGCCATCAGGCTCCAGGCCACCGACACCACAAAGAGATTGAAGACCGACAGCCAGACGTAGAAAGCCCGCGCCGCCCACAGATTGTCCGGTTGCTGGTGCAGCCAGGCGGCAAAAACCACCAGCGTCATGGCGAAAAAGGCGTAGATCCAGCTGACGAAGTTCGTACGCGGTACGCGTCGGGCCAGCCAGCCGAAGCAGGGCACCGCCGCCAGCATGACGACGAAGGTTGCGGTGAACAGCCACTGCAGCTTGTCCACCCCCGCGGCGATGCCCAGGGTTTCGCGGATGGGCCGCAGCATGAAATAGCCGGTGAACAGGAAAAAGAAAAAGGCGAAGCCGCACACCGCCGCCACGCCTTCCCCTGCGTGGATGTTCAGCGCCTGCCGCAGCCGGCCGCGGGGCGCTGCGGGCGGGTGGCTGGACGATGGGATGTCGGCCATGACGCCGTCAGGCGAACAGCCCGGCAATGCGTGCGCGCATGGCCGCGTCGGGCAGGCGGCCGAAACCGGCCAGCAGATTGTCCTGCATATTCGCCGGCTTGGACGTGGCCGGGATTACCGCGGTCACGGCCGGATGGGCGACGATGAATTTCAGGAAAATCTGCGCCCACGACGTGCAATCGATATCGGCTGCCCACCCGGGCAGCGGCTTGCCGCGCACTTGGCGAAACAGCGTTCCATCCTGGAAGGGGCGGTTGATCAACACCGCCACGCCGCGCGCCTGGCAGGCCGGCAGCAAGCGCTTTTCCGCGCCGCGCTCGACAACGGACAGATTGATCTGCACGAAATCCAGCTTTTCGCGCTCCACCAGTGCGGTCAGTTCGTCTTGCGACGATTGCGTGTAATGCGTGATGCCAAGGTAGCGCGTGACGCCTTGCTGCTTCAGATCCCGCAGCAGGGCCAGCTGTGTGGCGGTATCGATCAGATTGTGTATCTGGATAAGGTCCAGCTTGCGCGTGCGCAGGGCGGTTTCGGAATTGCGCACCTGGCGCATGCCGCTGTCGCGGCCGGTGGCGCCTATCTTGGTAGCCAGGAAGACGTCGTCGCGCGCCTTGAGCCGCGCGAGCAGTTCGCCGGTGACCGCTTCCGCCTGGCCATAGCTGGGCGCGGTATCGATGACGGCGCCTTTGCCCGCCGAGGACAGCAGGCGCTGTACCACTTCCTGCAGGGGTGTGAGTTCCGCCGTATTGCTGGGCGCGACATCGAAAGTATTAGCCGTGCCCAGGCCGATCACGGGCAGCGTTTCGCCGCTGGATGGAATAGGGCGCCGCTGCATGGCTGGTGTCTGTGCCGTATTCGCGGCGTTCGCCAGCCAGGCGGGCGCCAGCGCGGCAAGGGGGGCATCAAGCAGGAAGCGTCGGCGGCTCGGCATATCGTGTACTCCGAAAAGCAAAAGGGCTCACGAACCGCGAGCCCTCGGACGATGAGAGCGGCGAGGCTTCCGGCCCCGCCGCGCTATGACTTCCGTTTATGCCACCCGATGGGCGATCAGTTCCTGTTACCGCCGCTGAACGCACTGAGCAGCATCAGCAGGTTGGAGAAGACGTTGTAGACGTCCAGGTAGATCGCCAGCGTGGCCGACACATAGTTGGTTTCACCGCCGTTGATCACGCGCTGCAGGTCCACCAGCATGAAGGCGGAGAAGATCACGATGGCCAGGACGGAGACCGTCAGCACCAGCGCGGGCAGTTGCAGGAAGATGTTGGCCAGCGCCGCGACCAGGATGACGATCGCGCCGGTGAACAGCCATTTCTGCATACCGGACAGGTCACGCTTGATGGTCGTTGCCATGGTCGCCATGGCGCCGAACACCACTGCCGTGCCGCCGAAGGCCATCATGATCAGCTGCGCGCCGTTGCCCAGCCCCAGCACGAACCCCAGCAGGCGCGACAGCATGATGCCCATGAAGAACGTAAAGGCCAGCAGCAGTGCCACGCCCAGGCCGGATTCCTTGTTCTTTTCGATCGCGAACATCAGGCCGAAGGCACCCAGCAGGAAAATGATCGCCGACATGCCCGGGCTGGCGCCCATGACGCGGTTGATGCCGGTGTACAGGCCCACGGCCGCACCCAGCACGGTGGGAATCATGGAAAGGGCCAGCAGCCAGTAGGTGTTGCGCAGGACGCGGTTGCGAACCACCTCTCCCGGCGCGCCGGCATAGGCGCCCGCGCGGTTGAAGGGGGAAGGACGATAATCGTTCATATGACAAGCTCCTGATAGGGGCCATGCAGCGATGGCTACGGTGCTTTGACGCGCCAAGCTGCTGACAGTTCCCTGAAACATTTAAAGCAGTGAACAAAGATTAACCCAGACTAGGGGGCACGGATAGTACGCGCACGGATCAAGCCGCGATAACCTTGACCGATCTGTACAGATGCCGTCGCGGCGATGCCTTCGGTGGGGGGCGCCGGCGCCCTGGTCAGCCCGGCCGCAAGCGCCTGATTACGCGATCGACCAGATCCGGCAATTCGGCCTCCAGCGAGTGGCGGACGTGGATCATGGCCTGGTCGAGCGCCTGCTGGACAGTATGCTCCAGTTCGGCCTGCAACGCCGCGCGCAGGACCGGGTCCGGCGGCAGCACCGTTCCTGGCCGGGGGACGACATCGGTCAGGATGGGCGGTTCGTTGATGTTGTCCATCTTTTGCGTCAGCGTCGGGATGGCGGGGTCGGTATCTCGATAGTCCATGATTCCTCCTGGAGCGGCCGCGTTTGGAAGCAGGGCAGGCCGCGATCCCGGCGATATTCCGCTTGCCGGAACGTTAGTTCGCGGCCTTGCCGCCGATGGCGTGGCTGTTGGGCGATTCGCCCTGTGCCTGGTAGGCGCGCCAGCGCTGGCGCGCCGCCGTGCGGTCGTCGCCGTCGGCGGAGACGATTTCAAGTATGCGCGCGAAAGCCTGGTAGTTGGGCGGGCAGTCGTCGTCCAGATTGAGCAGCCAGGCCGCCGGCCGGTCGGTCGCGGTGGGAGACGCGACCGCCGAAGGGTCGGCGGCGGTCAGCACCACCGGCGTGGCCCCGGCCAGCGGGTCGGTCGCCAGGACGTGCGGCACGAAGGAAATATCGTCGAACGCCCACAACATACGGTCGAAGGCGTTCAGCCGCACGGGATCGGCGCAATACACCACCAGGGGCTGGCCCGCCAGGTATTGCTTGCGCGCCACCTGGCAGGCCGTGCGCAGCCTGTCCGGCGCGCCGAAGGCGAAGTCGATGCGAGCCATACTGGATACGCTTGCCGATGCGGGGCCTGGGGTTCAGACCTGGTTCAACAGGAATTGCATCAGCAGCGGAACGGGACGGGCGGTGGAGCCTTTTTCCTTGCCGCCGCGCCATGCGGTGCCGGCGATGTCCAGGTGGGCCCAGGGATAGGCCTTGGCAAAACGCGACAGGAAGCAGGCTGCCGTGACCGCGCCGGCCGGCGGGCCGCCTATGTTGGCGATGTCGGCAAAGTTGGATTTCAGTTGTTCCTGGTAGGCGTCGTCCAGCGGCATCCGCCAGGCGGTGTCCAGCGATTCCCGGCCGGCGCGCAGCAGGGCGTCCGCCAGCGCGTCGTTCTTGGAAAACAGGCCGCTGTTCACGTTGCCCAGGGCTACAACGCAGGCACCGGTCAGCGTGGCGATATCCACCACGGCGGAAGGCTTGAAGCGTTCGGCGTAGGTCAGGGCG
>DATJHN010000102.1:0-5332 GCA_035493915.1 Bordetella sp.
TGGCGCAAGGCCGCGTCGCCATGCAGGCCCGCACCGACGAAGCCGATCTGGCCGTCCGCCTGGAGCGGGCCTATTTTGGAGACCATGGCCGTGTGGCAAACCAGTGAACGCTATCCCGACCCGCGCATCGAAGTCATCGATTCGCGCTTTTCCCGCTACGTCATTTTCTCCACCGCAGTCGAAAAACTGGGCGACGGCATGCGCTGGGCGGAAGGACCCGTCTGGTTCGGCGACGGCCGCTACCTGCTGGTCAGCGACATTCCCAACAACCGCATCATGCGCTGGGATGAAGCCACGGGCGCATTCAGCACCTTCCGCCAGCCTTCGCGCAACGCCAACGGCAATACGCGCGACCGCCAAGGCCGGCTGATCACCTGCGAACACGAAGGCCGCCGCGTCACACGCACCGAACACGACGGCAGCATCACCGTGCTGGCTGACAACTACCAGGGCAAGCGGCTGAATTCGCCGAACGACGTAGTGGTCAAATCCGACGGTTCCGTATGGTTCACCGATCCGCCTTTCGGCATCTCCGGCTGGTACGAAGGACTGCCCGGCAAACAGGAACTCCCGCCCCAGGTCTATCGCTGGGATCCCGACACCGGCGACCTGACGGTAGTGATCGAAGGCTCGCACGGACCCAACGGCCTGTGCTTTTCACCCGACGAAAGCGTGCTCTACCTCGTGCAGTCGCGCGCCACGCCGCACCGCCTGATCACGGCGCACGATGTCCGCGCCGACGGCCGCGGTCTGGAAAGCGGCAGCCGCGTCCACATCGACTGCGGGCCTGGCACTTCCGACGGCATACGCTGCGACATCGACGGCAACCTCTGGTGCGGCTGGGGAATGGGCTCGGAAGAACTCGACGGCGTTGCCGTATTCGCACCCGATGGCCAACGCATCGGCCACATCCATCTGCCGGAACGCTGCGCCAATCTGTGCTTTGGCGGGGTGAACCGCAATCGGCTGTTCATGGCGGCGGGTAAATCGCTGTATTCGGTGTATGTGAATACGCAGGGTGTGGCGGTGGTTTAGTTGCACCCTGCCTCTGTTCACATGCCCCGAATACAGTAACTCGCTCGCACTCTATCGACCCAGAGACAACAACAACAGCCGCCGCATCAATGCCGCGCGAATATCGCGCGCAGCGTTTCCAGGTCCTGCGTCTGCGAAAGGGCCAGCGACAGCAGGATGCGCGCTTTCTGCGGGCTGAGCGAATTGCCGGCGATCCACCCGTTGTCGCGCAACGCGCGCCGGTTCGCCACGCGGCCACTGCCCGCCCGCGTACATTGCACCAGCGCCACACCCGCGCGGCGCGCCGTTTCGTAGGCTTCGCGCTCGGCCTTGGCCGGCATGCCGGGCGCCAGGCCGGCGCAGACGATGCCGCGCGCACCGGCGGCGACGCAGGCCTGTACCAGCACTTGGTCCGCGCCGATGTAGGAATACAGGATGTCCACGCGCGGCAACACGGGCTCGTCCGGGAGTGCCGAGAAGTCGGGCAACGCGGTGGCTGACGCGTCAATGGCGGCATCGCGCGGTTCGTTGCGGCGGTAATAGAACACGCCGTCCGGATCGACCACGCCCAGTGGACCGAAATCGGCGGAACGGAAGGTCTGCACGCGCAGCGTATGCGTCTTCACGACATCGCGGGCCGAAGAGATCTCGTCGTTCAGCACCACCAGCACCCCACGCCCGCGCGACTGCGGCGCCGCCGCCGTGCGCAAGGCCGCGATCACGTTCATGGGCGCGTCCGACCCCACCGCGCTGAGCGGACGCTGCGCGCCCACCAGCACCACCGGCTGTTCCAGCGACAAGGTCAGGTCCAGGAAAAATGCCGTCTCTTCCAGCGTGGCGGTCCCGTGCAGAATCACGAAACCCGCCAGATCAGGCTGCTCCGCCGCCATGCGGCGTATCGTCGCGCGCAACGCGAACCAGTCCTGCATCGTAATGGCGGAACTACTGACTTCGCGGAAAGGCACCAGCACAGCCTGTGCCACACCCGCGGACTCGGGGATCGCATCGAGCACGTCGGCAACGCTGAGCTTGGTACCGAATTCCGGATAATCCATCGTGTCCAGCGGACCGGTCCCGCGCGACGTAATGGTGCCGCCGCAACCGATGATGGCCACGCGCGGAAGTGAAGAACTGCCAGTCATGAAAACGCTCCTGTGGATCGCCGGACCGGTAATGCCTGAGCACTGAAACAGGGTCACGCTGGCGTGACGGGGCAGGGTCCGCGTCGTCGCGAATGCCGCGACGGGCGACACACTAGCTCTGTTGCAGAATTCGTGCAAACGCCTGGGCTGTGGGATTCAGGTTGTCCGGCCTGCGCGCGCAATACAAGTCTACGTCGAAGGCATTGCGCAGTCCCGACAGCGGCCGGTACACCACCGAATTGCGCAGCCCCGCGGCCGATTCAGGTACCAGTGCCATGCCCATACCACCTTCGACCAGCGCCAGCAGTGTGGGCAGCACGCTCTCGTACACGATGCGCGGACGCACGTTGTGCTCGCGAAACAGGCGCGTCTGCACGGCATTGAAATACGAAGAGCCCTCGCGCTGGAAACCGACCATGGCCTGGCCATCCAGCCGGGCCATCGGCACCTGTTCCAACTCGCGGCAGGGGTGGTCGGCCGGCATCGCCAGCACCATCTTTTCGCGATGCACGCGCTCGAATATCAGATCATGCTCGATCGCGCGGGGCAGGCGACGGAAGATGGCGATGTCGATGGTGCCCGACATCAGCCTGTCGGTGATCGAACTGGTCAGCTCTTCGAACAGCACCAGCTCCACCTCGGGATATTTGGCGCGGTAGCGCGCGATCGCGCCCGGCAGCACGCGATAGGCCGCAGTACTGACGAAGCCAACCGCCAGGCGGCCCGCATCGCCGCTGCCGGCCCGCCGCACCGCGCGCATGATCGAATCGTTGTCGTCGAGCAGCCGGCGCGCCCGGTGCAGCAATACCTCGCCGGCCTGGGTCAGCCGTACCGACCGCGTCGACCGCACGAACAATTCGGTGCCCGCCTCGGCCTCGAACTGCCGTATCAGCTGGCTGAGCGGCGGCTGGCTGATGTTCAGCCGGATCGCCGCCCGGCCGAAGTGCAGCTCCTCGGCAACCACGACGAAAGCCCGTAGCGCGCGCGACAGTAGAGGCATCGTTTTCCCGGATGATTAGGTCGATATTCGTCTTAATGATTAGCTTAGATTGTATTAGACATATCAATCGGCGATCCATAAAGTAATTGGGCTTGGAGGAGCCTTGAAGTGAAACCTTTGAATCAACTGACCGCGTGGGAAGCGGCCGCCGCCATCGAGCGCGGCGACACCACACCCACCGCCGTCGTGCAGGCATGCCTGGATCGCATCGCCGAACGCAACGACCAGATCCAGGCCTTCGTGGCCTGCGACCCGGAGCGCGCGCTGGCCGGCGCGCGCCAGGCCGAGGCCATGACCAGCGGCCCGCTGCGCGGCGTGCCCTTTGCCGCCAAGGACATCTTCGATACCGCCGACTATCCGACCGAATACGGTTCGCCTATCTACCGCGGCCACCGCCCGGTCACCGATGCGGGCTGCGTGGCCATGGCCAAACACCGCGGCGCGGTACTGATCGGCAAGGTCGCGACCGGCGAATTCGCCACGCAGACGCCCAGCAAGGCGGTCAACCCGCTGCGCGTGACCCACACGCCGGGCGGTTCTTCCAGCGGATCGGGCGCTGCGGTCGGCGACTGCATGGTGCCCGTGGCGTTCGGCACGCAAACCACTGGTTCCATCGTGCGGCCCGCCGTCTACTGCGGCGCGGTCGGCTACAAGCCCAGCTTCGGCCTGATCGCCACGGCCGGCATGAAAGCGCTGAGCCCATCGCAGGACACCATCGGCATCATCACGCGCGACGTTGCCGACGCCGCCTTCTTCACGATGGGCCTGCACGGCGCGCGCGACGTCATGTCGGGCAGCGTACTGCGTCCGCGCATCGGCATGTGCCTGTCGCGCCAATGGGACTACGCGCATCCGTCCACCATCGCCGCCATCGATCGCGCCGCGGGCAAGCTGGAACAGGCCGGCGCCAAGGTAACGCGCTTCTGGCTGCCGGCCGAACTCGAAGCGCTGGAAGCCACGCAACTGCGGCTGTTCGCCTTCGAGGCGCGCCAGACCCTGGCACAGGAACGACTGAACAGCGAAGCCCTGCTGAGCCCGCGCCTGCAGGCCCGCCTGCAAGGTGGCGCCGAGATCGGCTTGGACGAATACACGGGGATGCTGCAGCATGTCGCGCAGATGCGGGCGCGCGCCCGCGCGCTGTTCGACGAGTATGACGTACTGCTGTATCCCGCCGCGGATGGCGAGGCCGAAGCCGGCCATGCGTACTCCGGATCGCCGCGCTACGGCGCGATCTGGACATTGCTGCACACGCCCTGCGTGTCCTTCCCGCTCGAAATCGGGCCCGGCGGCCTGCCGCTGGGTGCACAACTGATAGGCGCGTATGGCCAGGACAGCCGCTTGCTGGCCGCCGCGCGATTCGCTACTTCGGTACTGGGCACCGTGCCCAGGCCGACTGCCTGACCCGTTTTCAACCGCACCGTATCCAGAACAAGGGGAATTCCTTATGTATGCGAAGAAACTGCTTGGTAGTTTGGTACTGACCGCCCTGGGCGCCGGCATGGCGCTGTCCGTGCACGCCCAGGAAACATTGAAGATCGGCGGCGTCGGACCGCTATCGGGCGGGGGCACCGCCTGGGGCCTGGCCGTGCAACGTGGCGTGCAGATGGCCATCGACGAAGTCAACGCGCAAGGCGGCTTGAAGGTCGGCGACAAGACCTACAAGCCCGAGCTCGTGATGTACGACGACAAGTACACCGCCACCGGCGGCCGCACCGCGGCCGAGCGCCTGGTCAACTATGACAAGGTCAATTTCGTGATCGGTCCCATCGGCACGCCGTCGGCGATGGCGGTGGTGCCCATCACCAACCCGGCCAAGGTCATCGTGCTGTCCGACGGCTACGCGCCGGACATCCTGAAGCAGGGCGGCCCGAACGGCTACAACTTCCGTTCGATGAACAGCAACGTCGAATTCGGCCCCGCCATGGTGAAATGGCTGAAGGAAACGCATCCGCAGGTGAAGAAGGTCGCGCTGATCGTCCCGAACGATGCCACCGGCCAGGTGGTGATGCCCACCCTGGGCCAGACCTACAAGGATAACGGCTACACCGTGTGGTCGGAAAGCTATGAGCGCGGCTCCAAGGAATTCACGCCGCTGCTCACGCGCATGATGGCGCAGGGCGTGGACATCCTGGACCTGAACCTGAACGCGCCCGGCGAGGCGGGCCTGCTGGTCAAG
>DATJHN010000103.1:0-17276 GCA_035493915.1 Bordetella sp.
TGGGTGCGCGGCGGGCGTCGCTCGATCCCTTGCAGTGGACCCCGCTGCCGTCGATACCGGCCTTGTCGCCCGCTTACTACGGGCTGGGCGAGACCGATCTGGCGACCCGGTTCAGCATGGAAGGCGTGTCCTTCTGGCAGCGTGACGCTACATTGGCCGAGCTGCATGGCGCGCTGCAAGAGACCTATTGCGGTACCCTGGCTTCCGAATTCATGCACCTGGCCAGCGAAGAGCAGCGCTTGTGGTGGCAGCAGCGCCTGGAATCGACGCGGGCGAAACCGTCTTTTTCGGCGGACGCCAAGCGGCGGATCCTGGAGCGCCTGACGGTCGCCGAAGGCCTGGAGACCTATCTGCATACGCGCTACGTGGGGCAGAAGCGCTTTTCCCTGGAAGGCGGAGAGTCCCTTATTCCTCTGCTCGACGAGCTGGTACGTGGCGGCGCCGCGCACGGCATCAGCAACGTGGTGATGGGAATGGCCCATCGCGGGCGCTTGAATGTCCTGCTGAACGTCGCGGAGAAGCCGGCCCGGGCCCTGTTCCGGGAATTCGAAGGACAGACGGATGAGGACCTGCTGGCCGGCGACGTCAAATACCACAAGGGCTATACAGGCACGGTCAAGACCGATGCCGGTGTCATCGAAGTGGTGCTGGCCTATAACGCATCCCATCTTGAGTTCGTGAATCCCGTGGTCCAGGGCATCGCGCGCGCCAAGGCCGAGCAGCGCCGCGCGCCGGCAAGTTCGGTGCTGCCCGTGGAGATCCATGGCGATGCGGCTATCGTCGGCCAGGGGATAGTCAGCGAAACGCTGAACATGAGCTACGTCCGTGGCCATACGACGGGCGGGACCGTGCACGTGGTCCTTAACAACCAGGTCGGGTTCACCACGTCCGATACGCGCGACACGCGCTCTTCCTACTTCTGCACGGATATCGCCAAGATGATCGAGGCGCCCGTGCTGCACGTGAATGGCGATGACCCCGAGGCCGTGGTGCTGGCGGCCCAGCTGGCGCTGGAATACCGGACCACGTTTGGCCGCAGCGTGTTCATCGAGCTGGTCTGTTTCCGCAGGCATGGCCATCAGGAACAGGATACGCCCATGATCACGCAACCGCTGATGTATCGGGCGATTGCCGCGCACCCTGGCGTTCGCAGCCTGTACGCGAAACGCCTTCAGCGCGACCATGTGCTGCGCGATGGCGAAGCGGACGAATTGTTGCGGGTCTACCGCGCCGCGCTGGATAGCGCGCGCGACGCCGCGTCGAGCCCGCATCAGGTTTCCGAGCACCCATCCGCGCACCCATCCGAGCATTCATCCGAGCATTCATCCGCCGAGCCATCCGCGCACTCACCCGCCCAGCCATCCAGCCAGCCTTACACCCCGCCGGCGCCCGAAAGTATCCGGGACCTGGCCGGCCGGATCGTGGACGTTCCCGCTTCGCTGTCCCTGCACCCGCTGGTCGCCAAGGTCCTGGACAGCCGGCGCGACATGGCCGCGGGCACCCGCCCGCTCGATTGGGGCATGGGCGAACATCTGGCGTTCGCGTCCTTGCTCGCGGACGGCGTCGATGTGCGCCTGGCGGGACAGGATTCGGAGCGCGGGACCTTCAGCCACCGGCATGCGGTGCTGCATGACCAGGGCCGGACACGGCGCTCGGAAGGGACTTACGTTCCGCTCGAACATATCGCCTCCCCGCAAGGCCGCTTTCAGGCCATCAATTCCGTGCTGTCCGAAGCGGCGGTGCTGGCCTTCGAGTACGGCTACTCCGTGACGCGGCCGGAAGCGCTGGTGTTGTGGGAAGCACAGTTCGGGGATTTCGCGAATGGCGCGCAAGTGGTCATCGACCAGTTCATTTCAGCCGGCGAAGCCAAGTGGGGGCAGCGCAGCGGACTGGTCATGTTGCTGCCTCATGGCCAGGAGGGCCAGGGTCCGGAGCACGCTTCGGCTCGCCTGGAACGCTATCTGCAGCTTTGCGCCCAGGAAAACCTGCGGGTGTGCCAGCCGACGGAACCGGCACAGCTGTTTCACTTGCTAAGGGCGCAGGCATTGCTGCAAGAGAAAAAGCCGCTGGTGCTGATGACGCCGAAATCGCTGCTGCGCCATCCCGCGGCCACCAGCAGCCTGCGTGACCTTGCGCAGGGCGCGTTCAGGCCAGTCATCGGCGACATCGTGCATGCCGACCCCGCGGCCATACGCCAGGTGATCGTCTGCACCGGCAAGGTGTACTTCGACCTTGCGGAGCGGCGCAAAACGCTGGGCCTGGATACCGTGGCGCTGGTTCGCGTTGAACAGCTGTACCCGTTTCCCGTGGCCGAACTGCAAGCGGAACTGAACCGCTATCCGAATGCGGGGACCATCGTGTGGTGCCAGGAAGAAGCCCAGAACCAGGGAGCCTGGACCTTTGCCGCGCCGCGCATGGCGACCCTGATCGGCACCAGGCAGCTGCGCTACGCGGGCAGTCCCGAAGCGGCTTCCACGGCCCCGGGAAGTCATGCCGACCACATGGCGCTACGGGAAAGTTTACTGAGGTCCGCACTGGAGTTGGATGCAACCGTCGCTTAATTTGCCCAGCTTCACCGGTGTCCGTCTTATCGTCGACGGGGATCATCAAGGAAAGCCCGCGCTTGGGATCGTCGACCCGTGAATTCAATCATCAGCCGCGGCGCGCCGCTTCGATCTTGGCGATATCGATCTTGCGCATCTGCATCATGGCGTCGAACGCGCGCTTTGCCGCGGCCCGGTCGGGATCGGTTACCGCGGCCGTCAGTGCGCGCGGCGTGATCTGCCACGACAGTCCCCACTTGTCCTGGCACCAGCCGCACGCGTTTTCCCGGCCGCCATTTTCGACAATCGCGTTCCATAACCGGTCCGTTTCGGCCTGATCGTCGGTCGCGACCTGAAATGAGAACGCCACACTGTGCTTGACTTCCGGGCCGCCGTTCAGGCCGAGACAAGGGATGCCCATTACCGTGAACTCGACCGTCAGGACGTCGCCCTGCTTGCCCGCGGGATAGTCGCCGGGCGCGTGGTGGACCGCTTGTACCGAACTGTCGTGGAAAGTCTTGGCGTAGAACGTGGCGGCATCCAACGCGGTGCCGTCATACCAGAGGCAAATCGTGTTCTTGCTGACCATATCGCTCTCCTGAATTGGGATAGACGCATGGCCATGGTATCAACGAAGGACGAACGATCCCAGGCGGAAGTTCGCTACATCCTGAAACCGTGCCGCTCCAACGATTGAAGTGGCTTGATCGTGTCATCCCGGTAAAGGGACAAAGGGACTTCCGGCCCGCGCTAGGACTTTCCGAGCAACCCGACCGCCTGATCTTCGGTCGGAATTGCCGAAACAACCAGGTTTCTTCCCATCGCCTTGGCGGAGTACAGCGCCGCATCGGCACGTGCCATCAGGTTCGCCAGGGTGTCATCCATCTGGTATTCGTCGACACCGGCGCTGAACGTGCAGGATATCTCGCCGCACGGTGCCGCCAAGGTGGACGCGGCGACCCGTACGCGCAGCCGGTTGACCAGCGCGTCGGCCTCGGCCCGGCGCGTCGTGGGAAACAGGATGGCGAATTCTTCGCCGCCCAGGCGGCCGAAGATGTCGCCCTTGCGGATGTGCTGCGACACGAGGGAAGCGAAATACGACAAGGCCAGGTCTCCCGCCGCGTGTCCGTAGGCGTCGTTGATGCCCTTGAAGTGGTCGATGTCCAGAATGGCGACGGCGAAACGGGACTGGCTGCGCTGGGCGCGTTCCAGCTGCAATTCCGCCTGCGCCATGAATGCGCGCCGCGTCAGGGCACTGGTCAGTTCATCGATGGTGGCAATGCGCTCCATTCGTTCCGCCATGCGGTCGTAGGCCAGCATGACCGCGCCGATCGCCAGGCATGGCAGGGTGACGATGCCCATCGCGATGAATGCGATGTTCGCCGGGCTGGAGTCGAAAAACTGCGTGTGGTTTTCGATGCCCAGGACGACGGAAAGCGCGCGGACAACATGGACCAGGCCGCCCAGCGCGGCGACGGCCGTGACAAAAAAATAGCTGTATGCCGGCCGATGGCGCGGCCGGTGGGTGTATGCGGTCCAGCCTACCGCCATGCGTACATAACCCAGGAATGTAGAGGTGGCCACGATCCGGGCGTTGATGCTGGGCGTTACATAGCTGAAGTAAATCAGGGCTGCCACCGTCACGGCGTAGGCGGCGAGCTCATAAAACCGCACGGCGGGCAGCCTGAAGAACAGGCGATACCCTTGCAGTACGAGAAATCCGGCGCTGACGAAAAGTGTGCTGCCGACGACGACGGTCAGGGGCGGCGGCGAGGTGCTATTCAAGGCCAGTACGAACATCGACACCACGATCAGCGAGTGCGCGCCGATCCAGCGAAACAGCCCCGGGATCCTGGAATTCCACAGTGAGCCCAGCACCGCGGCGCTAACCGCGCCGGACATGATGCCGATTACATACAGGGCAACTGGGCTGAACATGAATTCCTGGCGTTTGGTAGCTGTGGGCTGCTTACGGTTAGGCGGTGGGGTGGCGTCTACGGTCAGGCAGGCACTGGGACGGGGCGCCCGGTCGAATTGCCCAGTCAGGGTTCTTATTATCTCCCGTAAATATATGTAAGTATTTGCGCTGTCACGAATTTTTCTGTGAATGAGGCGAAATCGCCATAGCCGGGCGGACGGCATTACCGCGCGAAACATGTGAAACGCTGCCTGGCCGCCAGTCAGGGAGTATCGACGTTACCCTGAGGAATAGTCTTTCCGGTCCGACACGGCTCAGTGAGCTTCCAAAGGATCGGCCAGGTGGATCTGTTCACGAAATGGCGACGTACCGATGGCAAACAAGCGGTTTTCGAATCCTGATCCCTGTTCCGACGCCCGTCTCGCGGGACCGGCTGCGTCTCGGCAGCCTGTTGCCGGTGGCAGGCAGCGCCAGCGCGAAGCGGCGCGGCCTTTTGCCGGACCCACCCTGCTTGCGGTCGCGGCGGGCTGCCTGGTGCTGGCCGGTTGTTCGAGCCCACCCAAGCAGGCGTATCCCGAGACGTTCAAGGATACGAATACCTATTCACGCTCCTATCAGGCCTCCGACGCCGCGACCTGCGAGGCCGCGCGGCGGGCGTTGCTGAGCCAGGGCTATACGATAGGCAAGGCGCAGACCGACGGCGTTGACGGACAAAAGAACTTCCAGGTGCAGGAAGATGAAAAGCAGCACCAGGTGATTTCCTTCCACGTGGTGTGCACGTCTGATCACCAGTCGTCGACCGCCAATACAACGGTGTTCGTGAACGCGGTTCAGGATCGGTACATCATCAAGAAGACCGGTAGCTCGGCGGGTGTGGGGCTGAGCGTGCTGGGTTCGGTCTCGATGCCGTTCGGCTCGTACGACGACTCGCTGGCCAAGGTCAGCAGCGAGACGATCTCGGCGTCGTCTTTCTATGACGGCTTCTTCGATCTGCTGCAGCGGTATTTGCCGGAGAGCAAGGGGACGGGCGGAGCGGCGGCCAAGACGCCGGCAGATACGAAAACGTCCCCTGATGCGAAGGCGTCCCCTGATGCGAAGGCCCCTGCCGCGCCAGCATCCTCTCCCCCCGCGCCGTCATCAGGAGCGTCCTCCACTCCAGCGGCATCGACGCCTGCGAGCTCGCAGAGTCCTGGTGCCACTTCTCCCGCGCCAAGTACGGAAGGCAAGCAATCGTCCGATACCCCCGGCACGGCGAGTCCCGCGCCCGACGTGCCTGCGTCCGGACAAGCCAAGCCCGCGGATCCGGGCGCCGCTGGAACCGCACCGACCCCGTAGCTTTCCATTGCTGGAGTGCGACCGCCTACGGAATCATCTGTTGCATGCGGAATCGCCCCGTTCGGTTATTCGGACAGATTTGCCGGTCGAACCAAAAGGGTGCGGCTTTACGCCGCGCCAGACGGTCGCCGGCCTTGCGGCCTACCTGGCCGGTGCTGCCACCGCGCCGACGTCCTTGCGTACCGTGGCGACCTGGCGAGCGGTGACGGCGGGAGCCTGGTTGCCCCAGCTGTTGCGCACGAAGGTCACCACGTCGGCGACTTCCTGGTCGGTCAGGCGGTAATCGAAGCCCGGCATGGCGTACTGCGTGGGCGCCGATTTCGTCCAGGGCATCTGCGCGCCCTTTAGCACAATGTGAATGAGCGAGGCGGGATCCTTGCTTAACACGGTCGAGCTTTGCGCCAGCTGCGGAAAGGTCTGCGCATAACCTTTGCCGCTGCTGCGGTGGCAGGCCGCGCAGTTGTTCAGGAAGGTCATTGCGCCGTCGCTCTTGTCGCTACCCTTGCGCAGCGCCTGGCCGGTCGTGTCGCTGTACGCCTGTTTGGCCGCGCCGTCGCCATCCGCCGGCGGCAGGGCCTTCAGGTAGGCCGCAATGGCGTTCAGATCGTCGTCCGTCAAATGCTGGGTGCTGTCCTCGACGACTTGCGCCATGCCGCCGAAGGCGGCGGAATGCGCGTTGCGTCCGCTCTTCAGGAAGGCGACGATGTCCGCCTTGCTCCAACTGCCCAGGCCGCTGTTAAGGTCGCCGCGCAGGTCCTTGGCCAGCCAGCCTTCCACCACCGCGCCTGACAGGAACGCGCTGCCGTCGGCATTGGTGACCGCCTTTTCCTGAAGAGCGAATCCGCGCGGGGTATGGCAGGCGCCGCAGTGGCCGAGCCCTTCGACCAGATAGCGTCCGCGCAGGACTTCGGCATCGCCGGCCATCGCCGGCTGGCTGGCGCCTTCGCCCACCGCGCTCGGCGCGAACATGGCACGCCACAAGCCCAGGGGCCAGCGCATCGACAGCGGCCAGGGAATCTCCGCATCCTTGTTCTGCTGCCTGACCGGCTGCACCCCATGCATGAAGTAGGCATACAGCGCCTTGACGTCGGCCGGCTGGATGTTGGCATAGGCCGTGTAGGGCATGGCGGGGTACAGGCTGCCGACGTCCTTGCCCACGCCGTGGCGTACGGCGCGGTCGAAGTCTTCGTAGCTGTAGTTGCCGATACCGGTCTGCTTGTCCGGCGTGATGTTGGTGGAGTAGACCGTGCCGACGGGCGTCTCGAAGGGCAGCCCGCCGGCGTAGGGTTTGCCGTTGGCGGCGGTATGGCAGGCCACGCAGTCCGCCGCGCGCGACAGGTATTCGCCCTGCTTGATCAATTGCGCGTCGGCGCTGCCGGCGGGCGTTTGCGCCCAGGCGCTGCTCACCGCCATTGCCAGGGTTGCGGCGATGAGAAACGGAGATCTTTTTGAAGCCGACGAAGCAGGTGCCGCGTGAGGGTATCTCATCTCGTCTCCTATGCCTGGACCAGCGGGCCGGGATTCTTCAGATACTGCTCGCGGATGTGGTGCGCCGACCAATACGCCAGTCCGGCGACCAGGCCCGTCGGGTTGTAGCCCATGTTCTGCGGGAACAGGCAGGCGCCCATGACGAACACGTTCGACACATCCCAGCTCTGCAGATATCGGTTGACCACGCTTTGCTTCGGATTGCTGCCCATGATGGCGCCGCCCGTGTTGTGCGTGGTCTGGTAAAGACGCGTGTCGTAGTGCGAGCCCTTCTTGCGCACGGCGACGAAGTGTTTTTCCGGGTTCATGGCCTTGGCGACTTCATCCACGCGCTTGCCCATATACCCAAGCATGTCGAACTCGTTGTCGTGCCAATCGAAAGTCATGCGCAGCAGCGGCTGGCCGTAGATGTCCTTGTAGGTCGGGTCCAGCGACAGATAGGCGTCGCGGTAGGACATTACCGAGCCGGAGATGCCGATGTTCAGGTAACGCTGATAGGCGTCCTGCACGCCGGCCTTCCAGGCACTGCCCCAGCGCGGCGTGCCCGGAACCGTGGCGGCCTGTCCGATCGGACGGCCGCCGGTGCGGATGTGGCGTACGCAGGCGCCACCGACGAAGCCCAGCGGACCATGGTCGAACTGGTCGCCATTCAGGTCGTCCATCGCGACGCCGCCCGCGCCGGTGCCGACGAAGGGATTCAGCTGCGTGCCTTTGGGCAGCAGCACGCTGACGCTGCCGTTCATTTGATAGGCGTAGTTTTTGCCCACCACGCCTTCGCCGGTTGTGGGGTCATAGGGCTTGCCGATGCCGGACAGCAACAGCAGGCGCACGTTGTGCATCTGGTATGCGGTCAGGATCACCAGGTCGGCGGGCTGCTCGATTTCGCGGCCCTGCGCGTCGATGTAGGTGACGCCGGTTGCTTTCTTGCCGCTGCCATCCAGGTTGACCTTGAGCACGTGTGAGTGCGTGCGCAATTCGAAATTGGATTTTTTCAGCAGCACCGGCAGGATAGTGGTCTGCGGCGATGCCTTCGAGTACATGTAGCACCCGTAGTTTTCGCAGAAGCCGCAGAAATTGCAGGGGCCGAGGCGTACGCCGTAGGGATTGGTGTAGGGCTGCGACGCATTGGCGGCCGGCGCCGGATAGGGATTGAAGCCGACTTCGCGCGCGGCTTTTTCGAACAGCTGGGCGCCGTAGGTGGTCTGCAGCGGCGGCACGGGATATTCACGGCTGCGCGCGCCTTCGCGCGGATTACCGCCTGCCACGATCCTGCCTTGCAGGTTGCCCGCCTTGCCCGATGTGCCGCAGACATATTCGAATTGATCGAAGAACGGCTCCAGTTCGTCGTAAGTCACGCCGAAATCCTGGATGGTCATGTTCTCCGGAATGAACTTCTTGCCGTAGCGTTCCTCGTAGCGCGTACGCAGTTGCAGTTCTTCGGGCAGCGCGCGATAGTGCATGCCGTTCCAGTGAAAGCCAGCACCGCCCACGCCGTTACCCAGCAGAAAGGACCCGTGCTGCCGGTATGGCACCGCCAGGTCGTTCACGCCGTGGCGGATGGTCACGGTTTCCTTGGCCAGCTCCTGGTACAGCTTGCCGCGTACCGAATAAGCCAGTTCATCGATAACCTTGGGGTATTGCGCATCGGTGGGCGTATCGCGCATGGCGCCGCGCTCCAGCGCCAGTACGTTCAGTCCCGCATCGGTCAGCTCCTGCCCCAGGATCGCGCCTGTCCAGCCGAAACCGACCAGGACGACATCGACCTTGTCTCGCTTGATCGTCATGGCTCAGCCCTTTTCGCCGGAGATGGACACCGGTCCGTAGGGGTACTTGGCATTGGGCTGGTCGGCCCAATCGATGTAGTCCGCGCGGGCGCCCGGGAAGCCGACCATCTTCCAGCCGGCCATGTGCCTGTTGCCGCCGTAGATGGGATCGGCAAGATAGCCTTCCTTGGTGTTCGAAAGCAGGAAGCCGAAGAAGGTCTTGGAAGGCACGGCATCGAAAACGATCTTTCCCGAGTCCAGGTCCTTCAGGATCTGTTCCTGCAGGGCCTTGTCCAGATCGGCGTAGACCTTGCCGTGCTGCTTCGCGCACCACGCGTCGCATGCTGCGATGCCATGGCGATAGACGTCGCGCGGTGTCTGGTTGATCTGATAGCCGAGTTCGGGCACGGCGTCGGGATGGAACGGCCCCTGCATGTACCAGAGCTGGCCGTGGCCCCAAGGCGTTTCCATTTGACGGTCGATGAATTCGGGTACGCCAGTCTCGATGGCGCCGGCGCCGTATTCGTCGGAGGGAATCAGATGGTCCACCGATGCATGGATGAATTTCCATTCCGCTTCGGTGAAATACGTGGGGGTGTAGGGTTTGGAGGGAAGCGGGGCGGCCGCTGCCGAGGTGCGCGCCGGCTCGTTGGTACAGCCTGTCTGGCTTAGCGCAGCGCCGGTGGCCAGTGTCGATGCGGGTACGATTGCCAAGACCTGCTGCAGGAAACGCCTGCGCGGTTCTCGCTCTTGCGTCATTTGCCTCTCCCTGGAAGCCGGCGGCGAACAGCTTTTTGCGTCGTATTTCTGAAGCGTTTGTTTCGCCGGGCCGGACCCAGGGACTTATATCAGATACATCCGTCCCTCTACAAATTTATGTCAATGTTTTAACTTCGACGTCGCGGTTGTGTGGCAATCATGTGCGAAAGCGCCTGCGTTTCCGCGGCTTTTTAAGCTTGTGGACAGCTTTGCGGAAGGCCCCTAGGCGGCATCGCAGCCGCATCACTTTCTTTCTGTGACCTGACCACCACATTCGCGCGAGCACCTGCTATTCGCCGCCGGCCCCTTGCGCGTCCAGCTTGCGCACTTCCTGCACGGATGCGCGGGTGCCGGGGATTTTGGAGCCGCGCAGGGAATGGCCGGCGGTTTCCACCACGTGCCGCAATGCCAGCGCGCCGATCACGCAGGCGCCCATCATGTAGTACGCGGGCACCATGCTGTTGCCCGTTTGGGCGATCAGCCAGTCGTTTACCGCTGGCGCCGTGCCGCCGAACAGCGAGGTCGATACGTTGTAGGCGATGGCGAAGCCGGCAAAGCGCACCTGCGTCGGAAACATGGCCGGAAAGGTCGCCGAGATGGTGGCCAGCTGCGGCGCGTACAACAGGCCCAGTACCGCGTAGCCGATGATCGCGCCGGCCAGGCCGGTCGCCATCAGCTGGAACATCGGGATCGCCAGCACGAACAGGCCGATCAGCGACGCCCACCATACGGGCTTGCGCCCTATCCTGTCGGACAGCCGGCCGATGAACGGCAGCAGCACCATCATGAACAGCATGCCGATGATCGGAACGATCAGCGCTTCCTGCGTGCTCAGGCCCAGCTGGTTGGCGAAGTATGTGGGTGAAAAACTGAGCAGCGTGTAGTTGACGACGTTCAGCGCGACAACCAGTCCGGCCAGGGCCAGCACCTGTCCCTTGTAGTCGGTGCATACTTCCTTGACGCTGCCCTTGGCTTCCTGTTCGACATTTTCGTTCAGTGCTTCCTCGGCTTCGCGGAAGACGGGCGTTTCCTTCATGCGCGATCGCAGGTACATGCCGACCAGGCCCATGGGCAAGGCCAGGAAGAAAGGAATGCGCCAGCCCCAGGCATGCATGGCCGCGTCGTCGAGCGCCACGGAAAAACCCAGCATCAACAGCGCACCCAGCGAAAACCCGCCCAGGGTGCCGAGTTCCAGGAAGCTGCCGCAGAACCCGCGCTTCTTGTCCGGCGCGTATTCCGCCATGAAAGTGGCGGCGCCGCCGTATTCGCCGCCGGTGGAAAAACCTTGTACCAGGCGCAGCAGGATCAGCAGGGCCGGCGCCCACAGCCCTATCGTTTCATGAGATGGGATCAGGCCGATGCATACCGTGGCGCCGGACATCAGCAGGATCGTCAGCGCCAATACGGACTTGCGGCCGAGACGGTCGCCCAGCGGGCCCCAGAACAAACCGCCGAATGGGCGCACCAGGAACGAGATGGCGAAGGTGGCCAGCGCGAACAGCGTGGCCTGCCGCGTATCGCCCGGGAAGAAGGCCGCGGAAATATATGACACGCCATAGGCATAGATACCGTAATCGAACCATTCCGTGGCATTGCCGATGGCCGATGCGGTGATCGCGCGGTTCAATATCTGTTTGGGTGGATGGTGGCTGGCTGTGGATATCGCCATCGATTCTCCTGTCGTTGTCGTGGAATTGCCGCAGGATGGCCTTGTCAGGCCGTACGATGGAAGGGGGTGGAAAACCGGATCGCCCTGCTCGCATATATCAGGGTATCGAGGTGCAACTGCGTGGACAAGCGCGCGGGGCCTTAAATGAAAAAGTATGTTTCCCGTATGCGGAGCCGCGGATGATCCGTTCCCCAGGGCACGCGAATGATTCGTGGCCGAATCGGGCCACAAGAATTTTTACGCTTGCGCGGGCACGGTTGCCACGCAAGCAGGATGCACACTCCAGTCGTCGACTTTATGCGCGCCGCGCAAAGGAAGAACCGCTATGAAGCCCGTAAAAATACCCGGACCCGATCATCCAATCATCATCGAACACAATCCGAAGCGCGTCGTCGTGACGCTGGGCGGACGCGTGATCGCCGATACGCGCGAGGCCCTGACCCTGCGCGAGGCGCACTATCCGGCGGTGCATTACATCCCGCGCAAGGACGCCGACATGACCCGGCTGCAGCGCACCGATCACGCCACGTATTGCCCCTACAAAGGCGATTGCGCGTACTACAGCATTCCGGACGGCGGGTCCCGCGCGGACAACGCGGTGTGGACGTATGAAGCGCCGCATCCCGCGGTGGCGCAGATCGCCGGTCACCTGGCTTTTTATCCGGATCGCGTCGATGCGATCGAGGAAAAAGCCTAGATCGGGCCACTCCGGCTTCTGGTACGCAGAGCGTGCGCTATTCGTACTTCTTGCCCAGCGCCAGCAGCTCGGGCGTGCCGATCAGCGCATTGAGCTGATCGAAGTCCAGCATGGATTCGCGCCACGGCGCGGTGGTGCCGTGTTCGTGCAGGCTGCCGTAATAGCGTTGCAGCATGTGCGACACGGCGCGCGCCGTGCCTCCCGGAAAGATGACGATGGCAAAGCCCTTGGCGGCGAGTTCGGTGGCGCTTTTCACCGGCGTCATGCCGCCTTCCACCATGTTGGCCAGCAGCGGAATGCGCTTGCCGAAACGCTTGCAGGCGGCCTCCATTTGTTCGTCGGTGCGCAGGGCTTCGATGAAGAGCGCGTCGACGCCGCATTCCAGGTATTGCTCCGCGCGATCCAGCGCGGCATCCAGTCCTTCGACGGCGATCGCGTCGGTGCGCGCCAGGATCAGGGTATCGGTGCTGGCGCGCGCATCCAGCGCCGCGCGCAGCTTGCCGCACATCTCCGCGGCGGGCACGACGCTTTTGCCGTTCAAGTGGCCGCAGCGTTTGGGAAAGCCCTGGTCTTCCAGCTGTATCATCGCCGCGCCCGCGCGTTCGAAGCCGCGTACCGTGCGCTGCATGTTCAGGGCATTGCCGAAGCCGGTGTCGCCGTCGACGATGACGGGGCAGCTGACGCGCTCGGTGATGCGCGACAGCGTTTGTTCGACTTCGGTATAGGTGGTCAAGCCGACGTCGGAACGTCCCAGGCGGGTATAGGCGATCGACGCGCCCGACAGGTACAGCGCATCGAAGCCCGCCTGTTCGGCGATTAGCGCCGACAGCGCGTCGTAGATGCCGGGCGCAAGTACGGTCTGGCCGGCGGCGAGTTTCTGTTTCAGGGTATTCGGCATCACGCCCTCATCGGGTTGGGTTTGAGGGTGCCGTCGGCCAGCCTGCGCTTCAAAAGATTGAGCAGGCCGCCGGCATCCACCATGTCTTGCAGGAAATCCGGGATGGGTTCACAGGCCAGCACGCTGCCGTCGGCACGTACGATGCGGCCGGCGTCCAGATCGATGGCGATGGATTCGCCTTCCTGGATGGCCTCGGCGTCGCGGCAGGTCAGCAGCAGCAGGCCGACGTTGAAGGCGTTGCGGAAATACAGGCCGCTGAAGCTGGGCGCGATCACGGCGCGCAGGCCCAGCGTTACCAGTGCCGCCGCGGCCTGTTCGCGCGAGGACCCGATGCCGAAGTTGGAACCGGCCACGATCACGTCGCCCGGCCGCACGCTGGCGGCGAACTCCGGACGCACGCGTTCCAGGCAGTGGCGCGCGATTTCGTCGATGCCGAACTTCATATAGGCACCGGGCGCGAGCTGGTCGGTATCGATGTCGGCGTCCAGGCGCCAGGCGCGATGGTTATTCATTGCAGCATCTCCCGAGGGTCGACGATGTGTCCGGCCACGGCGGCGGCGGCCACGGTGTAGGGCGAGGCCAGATAGACCTGCGCCGTGCGCGCGCCCATGCGCCCCTGGAAATTGCGCGCCGTGGTGGCGATGACGTTGGCGCCTTCGGGGATGGAGCCGCCGTAACCGGAACAGGCGCCGCAGGAATTTGGCAGCACCGTGGCGCCGGCATCCACCAGCGCGGCCATCACGCCTTCGCTTTCGGCCTGGCGCTGGTCCCGTACGCTGGCGGGCGCGACCATCAACGACATGCCCGCGGCGATGTGCCGGTGCCGCAGTATGCTGGCGGCGGCGCGCAGGTCTTCCAGCTTGGCGCCGGTACAGGCGCCGATGTAGGCCACCTGCATGGGCGTGGCGTCGTATTCCGTGACCGGGCGCGAATTGGCGGGACTGTGCGGCGCGGCGATATGCGGCGCCAGCGAGGCTGCGTCAAAGGCATAACGTTCGGCGTCCGCGTCCGGATCCGATTGCCAGCGGTCGATATCCACGCCGTACGTGACGCCGGCCTGTTTCAGGTAGGCGGCGGTCTTGGCGTCCGGCGCGACCAGGCCTACCTGCGAACCGATCTCCGCCGACATGTTCGACAGCGTCATGCGTTCCTGCATGGACAGGGCGCGCACGGCTTCGCCGCAGAATTCCACGGCCTGGTAGCGGCCGCCGTTCATGCCGAAGCGGCCGATCATGTGCAGCATCATGTCCTTGGCGGTCACGCCGGGCGCAAGGATGCCGTCCCACCGCATCATCAGCGTGCGCGGTACCTGGACCCAGATTTCGCCGCTGGCGACCACGCCCAGCATTTCGGTGCTGCCCACGCCGAACATATAGGCGCCGAATGCGCCGCCGGTGGGCGAATGCGAATCACCGCCGACACACAGCATGCCGGGACGGATATGGCCGTGTTCGGGAACCACGACGTGGCAGATGCCCAGGGAGTCGTAGACGTGGGGCAGTGCCTGTTCCGCCGCCCAATCGCGCGCGATGCGCACAATCTTGCGCGATTCGTCGTCGGCCTCGGGCACGTAGTGGTCCATGACCAGCACCACCTTGTCGCGGTCCCAGATGCCGGTGCCCAGGGCTTCCAGCATCGGCTTTAGGCGGCGCGGGCCGCTGGAGTCGTGGAACATGGCCAGGTCGACGCGGCAGGTGACGATGTCGCCGGGCGCGACGGCATCGCGCCCGCTGGCGGCGGCAAGCAGCTTCTGGGCCAGGGTCTGGGAAGGCATATGGGGCCTCTTCGATGTCAGGGGTATCACGATGCGACTGGGCCGGCCGGCAGCCAGACCGGCGCGCCCGAGGTTTCGTGAGCCGCCATATCCAGGCGGTATTCGAAACGGTCGGGGCGATAGCGTGCGTCCAGGTATTCGACCGGCCGTCCGGCGGTGTCGCGCACCAGGCGGCGTATGTTCAGCAGCGCGGATGCCACCGGCACTTCCAGGGCTTCCGCGGCAGCCGGGTCCGCCAGGACGGCGCTGATGCTCTGTTCGGCGCCCGACACGCGGATTCCCAGCTCGCCGAAGATCTGCAACAGGGGCTTGCTACCCAGCGCTTTTTTGGAGATACGGCGGCCGATGATGTCCGGTACGTAGGTCAGCAGGTACGAGAACGGTTCGCCCTGATGACTGCGCACGCGCAGTGAACGATGCACCGGCGAGCCCGCGGCCACTTCCAGGCGCGTGGCGACGGCGGCGTGAGCAGGCTCCACCGACAGGTCCAGCAGCTTGACCTGCGTGCGCATACCCATGCGCGCCAGATGGGCCATCAGCGCATCGACCGTGGCGCCCTGCTGCGGCGCCGACAGCTGGGACGGCGCCTGGGCGAAGGTGCCGCGGCCCTGGCGCCGCGACACCAGTCCTTCCGAGGACAGCGTGTCCAGCGCCCGCCGCACGGTCAGGCGCGATACACCGTATTCCTGCGCCAGCGCGTTTTCGCCGGGCAAGGGTTCGCCGGTGTCGTACACGCCGTCCAGCAGGCGCTGGCGCAGCAGCAGATAGACCTTGTGATAAAGCGGCAGCGGACTGTTCATTGCAGGTGCCAGGTATCCACGCGCGCGCAGGGCGCGTCGGTTTTATTCGACCGTGGCGCCCGTGAATTTCACGACTTCGGCGTAGCGGTCGATGTCCTCGTTGACGAATTTCTTCAGTTCATCCGGCGTGCTGCTGACCGCCGACGCGGATTCCCGTTCCAGCAGGCGGCGGAAATCCGGCGCCGCGACCGCTGCGCGCGCGGCCGCGTTCAGTTTGGCCAGCGTATCGGCCGGCAGATTGGCCGGGCCGAACAGCGCGAACCACGCGTTGGACTCGAAGCCCTTGATGGTATCGCTGATCGGGGGCACGCCGGGCAGCGACTCCAGCGGCTTGTTGCTGGTGACACCCATGGCCTTCAGGGCGCCGCTCTTGACGTGAGGGATGACGTTCAACGTGCTGCCGAACATCATGTCCACCTGGCCGCCCAGCAAATCGGTGACCGCCGGCGTCGTGCCTTTGTAGGGGACATTGATGATGTTCAGGCCCGCCATCATTTTCATGCGTTCGCCGGCCATGTGCAGGGACGACCCGATGCCGCCCAGGGCCATGGTGTATTTGCCGGGATTCGCCTTGGCCAGGTTGATCAGCTCGGCCATGTCCTTGGCGGGGAAATTCTTGCGGGTGACCAGCACGCTGGGCACGCTGGCCAGCATGCTGACGGGCGTGAAGTCCTTGCGCGGATCGAAGGGCAGATTCTTGTACAGGCTGGCGTTGATGGAAAAGCTGTTGAAGCTGACCAGCAGCGTGTTGCCGTCGGCGGGGCTCTTGGCGACGTAGTCCGAGGCGATATTGCCGCCGGCGCCGGGCCGGTTTTCGACGATGACGGTGCGTCCCAGTTCCTTGCCCATGGTGGTGGCGACGCTGCGCGCGACCGTGTCGGTGGTGCCGCCGGGAGGCGCGCCGACGACGAGCTTGATGGGGGGCGTTTGCTGCGCCAGTGCCGGCAGGGCATGGACGCTGGCGGCGAGTGCCGCGATGGCAAGGGCGATGGCACGACGGGTGGGCCGCATGTTGTCTCCTGTATGGTTGTATTGATATGAATACAAGTGAGAATACAGTCTGGACCGGATTTTTGTCCAGGGCGGCATACTTGCCGTGCTCAACCGCTCAACCGCTCAACCGCTCAACCGCTCAACTTCTCAACCGCTCGACTGTTCCGTGTACCGTCCGTGCGTTGCCGGGCCGGGCCACGCCGTGCCGCGCAGGCAGACGCGGCGTCGGCTCAGGCCGCCTCGCGGAATAGCATTTGCAGCATCAGGCCGGCGGCTTGGCGCAGGCGGTCGGTATCGCTATAGAGGCGTTCGATCACCACGAGGCCGCGCGTGTACGTGATCACGGCTCGCGCCGCATCGGCTGGCGACAGCGCCAGCCGGCCCGCGGCGTCATCGCGCGAGAGCCGTTCGCGCACAGCGGTTTCCAGGTCGTCGACCATGCCGCGCAGCGCGCGCTGGATTTCAGGGCTGTCGTTGTCTTCTTCCATGGCGGTTTTGGAGGTCAGGCATCCCCTGGTGGGCATGCCGCGCGTCATGGACGAGATGGTCCATTCGAAAAAACCGAGCACGGCCTGGCGCGGATCCTCGTGCGCCAGTGCTTGGCGGGCCTCCGCCAACATCCCCGTTTTGTAGCGGTCG